>CAMCWB010000106.1 GCA_945882315.1 Bauldia litoralis | reverse complement strand
TCGGCCACCGCGTCCTTCAGCACCGCATTGATGTCGATGCCATACTCCGCGAAATTCTTGATAGCGTCGTTGGCGTTGATCTTCTGCAGGATGTTGTTGAAATTGGTGGCGGCTTCCGAGCCTTCTGCGGCCGTGCGGCGGACGATCTGGAGCGCCGCGGCAATGTCGGCGAGCCCTTTTGCGCCGGTCAGCCCCTTGGACCCGGCAAGACCGGTGATCGCCGGAAAATACTGCGCCATGTCCTTGAGCTCGAAGCCCCCCTCCTTGCCGGCGAGTGCCATCATGTCGAAGGCGCGCGTCAGTTCCTCCGGGGCAAGCCCGAGGTTAGAGATTGCCGCATAGCCTGCCTTCGAGAGATCGAGGATATCGGCCTTGGTCGCGGTCGCTGCCTTGCCGATCGCCGGCATGGCTCTCGCCGCCCGGTCGAGATCGAGGCCCATTCCGACGATGAAGTCCTCGGCCCTGATGATGTCGGCGGTGAACTGGTTGACCTCACGGCCGACCGATTTGGCGGCCTCGCCAACGGCACGAAGCTGATCTTTCGACAGATTCGCCTTGGCGCCGAGTTCGGCAAGCGCCGTCTCAAGCGCATTAGCCGCCGCGATCGGCGCGGTAACCGCCGACTTCAGGACATAGAAGGCGCCAACCGCATCCATAACCCCAGCGCGAGCATTGGCGATGGCACGGTTGTTACGGGTAATCGCCGCATCGAGCCGGTCGCTGAAGGAGAGCGGCGCGTTGTTGGCGGCGCGGACGGCCCCTGAAATCCCGCGCAGGCTATTGGCCACCGCGCGTGCCGGCGCCGACACCCGATCCAGCAGCTGGACGATCAGCTGTGAGGTGAGATTGGCCATGGGTAGCCGCCAGAGCTGCGCAGGCAGCGTAGTCCGGCTTTGACCCGGCTACGCTATTTGCGTATAAGACCGCGATGGAATTTGACTGGCACGACGCCAAGCATGAACGCAATGTCCGGGAGCGTGGCTTCGGGTTCGACTTTGCCGCCCTGATCTTCGAAGGCCGCGTTCTGACCGCGGTCGATGACCGTCAGGACTACGGAGAACTCCGGTTCAAAGCTATTGGCGAGGTCGATGGAATCGTTCTGGTCGTGATTTACACCGACCGAGATGACGTCCGGTGGATCATCTCGGCCCGCAAAGCAAACAGAAAGGAGCGGGCGCTATGGCAAGAATGACGCTCGATCGTATCAAGGCCTCGCGTCCGAAGATCGACCGGGCCAGGATCGACGCAACGACGGAAGAGGATATCGTCCGCCATATGCGCGAGGATGGCGAGGACCCGAATGCCGTTCCTGGCCGCTTTACCGAAGATCTTCCCCCTGCTCTTATCCGGGAACGAATGGGGATGACCCAGGTCGAGTTCGCCGGGGCGCTGGGGATCCCGGTTGCTACGCTCAGGAACTGGGAACAGGGTCGTGTTCGTATCGACCCTGCCGCGCGCGCGCTTTTTCGGATCGTCAGCCGCGATCCGAAAAGGGCCTTGAAAGCCCTGAATCCGAGTCAGCCATATGGCGAATAGCAGATCCGCCGCGGGCCATTATAGGGCTGGTAGGTGTCGTTCCAAGGCTGGGAGGAACGCCAGCGAGAAGCGCACCACTCGACGTGGGCATTGCCATAAGAACCCTGCGGGGCCATCCGGGGCGGGACTGTCGGGAATTTCGTGTTTGGGCCATGACGATGCGAACGAAGGAGACATCGCATGGCACGACGCAAACCGGCTGGTATTTCCGATCAACTTCTTGACCAGCTTCTGGCCGGCGCGGATGCCAAGACGGCATTCGAAGGCGCTGGCCGAAAGGGTCGAACCCTGCCTCGTTCAACAAGCTCTGAAGCTTGTCGTAAAACGCGTGCCCAGGTGATCGTGGCATCTCAGCCCAAGTCGCGACGAGGTCATCTTGAACACCCGTCTCGCGTCGCATCGCCATTGCAGAAGTCCCATCCGAACCTTGAGCGGGGCCGGGCTTTCTGCAAGCGCACGCTATAGAGCCCCGAAGTCGACAAGGATAGTCAGTTGGCCGCGCTCTGCTGCTTATGCCTTGTTTCGAAGATCGGACACAGCTTCAGGAACTTTTGTCATGATAGTTTTCACCGGTCGAGGCTGACGACCTGATCTTTCACTTCGAGAACGGCTTGTATGGCGTAGTTGACTGACCCTCAGTTGCCCATTTGACGAAATAGAGGTACGCGTTCGACCTTGTCGACATCCATATAGCCCTCGTCAAAAATCTTGAGCTTGCCGATCTCACCACAGGCGCAACAGAACTCGAGCGTCGAAAAGGGTGCCGTCAAATTACAGCCCAGATCCTTAAGCGCAGCGTAAGCCTTTTCGAACTTGCCGACCACGACTTCAAGTGATTCCTCCGAGAGGAGTCCAAGCAGCGGCAACTCGATGAGCGCGACGATCTCCCCGTCGGCGACAACCACCTTGCCGCCACCGATCTTCGCCAGATAGTTGGCTGCAATCGACATATCCGTGTTGTTGGTACCGACGACGACGATGTTTTCGCAGACGGCGTTCACCGAGCTGGCGACCGCACCCCTCTTCATGCGGAAGCCCTTTATGAACCCATTTCCGATGTTCCCGGTCTTGTTATGGCGGTCGATCATCGCAATCCTCAGAATATCCTGATCGACATCCGGCTGGATAATGCCATCCACGATTGGAAGCGTCGCAAAGTCCTCGTGGGTGTAGAGGCTGAGGTCGACAGCCCGGATTACCCTTACTTCCGACACGTTGTTCGGGGCCGGCACGTCGAAGCTATTCGGCGTCACAGGTCTCTTCAAGGTGACAGTATTGTACATGAACGCCGGGTATTTGGAGACGATCTTCTTCGGCAGGTAGACGCCGTTATCGACAACGGTTTCCCCATCGGCAATCACTCTTGCGATACTGAACTCGGTAAGATCGCGAACAAAGAGGATGTCAGCCCTTTTTCCGGGCGCGATTGAACCGATTTCGCCCTGCAAATTGTATACCTCTGCTGCATTCAGCGTCGCCATCTGGATTGCTGTAACAGGCGTAACACCCGCGCGTATCGCCACGCGGATGCATTCATCTATATCGCCCTCGTAAAAGAGCTTCTCAGGCGATGCAAGGTCGGCGCACATTGAAAATGCGCGAGGGTCCAACTTTCGCTCGGTGAGGGCTTTGGTCAATTCCTTCAGATCGAATGCACCTGAACCTTGGCGCATCAGCGTCTTCAATCCCCGCCGAGCGACCTCGATCGCTCCCTGGAAATCCGTTTGTTCGTGATCGCTGACAGCACCGGCGGCGGCGTACGCGTTGAGGTGCGTGAGTGAGATGCCGGACGCGTGACCCGTAACCGGTATGCGGCGTTCATGAGCCTTTTCGAAAAGCCTGATGAAGACCGGATCCTTCTGCACTATCGGCAGATAAGGCGGCTCTTCGATACCGTCCGTCTCTGGCCATTCCAGCATATCGAGAAGCTCTTCCTCGCTGATACTGTTGGGAGCGGGATCTATGCCCAGTTCCCGATTCTGGAGATAGGCAATTGTCGGAATCGAGAAGATCAACTTCAAGGGCGTGCGTGCGATTTCGGCGATCATCAGCTTGATGGCTTCAACACCACCGATGAGCCCTTGCCCATAGAATCCGTCCGCTGTCGAGGTCGTGCCGTGCAACAGCATGGCCTCGGCGAAGTTCGGGATATTCATATAGGAGTGATAGGAATGCAGGTGCGGCTCGACGAGGCCAGGAACGAGATACATGCCGCGCGCATCGATGCACTCGGTGTGCGGTCCCTTCATGCTGTCCACGTCGAAGCCATCTACCGCTGCGACGCGGTCGCCAAGGATTGCAACATTGCAGGTGTAAATCTCGCTCGTGTAAACATTTACTATTTTGCCGTTGTAGATAATTTTATCTGCAGGGCACTTCATCAGATTTACGTCGATGAGGTGCGATCGGCTTGTTCTGCTTTTCTTCATAGCTCTATCCACGCTGCAATGTCGCAATTGTTCTTGAGTTGGATTATTCGTATAGCGAGGTGGGGTTCCAACCTTCGGGTGTGAAAATACCAGAACGGTCAAATGTAGCGACCTCAGACTTCGTCACTTTTTGCGTTCCCGTATAAATCCGTGGCTCGACCGTCTCGCCCTTAATGAGCTTGACGACCGATGCCACCGCCATACGGGCGAGATTGACCGGTTCACAGACCACCGAGCCGTGTGCCCAACCTTCGTTGACCATGGTCTCGAGGGCCGGTTCCCAGTCGATTGTTGTGACCTTTATCCGGCCAGGCTGAAGCCCTGCCGCCTGGATGGCCGACACCACGCCGACCGCGCTCTGCGAACCAAAAGTGTAGACGGCATCGATTCCGTCGGGATAGGCCTGGATGAAATCCTCCATCAGCCGGCTGGCCTCGACGATGTTGCTTTGGTGATATTCCTCGGCGACTATCTTTATGTCGGGGTGTTTTTCGAAAACGCTCTTCGCGCCCGCTTCGCGCTGGGTCGAGATGTCGATGCCGGGGGGGCCCTTCAGCATTACGACATTTCCTTTGCCGTCTATCGCATCGACGATGAGCTCTGCTTGCTGCTGCCCAACTTCGAAGCTGTTCTCGCTGACGCGAACCGCAATCTTGTCGCTGTCCTGAATGATAATGTCGTCGTTAACGACCTTGATCCCAGCGGCGATCGCGGCCTCGATTGTTGGGATGGTCGCCACAGAGTCGGTCGGCGTGAATATCATACCGTCAACCTTCGCAGTCGTCAGATCTTCAACCTGGCGCAACTGATCTGCAAGATGGTCGTAACCGCCGGCGTTGAAGAGGCGGACTTTAACGCCTTGCGCCTTACCTTCCTCAATGTAGCCATAGGCCTTAGACTGGAAGTAGGGGTCACCGGCATTGGGCATCAGCACGGCGATCTCGATGTCCTGCGCATTTGCGACCGGCAACAGCGCGACTGCCGACGCCAGCGACGACAGGGCAAAAAGTAGAGTTCGTTTCATGGAAGGTTTCTCCGTTTCAAGTGTTTAGTTTGGGATTCAGGCGATGGCCGCCCGCGGTCGGCGGAGGCGCAGGCTGCTGAGATAGATCGCGAGAAGGAGCATCGAGCCGATCACGACTTCCTGCACGAACGTCGACATCCCAATCAGGGTAAGACCGTTGCGCAGGACGCCAATGATCAGGACGCCGATCACCGTGCCGCCGATCGAACCGGTGCCGCCGACAAGTGCGGTGCCGCCAATGACGACGGCGGCAATCGAGTCTAGTTCCATGCCGCTGCCAAGTTGCGGTTGACCAGTGATGACTCGTGACGTGAGAAGCACTGCAGCGATAGCGCTTAGGAAACCAGCGAAAATGTAGGTAGAGATCTTGTAGAAGTTGACGTTGATGCCCGCGAGGATCGTCGCTTCCTCGTTGCCGCCAATGGCAAACAGATACCGGCCGAACTTCGTCAGGTTGAGGATGACCCAGGTGACGGTAACGCATGCGATGGCGAAAAGAACCGGGATCGGCACAGGGCCAATGAAGCCGCGCCCCAACGACATGAACCAGTTGTTTGGCAGGCTATGTATGGGCGCACCATTGGTTAACGTCATGGCGAGACCATGCGCAACGGTCATGGTGCCCAGCGTTGCCACGAAGGGTGTGATCGCAAGCTTGCCGACCAGAAGACCGTTTACCAACCCTACCGACGCGCCGACAAACAGACCAATGGCGATCGCTAGGAATGGGTCCATATGCAGCAGCGCCGCAGCGACCGCAACGCTGACCAGACCCATGGTCGATCCGATCGACAGGTCGATTCCCGCAGTTAGGATTATCAGCGTTTGGCCGCAGGCGAGAATCATCAAGAACGACACTTGTCGTAACACGTTCGTCCAATTTCCAACGGACAGGAAGTTCTCGTTGAGTAGCGAGAAGACGACGAGAAGAACAATTAGAACAATCAGCAACCCACCGTTCGGCCCATAGAACGCGCCGAAATTGATGCGCTTCACGGCGAGTGGGCCAGTTGCAATCGTTTCGCTTTCGTTTGCCATATAAATTCGTCTCTCAAGATCGTTCAGACTGCAGCCTGCAGCGCCAGTTCCGCGTTCGGGAATGAATGGTGAAGGATGCGATCTTGCGTGGCTTCGGCGCGCGGTAGTTCAGCGGCGATCTGCCCCTCGCACATGACGATCACGCGATGGCTCATTCCGATCACTTCGCGGATGTCGGAGGAAACCATAAGGATTGATTTGCCCCGGCTCAAGAGGTCGAGCATGGCGCGATAGACTTCTTGCTTGGCCCCTACATCGATGCCACGCGTTGGCTCGTCGAATATCACAATGTCGGGCGCCGTCGAAAGAACACGCGAGATGACGACCTTCTGCTGGTTTCCACCGCTAAGATTGATCACCTTGGTGTCTTGCCGGCTCGTCTTGATCCCCAGCGTGCGTATGAACCGGGCGACGAGGTCGCGTTCGCGCCGCTTTGAGAGGAAGCCAAAACGCGAGAACTTATCTGCGGAGGAGAGGCCGATGTTCTCCTTCACGGAGCGCTCGAGCAGGAGGCCCTGCCGCTTGCGGTCCTCGGGGATCATGCCTATTCCGCCAGCGATGGCGTCACGTGGCGACGAAGGGCGCCACGCCTTGCCAAATACGCGGATGGTGCCGCCAATTCGGTTCTCGAGTCCAAACAGGGTCCGCATCAACTCGGTGCGGCCGGCACCGATGAGGCCATAGAAACCCAGGATTTCACCGCGCTGCAACGTGCAGGAGACGCCGCGCAGCTTTCTGGGAACGTCGATGTCCCTGACCTCGAGAACGACCTCGCTGCCGGCCTTTGGAAGTGCAGGAAACTCGTCGCCGAATTCGCGACCAATCATGTGACGAATAAGGTCGGCAATGGACTGGTCGCCCGTCCGGCCGTTGTAGACCACCTTTCCATTGCGAAGGATCGTCGTGCGGTCTCCGATAAGAAAGAGCTCTTCCAATCGATGTGATATGTAAAGAATGGCGACGCCGCGCGCTTTGAGCGATCTGATGGTGTCGAAAAGGATTCCAATCTCTTTGTCGGTTATGGCGGCCGTCGGCTCATCAAGGATTAACACCTTGCAGTTGTTGACTAGCGCCCTGGTAATCTCGACCATTTGCTGCTGGGCGATGCCAAGACTGCTTACCTTCGCCGACGGTGAGAAATCCTGCTTCAAGTAAGCCAAGATCTCCCCGGTGCGGCGGAGCATCGTATGTTTATCAAGAATGGCAAGTCGACCGACGTGCTCTTTGCCTAGGAACACGTTTTCAGCAACCGTTAGTTCAGGGACGAGCATCAGCTCCTGATGGATGGTCACGATACCGCGGCTGATTGCATCCATTGGGGAGGTGAAAACGACCCGGTCGCCGTTGATGCGTAACTCGCCTTCGTCCGGCCGATAGATGCCGGAAAGGATCTTCACCAGAGTGGATTTCCCCGCGCCGTTCTCACCCACGAGAACATGGACTTCGCCGGCTTCGAGATGGATGTTTACACCGCTGAGTGCCTGCACGCCCGCGAACGACTTGCTGGCGTTGGTCAATTCAAACCGCTGTATATCCGGCGGCGACGAGGATGACTGAGATGCACTCATGTCTTCTCATTATGCCAAGGGCTACCCCACCCCGTTCAACTAAGCTGATCAGAATCAGAGTGATCCCGCAAGCGCTGGAAAGCGCATTCCGTGTCCGTCGTCAGAGTTATTGGGACAGCGAGCTGTGTCATTTAAGCTGAAACCACTGCGGAAAGCCGTTTGATTCGTTTACGACGACCTTCTCGCCAGACGAACCGCTTCCTCGTGCCACAGCACCACCTCCGCCCAGTCCATGTCGTGGAAGGCCGGGATCGGGGTCGACAGCATGTGGGCGGTATCGGCTATGACGGCGCGCCAGTTGTGGGCTCCGGGCCCGGTGGCAAAAAACCGGCGATCACCTCCGAGACCGTCGCAAAGTCGACAGCGTCCATCTGGTCGATGGCCTCGACTGGCAGATCGGTGAGAAGGGCCGCCATAGCGACACCCTGATCGATCTGGCTTGCCGTATTGGGAGTATCGCGCTCCATGGCGCGCAGATCCTTCACTTTCGGGCGGCGCACGTGGACTTCAGTCATACTGCCGCCTTCCCAGGCGATCGGCTGGCAGAGCCGAACGATCTTTGGCTTGGTCATGTTCACTTCCTTCGATCAGGCGCCGGTCGGCACACGCAGAATGCGGCGCTCGTCGTCATTCTGGGAGACGCCGTCGAGCCGCCAGTCGCTCGAGAAGGACGACAGACGCCGACACCGCGGCAGAGAAAACGAGACGGATCATTCCAACATCCTGATCGTCTCAATCATGTCGTTCAATAGTTCCGTTTCTCAGAAATAACCCCGCGAACACCACCGCGGGGACCACCCTTCAGCGGAATGCGCTCCCCTAGTACCCTGCGTCACTTTCCCCAAAATCACCAACGGCTTTCGCACAGAGTGGGGCGCCCGCCTCTATGCCGACATCCGTTCCGTCACGCCGCCGCGAATTCCAACACGACCAGCGACGGCACCGGCTCACATGTGCGACAGTGAGTACTTTGCCAATTCAAATACGCCAACGGCGTTCAGCGGAGCGGAAAATGTGGAATGGAGAGAACAAGTCGAAGCGGCTGCCGCGGTATAGTGTTGGAGACCCTAAAGGCTGTATCGCTTGGCTCCTTGCGACTGTCCTCGGGAGTGCGAGCCTATTTATAGTATCTAATGCCCAAGCACAGGATAGAAGTAATCTTTCGATAGAGGACATGATTGCTGGATTTGAAGGGAACGTTCTCTCCTACTACGAAATCTTGTTCGTCAATGGTAAGTATGCAAGAGCGTTCAACGAATGTCTCAAATCCAAGCCCGCCGACTATGACTGGATACGCGCGAACTGCCCGAAGAGTTCGCCACGCTGCGCCGCCTGATGGAAGGCCGCATGGCAAAGCATGGCCGGCGCGAGTATGTGCAGGTGTTGCGTCTGCTGGAATGCTTCGAGCTTGCCGATCTGCATGCGGCGGTGAAGCAGGCTCTCCAGCTCGG
>CAMCWB010000105.1 GCA_945882315.1 Bauldia litoralis | reverse complement strand
TCCCCCGTCTCTTTTTTTCCGTCCCGCTGCTTTGAGGCGGCGGGATTGAAGGAAGGCGTAGGCGATCATCGTCATCAACGCATGTCGATGTAATCCCGTCCATGATCTACCTTCGAAGTGGTCGAGCCCAAGCTCTTCCTTGAGCTGCTTCGCGCCGAGGTGCGCCGGTACCCCAAACCAATTCACGACTGCAATTCCGCTTCGCGCTGGGTGAAGGCGTTGCGGCTTGAGTGCCAGCGCCAGGCGTCGGCGACGATGTCGCCGAGATTCTTTTCTGCCTGCCAGCTCAGGGTGGAGGCGGCGCGGTCGGGGTTGGCGACAAGCTTTGGAGGATCACCGGGCCGGCGGGCGCCGCGCTCGACGGGGACCCGGCGTCCGCTGATATCCTCGACAGCGGCAATCACCGCGTCGACCGAGGCGCCGGTTCCGGTGCCGAGATTGAGCGTCTCCGACGTGCCGCTGGCGATCAAATGTTCAATGGCGCGAAGATGCGCTGCGGCGAGATCCTCGACATGGATATAGTCGCGGATCGACGTGCCGTCAGGCGTCGGGTAGTCGGTACCGAAGACGCGGACGGGCGGCCGGTGGCCGAGGGCGGCGTCGATGACAAGCGAGATGAGATGCGTCTCTTTCTCGTGCCACTCGCCGATCTCGCCGTTGCGATCGGCGCCGGCCGCATCGAAGTAACGGAGGCGGATGGACTTCAGCCCATAGGCCTGGTCGAAGTCCTTCAGCATCCGTTCGAAGGCGAGTTTTGATGCGCCATAGGGGTTGATCGGCCGCTCTGGCGTGTCCTCGGTGATCGGGATTTGATCCGGGATGCCGTAGACCGCGCAGGTCGAGGAAAAGACGAGCTTGTCGACGCCGGCCGAGAGCATTGCTTCGAGAAGGCGGAGACCGCCGACGACATTCACGTCGTAATAACTCTGCGGATCGGTCATGGATTCGCCGACCAGCGCCAGCGCCGCGAAATGCATGACCGCGGCGGGCTTGACCTGATGCATGATCGTTGTGAGCCGCTCACCGTCGCGGATGTCGCCTTGGATCAGCGGACCCCATTTGACGAATTCTCGGTGGCCGGTCGAGAGGTTGTCATAGACGACCGGCTCGAAGCCCGCCTTCGCCAGCGCCTTACAGCAGTGGCTGCCGATATAGCCGGCGCCACCGGCAACGAGGATGCGGGTCATTGCGGTATCGCGCCTCTGCTACCAGCCCGACCGGCTGGCCTGGAGGCCCCTAGATCATCTCGGTAGTAAGACGGCAGTCCACCTGCGAAGAAATTCCTGCGCGCCCGCCCAGAGCACTGGGTGGAGCTCTGCGGCTTTGTTGACCGTGGTGAAGGACGACGAACGAAGGTTGCCATGGACGACATAGTCCTTAGAAGCAGCGCGGCAAGGTAGGTGCCGTCCTGCTCGGTGACGCCGGTGAACAATGGGGTCTTGGCGGCCAAACGATATTAACGCCTGTCAAGAAGCTTCAGCAGGACGAAAAGCGCGGCGGATCCGACAAAGCCCAGAGCCAAGCCACCGACCACGACACGCCCAACACTCCCCGATCCCAGCAAGGTCGGCGCGGCGACGATGCCAAGAATAAAGGATGCCGCTACGCCGATCGGAAAGAACTGGCCGATGTTGCGGCTGCGAAACAGATTCTGCGCGAGGCGCACGATGGGTCCCCCTTCTGACGACCAGTGTTGTGGCGATCATCTCCTCTTTTCGACTTTTCTTCTTAAAGATGGGTTGGAACATTGGCTGGTATAGCGGCTTGGCGCTGATAAGAGCGCCGGTCATGAAGCGGCAATCGTCGGAGAGCAGGACAAGACTACCCGGCCGATCTCCTCGGTCGTTCCGAGCCGCTGGATCGGCTGGACCTCCCGCAAAATTGTAGATCGCGTCGATAGGCGTCCCGCTGATCTCGTGGAAGCGCTGACGCATCGGCGCCCTGGAATTCGCTGTCATGAGCACGCACGCATCGCGCAAGGCGAAGCTCCTTCGTCGATGTGTGTTGCTGCATCACTTGGCATGCACGAGATCGCAAAAGGTCAAATTCGCGGATTCCACAGAAAATCACAATTTAGGGTTGAGTTAAACAGCTAACTATTTGATTTTTATAGTGACGCTGTTGCAAGATGAGCGCCGCGGCAGACAACAGTTGATAAACACCTGGAGGGGTCAGGTTGTATGATTCTAGATCGATAAGGGCACTTATCGACCAAATGCACTTTCGCCAATCAAAGCACCGTCGAGAAAGTCTCCGTAATAGGCCCGGAGACCATCCACCAGTGCGATCCCGGCATCCCAGCCCATCGCGTTCAACCTCGTCACATCGAGGAGTTTCCGCGGGGTGCCGTCGGGCTTTGAGGGATCAAAGGAAATTGCGCCGTTATAGCCGACTGTCTGAGCGATCGCGTTGGCGAGATCGCTAATGGAGATGTCCTCGCCGGTACCGATATTGACGATGTCGAACGCCGAGTACCTTTTCGTCAGGAAAACACAGGCATGAGCGAGGTCATCGACATGAAGAAACTCGCGACGCGGCGTGCCGGTGCCCCAGACCGTGACCTCGGCCGCGCCGGAAATTCTTGCCTCGTGGAAACGGCGCAGCAGCGCGGCGATCACATGGCTCGATGCGGGATCGAAATTGTCGTTCGGCCCATAGAGATTGGCGGGCTGCAGGCAGATGAAGTCGCAGCCATATTGCTGGCGATAGGCCTGGGCCATTTTGATGCCGGCGATCTTCGCCACCGCATACCATTCGTTGGTCGGTTCGAGCGGGCCGGTCAGGAGAGCGTCTTCGGCGATCGGCTGGGGCGCGAATTTCGGATAGATGCAGCTCGAGCCGAGCACGACGAGCTTGCCGACGCCGGTCCGGCGCGCCACCTCCATGACATTCGCCTCGATCATGAGGTTGTCGTAGAGGAACTCGCCCGGCCGGTCGCGATTGGCGAGGATGCCGCCAACCTTGGCGGCGGCGAGATAGACGAGGTCGGGCTTCATCTCGGCGAGCCAGTCCTCGGTCTCCTGCTGCCGGCGGAGGTCGACGCTCTCTCGGTCGGCCGTGACGAGCTCGCAATCCTCGCTGGCGAGGCGGCGCATGAGCGCGGAGCCGACCATACCGCGATGGCCCGCGACCCAGACGCGCTTGCCGGCAATCTCGTAGATTGTCGTCTGCATGATTGTCAGCGCACCAGAAACTGGCTGATTTTGCGCAACGGCTTGGCGACCAGAGCGCGGTCAAAGGCGCCGGCATCGAGCCATTTCTGTCGCGACCGGAGCGCCTCAAAATTGCTTTTGACATAGGCCTTGAGGCCCGACGTGCTGTCACCGCCCTGCATCATGTCAATCAGCACCTGGTCGATCATCGCGGCGCGGAAATCATGAAGCTCCATCGCCCGCAGCATGAAGTCGTAGTCGGCGGCGATGCGGTAGGTCATGTCGAAGCGTCCGACGGCGTCGACAACCGCCCGGCGCACATAGAAGGTTGGGTGGGGCGGCATCCAGCCGGTTGCAAAGGCGCGCGGCCGATAAGGCGTTCCCCGCCAGCGCCGCACCACTTTCCGGGAGTTGTGATCGGTGACGAAATCGAGGTCGCCGAAAACAACATCGGCATCGTTAAGCCCGGCCGCGATATGGGCGAGTGCGCTCTCGTCCTTGAAACGGTCGTCGGAATTGAGAAAGCCAATCGCATCGCCGGTAAAGGCCGCCAGGCCTTTGTTCATCGCGTCGTAGATGCCTTTGTCGGGCTCCGAGATGATCTTCATGTCGTCGCTCGCGAAGGAACGGACGATATCGAGCGTCCCATCCCGCGATGCGCCATCGACGATGATCAGCTCTTTGTAGGGATGCGACTGGGCGAGGAACGACTCCACCGTATGGCCGATCGTCCGGGCCGAATTGCAGCAGACCGTGACGACAGAAATCTTCATCTTGTCGCGGTCTCGCCAGGCGCGGTGCGCGAGCCGTCGCTCGTCTGGCCGAGAAGTCCTTCGCGCTGCATCAAAACGATATCGGCCTGGACCATTTCACTGACGAGCTGATCGAAGCTGACGGTCGCCTGCCAGCGCAGCCGGAAGCGCGCCTTGCTCGGGTCGCCGAGGAGGTGATCGACCTCGGTCGGCCTAAAATACCGGGGATCGATCTCGACCAGGACCTGACCGGAGGCCGCGTCACGGCCGAACTCTTCCTTGCCGGTTCCCTCCCAGGCGATGCGGCGGCCGATCTCGGCAAAGGCCCGCTCGGCGAAGGAGCGGACGCTGTGGGCGACGCCGGTCGCCAGCACATAGTCGTCGGGCTTGTCCTGCTGCAGCATCCGCCACATGCCCTCGACATAGTCGCGGGCATGGCCCCAGTCGCGGCGCGCGTCGAGATTGCCGAGATAAAGCTTGTCCTGCAGGCCGAGCTGGATCGCCGCCACCGCGCGGGTGATCTTACGGCTGACGAAGGTCTCGCCGCGGAGCGGGCTTTCGTGATTGAAGAGGATGCCATTCGAGGCGTGCAGGTCGTAGGCCTCGCGGTAGTTGACCGTAATCCAGTAGGCATAGAGCTTGGCGGCGCCGTAGGGACTGCGCGGATAGAACGGCGTCGTCTCCGATTGCGGCACCTGGGCTGCCTTGCCATAGAGCTCCGACGTCGACGCCTGATAGAAGCGTGTCTTCTTGTCGAGGCCGAGAAGGCGGATTGCCTCGAGCAGGCGGAGCGTCCCCAGCCCGTCGGAATTGGCCGTGTATTCCGGCGTCTCGAAGCTCACCTGGACATGGCTCTGGGCGGCCAGATTGTAGATCTCGTCGGGCTGCGTTTCCTGGACGATGCGGATGAGGTTGGTCGCGTCGGTGACGTCGCCATAATGCAGGATGAGCCGCGGGTTGGCGTCGTGCGGGTCCTGGTAGAGATGCTCGATGCGGCCGGTATTGAAGGACGAGGAGCGCCGCTTGATGCCGTGGACGATATAGCCCTTGGACAGGAGAAGTTCGGCCAGATAGGCGCCGTCCTGTCCCGTGATGCCGGTGATCAATGCAACCTTGTCGGTCACTGCGCTGCCCTAACGACGGTCAAAAAGCTTCAGGAGGCCAAATATAGATACTGAGCCAAACACGCCCAGCACTAGGCCCACTAGGATACACCGAATAACATTCGCCGATCCCAGCAGGGTAGGGGCGGCGGCCATCCCGAGAAAAAAAGGATGCCGCTACGCCGATCGGGAAGAATTGGCCGGTACGGCGGCTGCGGAATAGATCCTGACGCACGATCGCTCCTCGCTTTGGCGACGAAGTCTCAAGGCGAGCGTCTCCTCTTCCCGGTTTCTCATTTTGCAGGATCGGCCTGGTCATTGGCTGGTGTAGCCACCATCGACGCTGAGAAGCGCGCCGGTCATGAAGCGGCAATCATCGGACAGGAGAAACATCACCGCCCGGCCGATCTCATCCGTGGTTCCGAGCCTCTGGATCGGCTGGGCCTTGCGCAGGAAATCGTAGATCTCGTCGACCGGCGTCCCACTCTTCTCGTGGAATCGCTGCACCGCCGGCGCGATCATCGGCGTGTCGATGGTGTCCGGGCAGATGCAGTTGATCCTGACATTATATGGCGCGTAGTCGATCGCCGTGCTCTTGGTGAGCTGACCCAGCGCCGCCTTGCTGAGCCCGCAGACGGCGCTTGAACCCTTGCCGACAAAGACCTGATCGGAGCCCATCAGCACGACGTTGCCGTACTGTTGCTCGCGCATGATCGGCAGGACTTCCTTCAGCACATAGAAGGGCCCCTTCAGATTGATCGAGAGCACCCGCTCGAAATCCTCGATGCTGGTCTCCTAGATCGTCGCAAAGAGGTGCACACCGGCCGCGATGAAGAGGAGGTCGATGCGCTCTTCCTTGGCGAAGATCCGTTCAACGCAGCGGCGGACCTGATTGTAGTCGCGCACGTCGCAGGCCTGGAATTGACCATCGGTCGTCGGCTGGATGTCGAGCACATGGGTGCTCACCCCTCCCGCCGCCAGCAGCCGCACCACGGCGTTGCCCATCCCGGAGCTTCCGCCGACAACCAGGGCGACTTTGCCCTTGAACCCGGTGAGACCGTCGATCGCCATGCGATTCTCAAGATTTGTTACGACCGAGCCGTGAGCGTCGTCACGGGCTGCGACGACGGATCGAGCAGCTCTCGGAAATAAGCAAAAGTCATCGTCAGGCCTTCGCCGAGCGCCACCTTGGGCCGCCAGCCGAGCCTGTCTCTGGCGAGGCTGATGTCGGGTTGCCTCTGCCTGGGATCGTCCTGGGGCAGGGGCCGGTGATCGATCTGCAGATTGCCGCCGGCAAGTGCTGCCACGCGGTCGGCGAGCTGGGCAATCGTGAACTCGTCCGGATTGCCGAGATTGACCGGACCGGTGAGGCCGTCCTCGCTGTTCATCAACCGGATCAGGCCGTCGATAAGGTCGTCGACATAGCAGAAGGAGCGGGTCTGGCGGCCGTCGCCATAGATGGTGATCGGCTCGCCCTTGATCGCCTGGACGATGAAGTTGGAGACGACGCGCCCGTCACCCGGATGCATGCGCGGGCCATAGGTATTGAAGATGCGCGCCACCTTGATCGGCACATTGTGCTGTCGGTGGTAGTCGAAAAACAATGTCTCGGCGCAACGCTTGCCTTCGTCGTAGCAGGAGCGGATGCCGATCGGGTTGACGCGGCCCCAATACTCCTCGCGCTGCGGATGCATCTCAGGATCGCCATAGACCTCGCTGGTCGAGGCCTGGAGGATACGGCAGCGCAGGCGCTTGGCAAGGCCCAGCATGTTGATGGCGCCATGCACCGAGGTCTTGGTCGTCTGCACGGGATCGTACTGATAGTGCACCGGCGAGGCGGGACAGGCGAGATTGTAGATCTCGTCGACCTCGACATAGAGCGGGAAGGTCACATCGTGGCGGATGAATTCGAAGCGCGGATGGCGGTTGAGATGATCGATGTTGCGCTTGTTGCCGGTGAAGAGATTGTCGGCGCAGATGATCTCATGGCCCTCGCCGATGAGGCGATCGATCAGATGCGAGCCGAGGAAGCCTGCGCCGCCGGTGACGAGGATGCGCTTGCGGCTATCGGTCAGGCGCATATTCAGCCATTTCCCTTGTTGGGCGAGAGCATCTAGCGCGCACCATGTCCGGTCATCAGGATCCACATCGTCTTGGCGACAATCAGCACATCGAGCCAGGGCGAGAAATATTTGATGTAGAAGAAGTCGTAATGGAGCTTGTTGGTCGCCGCCTCGATCTCGGCGACATTGCCCTGATTGACCTGCGCCCAACCCGTGATGCCCGGCCGCACGATATGGCGGTAGGCATAAAACGAAATCTGGCTTTCATACCACGCGGCCAGCGGCACCGCTTCGGGACGCGGCCCGATCCAGCTCATCTCGCCGCGCAGGATGTTGATGATCTGCGGCAGCTCGTCGATCCGATAGCGCCGTAGCAGACCCCCCACCTTGGTGATGCGCGGATCGTTCACTTCGGTGAAGAGTTTCCCGGGCTCCTCGCCGAAGCGCATCGTCCGGAATTTGACCATCATGAACGGGCGGCCGCCGAGCCCCATGCGCTCCTGGAAGAACAGGACCGAGCCGCCGTCGAGATATTTGATCGCCAGCGCCGCCGGGACCGCAATCAAGGCCGCAAAAGGCAAGAGTGCAATCGCCAGAATGCAGTCGACCATTCTCTTCAGGCGAAGATAGAGGGAGGAGGGAAGCAGCGAACCCAGCGTGTTTTCGGAGAGATGCTCGATCTCAACCGTGCCGTTCAACGATTCCGATATCTGCTTCCAGTGGTAGACGGGAATGCCGTCCAGCGCCGCCCTGACGAGAAAGCGGTCCCATTCCACAGGAAGATCGGCCCGCAGATCCACAACGATGCCGCTAACGCCCACCGCCCGCTCGGGCGCGCTCGCCATCTTCCAGTCGGCCCGCGGGCTGCGCGTCACGGATTTCGCGTCGCCAAAGGGCAAGACGAGAAGACTGGCACGGCGGAGGCGCGGCTCGAAAAAAGCGGCAGCGCCGAACCAGGCACAGGCGATCAGAAAGCTGCTCAGGAACTGAAAGCGCGAATAGTCCCAGCGAAGGAAGAAGAAAATCCCGATGGCGCCCCCGTAGGTGATCAGGAAGGCGATCAGAACATAGGGAAAGCGGCTGGTGCCGGGAAAGTCGCTGACGCGGCGATAGAGATAGACGCCGACCACCATGGCCAGGAAAGTACCGGCAACCGTGTTCTGGAGGCTGCCGCCGCCCGTCACCCGAAAGTCGAAGCCGGTGCGCAGAAGTGCGGGAAAAACCACCGCGACGAGAACCCCGCCAAGCAGCTGGTACCGGAGACGCCTCAGAAAGGCGAACCAGTGGCGGCTAGGGCCGGAACGGATCGATGCGAGATTCAAATGATGGGGAGGAAGGTTGATATTGCTCGGGTAAACCATGTGACGCACCCACGCTACCGCACTTCGGGTGAAAGGCACCCGAAGCTCAACTGTTGAAAAGTAAGGCCCGAGCCAGCTGCCTCAGGCGGCCGGCACGAGTCCCAAGCGCGTCGATCGCACAATCGTCGGCGAGCCGAGCAGGCTCATGAGGACGCTGACGCGACCATTCTCATCCAAAGTCAGGAGCTCGCCGACCAGACCGGCAAGGGGACCGGTCTGCAGCCGCACGGCGGCGCCAATGCGCAGTTCCGGCGGGCGTCCGATCAGTCCCGCCGCGTCGGCAGCGGCAAGCAGGGTCTCGACGACGCCTGGCCGGACGGGCTTCGGCCGCTCGCCTTCCATGATCAGGGCGGAAACCCCTTGCGTGCCCAGGACCGAGCGCCAACGATCGCGCTCCAGATCGAGCTTCACAAAGAGATAGCGTGGGAAGAGCGGAGCCTGCACCGACCGGAATTGGCGCGAATGGCGCACGGTTTTCAAATGAAGCGGCACAAAGCAGCTAAAACCCTGGTTCTTCAAATGCGCATAAGCGCGTTTCTCGCAGTGGGGTCGCGCACAAACAACGAACCAGCGCTGCGCTTCAAAACAAGCCGGCGGCAGTGATGACGCCTGTGCTGATACGCTATGCAGATTCCCCACCTTGGTCCCCATTGCAAATTATAAGTCAGTCAATACGCAAATACACGCAGAGCGCGAATCTCTCTGAGAGACATTCGATGTGCTGAGGTCAATTGCCGCAAAGAATTGCCCGTCAGCTTGTGGTCAGACAAGCGGCTCCTTCGAGTGTGTCCCGCAATCACACCAGGCTCGAACCAAGACGCTTAGCGGCGCAACGCTCTTACACTAAATTAGCAGGCTGTTGAAAAAGGCGGAGCTGAGCGGGTTGGCGGCCACGGATGCGCAAAGGACAATGCGATCTTCGCCTTTTCTTGTATTATTTTTCCGCTGAACCGGGTGAAGGAGAATCGATTTTGCGCGCGGCCCACACCAAAAATCCTTTT
>CAMCWB010000104.1 GCA_945882315.1 Bauldia litoralis | reverse complement strand
CTGACGGACGACATGACGGCCAAGACGGTACAGGGTGGCGAGATCAAGATCGATCTCGACAAAGGCGTGATGGTCAACGACGCGACAGTCGTGACCGCCGATGTCGCAGCCGACAACGGTGTCATTCACGTCATCGACAAGGTGATCCTCCCCCCAATGTAATTGGCGGGCGTGAACTGGGGAACCGGCCGTCGCAGGACGACCGGTTCCGGATTTCGTAACGAGGTGAGATCTAGGTGATCAATAATTTCTGACCCACGCTTCTCGCCATTCCTCTATCTCAATCGCCACCCCGTCGAGCGCATGTTTGGAAGGCTTCACTTCCGACGCATCGCCACCCGCTACAACCGGGCGGCGACGAATTTTCTCGCCCCAGTCTGCCTCGCAGCAACCGTCAGATACTGGTTATGAGTTCGGACCCTCTGCATGATCGGATCTAACGGCCAATCGGGACGTACAAACAAAAAACCCGATTCGGAGAACATCGCCCAATGTTAGCGCCCGTAAGAAAGCTCGTTGTTTTTTGTTGGGATTTTGTCTTCAACCACGAGGTAAGCCCGCTTCGTCACATTCCGGATGTCGCGATCCGGCACTATATTTTGCAGATCCTAGGTCTGATGTGGGCCGTAGCCTTTGCGGTGGCGGTCGGAAGTTACACGTTCTTGGCCATCAGCGTTATCGGCCACGTTGTTCTATTCGCGGCCGCGGCCATCACGGTAACGACCTGGACAGCCGCTACCGCCAAACCTGACTTATTTTTGCGTGGTTCTATTCGGAAAGAAACTGAACGTCCCTAAGGTCCGCTCAACAAAAATCTGAGTGTTTCATGCGGTCGCTGTACGGAGCCAGCCGCGATGCCCGACCTCTGTATCCTTGCCATAAACCTCGACCGTTCCACGGATCGATGGGAACGGATCGAGGAGGGCTTTTCAAAGCTTCCCTGGCCGTTGGAACGCATCCGCGCAGTCGACGCGCTTGACGTCGAGCAGACACTTGAGTTTCGGCGGCAGCGGTTCGACTTGCCTCCGAATGCTCTCGGCTGGTCCATGCCGCGCCGCCGGGCATTCACGGTGGTCGAAGAAGCGTGCCTCTGCAGCCATCTGAAGGCATTGCGCCGATTCCTGGAAACGCCGATGTCGCACGCGCTCATCCTCGAGGACGATGCTGTACCGCAAAACGGAATCGTCGCCTTTTTGCAGGGCGTTATCGATCACCTTCAGCCCCATCAGCTTCTGAAGATGTCCGGAAAGGCCAGGACAGGGTCCCGTCTGGCGATTGTCGAACGGTCGGTGGAGCGGTTCCGCATCGTCCGCTCGTTCCAGCCGACGTCCAATGCCGGCGCCTATTTAGTCGGCAGGGAGGCCGCCGAAGCGCTGCTGACGCGAATCGGCAAACTTCTTATCCCCTATGATGACTACCTGTCGGCGCCGCGTCTGCATGGCTGCGAAGTCTTGCAAGTCGCGCCGTGGCCGGTGGTCTGCTCGGGTATGAAGAGCACGATGGGCCCCCTCCGGAACTCATCGCGGCACGTCAAGCTGCGGGCGGCACCGAGCCTGGTCATCCAAGCGTTTCGCCGCGCCTCCCTTCGGGTCTTTGCATGGGGGAGCGCCGCCCGTTGGTCGCCGTTCAACCTGCTGCAAATTCGCGGCGTTCCCTGGCATAGGGTGGAAGGCGATTGAGTTCCCTGCTGTCTCGTTCGTCGCGCGGTGGCTGGCGTGCGATTCAAGCTTGGATAAAGGCGGTGGTGCCGAACAAGTCTGGCCGCGTGTACTGATGCCCACATGCGCGGGCATGACAATCCGCCATAAAACGACATCCCAAGACAAAAAGACCGGCGGATTGCTCCGCCGGCCGATCTTCGAGGCCCGTTTTCAGCCGCCGAGCTCGACGCCGGGCAGGCCGAACGAGCAGCTTGCCTTGAGCGGCGCCCAGTTGGAGACGATGCCGGCGCCGCCGCCGACGAGCAGGCGGTATTCGGCGTCGATCGGGCCGCTGATCGCCACCTTCCTGGAATAGACGGCCATGTACTGGCCGTTGGCAGCGGGTTTCGCCTCGATCATGACCGGGGCGCCGACGCCCTGGCCCTTGCGGGCGACCATGACCTGGACCATGCCGGGATAGTTGGTGAAGACCCAGCCGGTGACGGTGGCTTCGTTCGGGCAGGCCGCGGTCTTCGGGCCCTTGATGCCGAGCTGGGCCTTGAGGACCTTGTCGGGTCCGTTGCCGCCGGAGAGGAAATCGCCGGGGCCGGCATGCGCGGATGTGGCGAGGAAGCCCGAGGCGACGAGTGCGAGAAGGATACGGGAAAGAGACATGTTGATTACCTCCGTTTGCGATGGAGGGATGATGGCTGCATCCCCGTGAACGCAATTTATCCTTGCGGTTCAGAATCGGTTCAGCCGTGACGGGTGTCACAAAGGAGGCGAAGCGTAGGGTGGGCAAAGCCCGAAGGCCGTGCCCACGCATGTTATTCGCTGACGCAACCCGCGTGGGCACGCTGCTTCGCAGCCTTGCCCAGCCTACGAACTGGCCTTGTGGCGGACAGCGGGCGTATAGTTCTGGTTGTCACGGCAACATGTTCATTCGGGGGTGAACGATGGCTTTAACCGAAAGCGGTCCGATCGATGGCGAGGTAGCGAAAGAGGCCGACGGGAAAACCGGGCGTGAGCCGATCCCGCCCCTTTCAGCAACGCCGCGCGGCATCGGTGGCTGGCTTATTTTTCCGGCCATCGGGATCGTGATCTCTCCGATGGTCTCGCTTGCGAGCGTTCCGGAGCTTGTCGAGATTCTCAATCAATTGCCTTCAGGCACCTTGATCCATGGCTTCGTATGGGCCGAAGTGATCGTGAACACGGCCTTGGCGGTCTTCGCCGTGAAGGTTGCCTTCGATTTTTTTCGGCTGAAGCGCCAAGCTCCTTCAAATTACATCGCCTTCATGGTGGCGACTGTTGTGGCGCTCGCCGCCGACCTCTTCCTGGCAGTGCAGTTTCTCGGCGTGGAATTCCTGCCGGAAGACGCGCGTTCGATTACCAGGGCACTCATAGCCAGCGTGATCTGGATTCCATATTTCATTCGATCCAAGCGGGTTGCCAACACGTTCGTACGTTGAGCCCTCGCATCGAGCAAAAGGCCCGGCAGATCGCCGGGCCTTTCATGCATCGCGGGTCGCGCAGTCTCAGCAATTGACGACGAGTGGCGCCCAGTTGGAGACGACGCCCTGGCCGCCGCCGACCAGAATCCGGTATTTCGCGTTGACCACGGTGTCGATGTGCATCTGCTCGGTATAGGTGGCGACATACTGCCCGTTCGGCGCCTTGACCGAGGCGATGGAGACCGGATTGCGTGGGTTGTCGCCCTGCTTGACGATCATGATCTGGACGGTCGCCTTATGGGACATGTAGACCCAGCCCATCATGGTCTCGCGGGCCGGGCAGCCCGGGGGGACGCCGTCCTGGTTCTTTATGGCGAGCTGGGCCTTGTGGATCTTGAAGCCGGTGCCGGTGCCGGGGGCGAGGTCGCCGGGTGCGGCGGCCGCCGGACCTGCGGATAGGGCGGCGGCGGTCATCAGGATGGCGGCCGTCGAAGCGAAGCTGCGTATGAATGCCGACATGGTCATGCTCCTATCTTTGGCCGCTGCGAAGCCTCGCAGGACGGCCGGGAACGCAACCCCTCGACAGGAGCATCTCAAAAATTGCCCGCCACGGCTGTGATGCGGGTTACAGTCGGGCTGCCAAAGCAGAAAGTCAGGCAATTTGCCGGGCCTCCGGGGCAGGCCGGCGCAGTGACCTCGGTCACAAAGCCGGCGTCTTTGCAGCCCTGGATTTTATCGCCGAAACCTCCAGCTGGGACGGGCATGGCGGACGTCGAGGAGATCATCCGGGCCTATCCGGCGCTGGCCGCACACCGCGATCGGCTCGTCGCGGCGGATGCGGCGGTCGGCCTGGTCGAGAACGGCGCCAATGTCTATGTCGGCAGCGCCTGCGCCACGCCGCGCCTTCTTGCCCATGCGCTCGAACGGAATCCCGACCCTCCCGCCGATGTGACGGTCTATCATTTCCTGGCCAACGGAGCCTTGCCGCAGGGCGCGCGGAGCCGTTATCGGCATCTCTGCTTCTTCATCGGCAGCGATGATCGCGCCGCGGTCGCCGAGGGCCTCGCCGAGTATATTCCGGTGGGACTGGCGCAGGTGCCGCGCCTTATCGCGACCCGGCGCATCCCGATCGACGTGGCCTTCATCCAGGTCTCGCCGCCGGATTCGGCCGGCTTCTGCAGCCTCGGCGTTTCGGTCGACCTCACCGCCGCCGCCGTTCGGCACGCGCGCACCGTCGTGGCGGAAATCAATCCCAACATGCCGCGCACGCTTGGCGGCGGATTCGTTCCGGTGGACCGGCTCGAGCGCATGGTGTGGAACGACGCGCCGGTGATCGAATATGCGCATGCCCCGGCCGATGACGTCGCCGAGCGCATCGCCCGCTATATCGCCAGCATCATCGAGGACGGCGCGACATTGCAGGTGGGGCTCGGCCGGTTTCCCAACGAGGCGCTCAAATATCTCGTCGACCGGCGCGACCTCGGCATCCATTCCGACGTCATCACCGATCCGCTCGTCGATCTCATCGAGCGCGGCATCGTCACCGGCCAAAGCAAGAGCGAGGACCACGGTCGCGTCGTCGCCAGCTACTGTCTCGGCGCGCGGCGCCTCTATGACCTCATCGACAACAATCCGATGTTCTCCTTCCTGCCGATAGAGGCCGTCGCCGATATCGGCAGGATCGCGCGGCAGACGCGCATGGTCTCGGTCACGCAGGCCTTCGCCATCGATCTCACCGGCCAGATCTGTGCCGACCAGTTCGAGGGCGAATTCTACGGCGGCGTGTCGACTCAGCAGGAATTCATGCAAGGGGCGGCGCAATCCGACGGCGGCAAGCCGATCATCTGCCTCGCCGCCACGACCGACGACGGCAAGGCCTCGCGCATCCGTCCGCTGCTGCGTGAAGGCGAGGGCGTGGCGATCGCGCGGTCGAACGTCCACTATGTCGTCACCGAGTTCGGCATCGCCTATCTGTTCGGCCGCTCGATCCGGGAACGGGCGCTTGCCTTGATCGAGATCGCGCATCCGGATTTCCGCGAGGGGCTGATGACCGAGGCCAGGCGGCTCGGTTATGTGCGCGCCGATCAGGCGATGCGCAGCGCGCCGGCCTATCCGGTCGAGGAAGAGCGGCATGTAGAGCTCCGCAACGGCGCCGCGGTGCTGATCCGGCCGGCGCGGGCAAGCGACGCACACGACCTGCAGCTCTTCTTCCACCACATGCCGGTCGAGGATCAGTACACGCGCTTCTTTAGCCGGCTGCGCTCCCTGTCGTTCAAGGAGGTGCAGAATCTCTGCAATGTCGACCAGGCCAGCGCCGTGGCTTTCCTCGCGGTCACCGGGCCGCGCGAGAACGAGACCGTGATCGCCAGCGCCTGCTACTACCTCAACCCGTCGACCAATATCGCCGAGGTTGCCTATATGGTGCTTCGCGAATGGCAGGGGTCGGGCCTCGGGACGCTGCTTCAGGCCCGGCTGACCGACCACGCCAGGGCGCGCGCCATCCGCGGCTTCAAAGCTGAAATCCTCGCCGACAATGCCGGCATGCTCGGCCTGGCGCGGCGCGCCGCCGGCGAGGTTACGGTCGAACGTGACGGCGACATCGTTATCGTGACGACGTTGTTCGAGGGGTGAGGGGGTTCCCGGGTCCTCCCCTGCGCAGCGGGGGAGGGGGACCACCGATAGGTGGTGGAGGGGGCGACCGCAAATTCGGAGGAGGTTGGGTGATGAACGGCCTGTCGTGTCGCCGCCCCCTCCGTCGACACTTCGTGTCGCCACCTCCCCCGTAAACGGGGGAGGACCCCAGGCCTCGCCTCTACTGCTTGTTCATCCTGTTCCCGACGAGGTCGTCGACCACCGTCGGATCGGCGAGCGTCGAGGTATCGCCGAGGCTGCCGAAATCGTCCTCGGCGATCTTGCGCAGGATGCGCCGCATGATCTTGCCGGAGCGCGTCTTGGGCAGGCCCGGTGCGAACTGGATCAGGTCCGGCGCGGCGAAGGGGCCGATCTCCTTGCGCACCCAGAGGACCAGCTGCTTGCGGAGCGCTTCGTCGGGTTCCTCGCCCGTCATCAGCGTGACATAGGCGTAGATGCCCTGGCCCTTGATCATGTGCGGATAGCCGACGACCGCGGCCTCGGCGACCTTCGGATGGGCGACCAGCGCCGATTCGACCTCCGCCGTGCCAAGACGGTGGCCGGAGACATTCAGGACGTCGTCGACCCGGCCGGTGATCCACCAATAGCCGTCCTCGTCGCGCCGGCAGCCGTCGCCGGTGAAGTAATAGCCGGGATAGGTCGCAAAATAGGTGTCGATGAAGCGCTGGTGGTCGCCATAGACGGTGCGCATCTGGCCCGGCCATGAATCGGTGATGACGAGATTGCCGGCAGCGGCGCCTTCGACGAATTTTCCCTCCGCATCGACCAGCGCCGGCTTGATGCCGAAGAAGGGTTTTGTCGCCGAGCCGGGCTTGAGGTCGGTAGCGCCCGGCAGCGGCGTGATCAGGATGCCGCCGGTCTCGGTCTGCCACCAGGTGTCGACGATCGGGCAGCGGCCGTCGCCGACGACGCGGTGATACCACTCCCAGGCTTCCGGATTGATCGGCTCGCCGACCGAGCCGAGCAGCCGCAGCGACGTCCGCGACGTCTTGGTGACGAAATCGTCGCCGGCGCCCATCAAGGCGCGGAGCGCGGTCGGCGCCGTGTAGAAGATGTTGACCTTGTGCTTGTCGATCACCTGCCAGAAGCGGCTGGCGTCGGGATAGTTGGGGATGCCCTCGAACATCAGCGTCGTGGCGCCGTTCGAGAGCGGGCCGTAGACGATGTAGGAATGGCCGGTGACCCAGCCGATATCGGCGGTGCACCAGTAGATGTCGCCGTCGTGATAGTCGAAGACATAGTGGTGGGTCATCGACGCGTAAACGAGATATCCGCCCGAGGTGTGGAGCACGCCCTTCGGCTTGCCGGTCGAACCCGACGTATAGAGGATGAAGAGCGGGTCCTCGGCGTTCATCGCCTCGGCCGGGCAATCGTCCGCCACCGTCGCGGCGAGCTCGTGATACCAGTGGTCGCGGCCGGCCTGCATCGCGACCGGGCCGCCGGTGCGGCGCACGACGATGACCTTTTCGTCGCCGGCGCTTTTCGCCAGCGCATCGTCAGTGTTCTTCTTGAGCGGCACCTTTCTGCCGCCGCGCAGGCCCTCATCGGCGGTGATGACGAGCTTCGAGCCGCAATCGAGGATTCGTCCGGCGAGGCTGTCGGCCGAGAAGCCGCCGAAGACCACCGAATGGACCGCGCCGATGCGGGCGCAGGCGAGCATCGAATAGGCGGCTTCCGGGATCATCGGCAGATAGATGGTGACGCGGTCGCCCTTCTGGACGCCGAGCTTTTTCAGCACATTGGCGAAGCGGCAGACCTCGTGGTGGAGCTCGCGATAGGTGATCGCCTTCGATTCGTTCGGGTCGTCGCCCTCCCAGAGGATCGCGACCTGGTCGCCGCGCGTCGCGAGATGGCGGTCGACGCAATTCGCCGCGATATTGAGCGCCCCGTCCTCGAACCATTTGATCGAGACGTCGGGCTTGTAGCGCGTGTTCTTGACCTTGGTGAAAGGCGTGATCCAGTCGATCCGCTTGGCCTCCGCGCCCCAGAAGCCATCCGGGTCGTCGACGGAGCGCTGATACATCGCCTGGTATTTCGCGTCGTCGACATAGGCACGGGCGCGCCATTCGGCCGGCACCGGATAGATCTTGTCCTCGGACATCGCTCGCTCCCGGGATGCTTTTCAATTTGGCCGAAGATAACCCTTATCCGCCGGCCCTGCGCAAGAGGCGGAAGAGAGCGGTAACCGTCACCGCTTTGCAGCCGTCGGGCTTATCGCGCCTGGCGGGGGATTGGGAGAGAATTGGCGGGTCGTCGACAATTCTGGGGGGAGTCATGCTCGATCGTCGTTCATTCCTGCGCGCCTCGGGCTTCGCGGCGATGGCCGCCTGTCCGATCTGCCGGGCCGCATCGGCCGCCGACGGGCCGCATTGGGCTTATGACGAGGCCGCGAAATGGGGCGAGCTCGCGCCGGAGTTCACGACCTGCGGCATCGGCGCCGAGCAATCGCCGGTCGACCTCGCCGATCCGGTCCCGAGTGCGCTCCATGACGTCACGCTCGCTTGGCAGCCGGCCGGCGGGGCGGTTGTCAATAACGGCCACACCATCCAGGTGAACACAGCGCCGGGCAACAGCGCCGAAATCGGCGGCATCCGCTACGAGCTCGCACAATTCCACTTCCATCATCCGAGCGAGCATGCGGTCGCCGGCGAGCGCTTCGCCATGGAGGTGCATTTCGTCCATCGCGCCGCGACCGGCGGCCTCGCCGTCATCGGCGTGCTGCTGGCGCCGGGCGCCGAAAATGCGGCGCTTGCCGCGGTCGAGGCGAAGATGCTGGCCAAGGAAGGCGAGGCCGCCCTCGACGCGCCGCTCGATCTCGCGCCCTTCCTGCCCAAGAGTCGCGCCTATTACCGCTATGCCGGCTCGCTAACGACGCCGCCCTGCTCCGAGACGGTGCTGTGGACTGTTTTCGCCGAGCCGGTCTAGGTCTCCGAGGCGCAGATCGCCGCATTCGCCGCCCTCTACCCGATGAACGCCCGCCCCCTGCAGGCAATCAACCGCCGCTTCCTGCTGGGATCGTTCTGAGCGGATTGAATTCCCCCTAGCTACACCCCCCAGACCGTCGTCGGCGGGCTTGACCCGCCGACCCATCCCGATTCCTCGAAGAAGACACAGGCGGATTTGGGATCAGCAGCGAAGCGCGCCGCGCCGGTCCCGGCGTCACGGCATGGATCGGCGAGTCAGGCCCGCCGATGACGTCGTGGGGAGAGCGTCGCGATCACGCCTTCGAGATCGGCTTACAATCCTGCCATTTTCGATACGATCTTCCATTCCGCGTCGGTCACCGGCTGCACCGACAGGCGCGAATTCTTGACCAGCACCATCTCGGCCAGCGGCTTGGTCTGCTTGATCTGGTCGAGCGTCACCGGCGCCGGCAGCGGCTTGATCGCGGCGATGGCGACACAGTCCCAGGCGGTGTCGGTCGAATCGGGATGCGCCGTCTTGACCACTTCGACGATGCCGACGACGCGGCGCTGGTCGCCGGAATGGTAGAAGAAGCCCTGGTCGCCCTTGGCCATGGCGCGCATGTGGTTGCGCGCCCCGAAATTGCGGACGCCGGTCCATTCGGTGCCGGCCTTGCCGGCCTTCACCTGCTGGTCCCAGGACCAGGTCTCGGCCTCGGATTTGAACAGCCAATAGGCCATCGCACGCTTCTCCGCGAATGTTGCCCGAAGGTTAGTCAGGCCGGGTCATCCGGTAAAGGGCCGTAGGGTGGGCAAAGCTGCGAAGCAGCGTGCCCACGGGAGCCAGAAACAACGATCCGCGTCGGCACGGCCTTCGGCCTTTGCCCACCCTTGTAATAGCGGGATCGCTTATCGTGGGGACATTCCGAGAGGAATGCCTGCCGCAGATTGCCGTCTGCGGCAGGCTGCTGGCGATCGGATCGAGCCCACCCTGAGCGGCTTTGTGGCTGCCCCGTAGCAAGATCG
>CAMCWB010000103.1 GCA_945882315.1 Bauldia litoralis | reverse complement strand
CAAGGCCGGCGGTAACGACAGCCCCTACCGGCTCAGGAAGCAGCTGCCCGAGCCGATGTTCGGACAAATCAAGCAGGCGCGCGGCTTCCGCCAGTTCCTGCTGCGCGGCATCGACAAGGTGGCTGGCGAGTGGGGCATGGTGTGCACCGTCCACAACCTCACGAAGCTGTTCCAGGGCGGGTGTCTGTCTGCTGCGACCGCAGCGGCCGCCTGACGGAGCAAAACGACGGGCAGAGCATGTCAAGGCCCCGAAAACGGCCTCCGACGGATTGCTCCACCATCGCGCCGAGGTAAACTGGATAGGCTCCTAGCTCTTAGTCCAGCGGACGCTGCCGCTCAAGCGACCGCTGAAAAGAGAAGCGGGCGGCGCCGGGGAGACGCCGCCCGCAGTCAGAACCGGCACCGGAGGGGGGCGGAAACGATGCCGGCCTGGTCGCTGTCCGGAAGAGATCCTCGAAAGGGGTCGTTCCGTCCGGCGATGTGCGGGCAATATGGGTGGCCGCCCCTGAACGGACGCCGAACCGGTCATTCATCCGCGGTTCATTTTCCCGGTGCGGCAAGGGCTTGAATCGCCCGAATCCCGTCACCAACTGTGCTTTGCGGACGCCGAGAGGGTCCGCGGGAACCGGCTTCCGGCCTTGAAGGCGGAGGCGCGAGGTTCGTGGAAAACCCTAGTCGCTCATTTGGAGGACAAGACCATGCGCAGTTACGATCTTAACCCGCTTTATCGTTCGACCGTCGGCTTCGACAGGATGTTCAGCCTGCTCGACACGCTCGGCGGTGCCGACAGCTCGGCCCAGACCTATCCCCCCTACAATATCGAGCGGACCGGCGAGAATGCCTATCGCGTCACCATGGCCGTCGCCGGCTTCGGCGAGGAAGATGTTTCCATCGAGGCCAAGGAAAGCACCCTGACCGTCAAGGGCGAGAAGAAGAGCGAAGGCGAGGAAAAGGAAAAGCAGTTCCTCTATCGCGGCATCGCCGCGCGCACCTTCGAGCGCCGCTTCCAGCTCGCCGACCATGTCGAGGTGAAGGGCGCGTCGCTTGAGAACGGCCTTCTCCACATCGATCTCGTGCGCGAGATTCCCGAGGCGAAGAAGCCCCGCGTGATCGCCATCGGCAAGCCCAAGGCGAAAGCCCAGCAGATCGACGCCGCCGCGGCCTGACCCCCGGCGCGTTGATCTCCGGGAGGGCGTCCGGGCAACCGGGCGCCCTCTTCGTTTGTCGTCCGACTATTTCCAAGCCGATAACCTTCTCCCCTTCTCTCAGTGACGCCCGCCCCGGGATCGCGCATACTCGCGCGCCTACTCAGGAGGGAAATCATGAAGAGAAAATCGACGATCTTCGCCTCGATAATCTGTGGAGCGCTCTTCGCCGCGACCGCATCATTCGCCGCCAGCGAGCACGGCACCAAGGCCGAAGCTACGGCACTCCTCGACCGGGCCATCATCGAGGTCAAAGCCGATGCCGGCGCCGCGATAGCGAAATTCAACGATCCGAAAGGCGGCTTCCAGGATCGCGACCTCTACGTCTTCTGCGCCAATATCGGCGATGGAATCATCGTCGCCCATGCCAATATCGTCGGCACCGACCTTCGCACGCTGAAGGATAAAAACGACAAGCCCTTCGGCACAGAGATGCTCGATAAGGCAACCGAAGGCACGATCACGGAGATCGAATATATGTGGCCTCGGCCCGAGGGCGGCGATCCGGTCGACAAAATCTCGCGCATCACGCGGCTCGGCGATCGGATGTGCGGCGTGGGATATTACAAGGAATAGCAGCGCTGGAGCGCGACCGGTTCGGCAGGAATCACTGGCCGCCTCCCGACGTTCCGCTCATTCCTGCTGCAAACAACGCGTTCCCGCAGATCGGTCCGCGGCGGTTGAGACGGCATGATCAGCAAGACAACAAAATTCATTCTGATCGGCTTAGCGACCTTCGCGATGCTGAAGGATAAGTTGCCCTCTTTGTTTAAGCCCGGCATTTCCGACCTGAACCGTATGACCGCATTCACATGACGCGCTTGCATGCTTTGCGCATATTCTTCGCATTCAGGGAGGAAAAAACATGAGAACACAAATCTTCGCCACTGCCATCGCTTCCTTGCTCTTCGCCGGAAACCCGTCACTCGCCGCTGGCGAGCACGGCACTGAAGCCGAGGCAACGGCACTCCTCGACCGAGCCATCGTCGAGGTCAAAGCCGATGCCGAAGCCGCGATCGCGAAATTCAACGATCCGAAGGGCGGCTTCCGGGATCGCGACCTCTATGTCTTCTGCGCCAACATCGGCGACGGAAAGACCGTCGCTCATGCGAATATCGTCGGTACCGACTTGCGCACGCTGAAGGATAAGAACGACAAGCCCTTCGGCACAGAGATGCTCGACAAGGCGACCGAGGGTGCGATCACAGAGATCACCTATATGTGGCCACGGCCCGAGGGCGGCGAGCCGGTCGAGAAGATTTCGCGCATCACAAGGCTTGGCGATCGGATGTGCGGCGTCGGCTACTACAAGGAATGAACGCAAACCATTGCCGATGAAGGCGTGACGGGTCAGCTCTTTAGCAGCGCGCCGAAGCGCTCGACTTCGGCTTCGCTTATCTGGAAACTCGTCACCAGCCGGACGAGGACTTCGTCCTTGCCCGGCTTCTCGGCGAAACGATCGGCCCTCCACGGATAGAAGGCGGCGCCTTCAGCGCGGAGCCTCGCCTCGGTCGCCTTTGACAGGATCGCGAAGATCTCGTTGGCGTCAGGCCTCAGCGCCAGTCGCGCCGTGCCGGAAGCGGCGATCTTCCCGGCCAGCAGCGCCGCCATGCGGTTGGCGTGCCGGGCGAGATCGAGCCAGCGACCGCCGTCGAGATAGGCGTCGAACTGCGCCGCCAGGAACCAGTTCTTGGAATAGCCCTGCCCGGCGCGCTGGCGGGCGAAGGCGAAATCCCGTGCATGGCCGGGATCGAAGAAGATCACCGCCTCGGCCGCCAGGCAGCCATTCTTGGTACCGCCGAAGGAGAGCACATCGACGCCCGCCCGCCAGGTGATGTCGGCCGGCGCCAGGCCGAGAGAGGCGACCGCACCGGCAAAGCGCGCCCCGTCCATGTGGACGGCAAGACCGCGCGTCCGGGCGACGCGCGCCAGCGCCGCGATCTCCTCCGGCCGGTAGGCGACGCCGAATTCGGTAACCTGGGTGAGGCTGACGGCAACCGGCTGGCCGTGATGGACGCCGCGCTCGGGTGACTCCTCCAGCGCGGCGGAAAGCGTCTCCGGCGCGATCTTGCCGGCAACCGCATCGAGGCCGACGACCCGGTTGCCGCCGCTGAAAAATTCGGCCGCACCGGCCTCGTCGACCAGAATATGGGCATCCTTGTGGGCGAGGATGAAGCCGCCCGGCCTCGCATAGCCCGCGAGCGCCAGCGCGTTGGCCGCGGTTCCGCTTCCCACCAGGAAGACCGCGACGTCGCGCTCGAAGATCGCGCTGAAGCGTTCCGCGACGGCGGCCGTCAGCCGATCTGCCCCATAGGCCGGCCCGTCCGTCCGCGCGGCTTGGGAAAGGGCCGCCATCACCTCTTGCGAGGCGCCGGCCCAATTGTCGCTGGCAAAGATCATTTTGATGTTTGATGTGTTGATATGGAGCGATACAGGGCTTTCCTAAGCGCAGAAATGCAAGTATTTTCGCCGTTACAGGGACTCATGCGGTTTTACGGACCTGACCTTTGCCGTGATGACCCGGTGATGACCCGGTGATGACCTAGTAGGCGGACCCAGTGAAAAAATCTGAAGCAGCATCACCGCGCATAAAAAATCTGACCAAGAGAACCGTCGATGCAGCTGCAGCAGACGCCGGCCGCTACGTGATCTGGGACGACACGCTAAAGGGCTTCGGCCTCCGCGTCGATCCGACCAACGGCAAGGGCGAGGCTCGAAAGACCTTCATTATCCGCTACAGGGCCGGCGGCGGACGGGCAGGCACGCTGCGCCAACAAAACGTTGGCCGATACGGCACCGTGACGGTTGATCAAGCCCGCAAGATAGCCCGGGCATTGTTGGGTGCCGCCCAGGCGGGTGGCGACCCGATCGGCGCCGCTAAGGAGAAGCGTAAAGCCGGGATAACGGTCGGCGAGGTTTGTGACTGGTATCTCGCACAGGTCGACGCGGGGCGCCTGCTCGGGCGCCGCGGGCAGCCTATCAAGAGTTCGACCGTCAGGCACGACCGCAGCCGGATAGAAACTCACATCAAGCCCCTTATCGGGCGAAGACCGGTCTCAACCCTGACCGCCCAAGACCTGGAGGACTTTCAAGCCGACGTGGTTGAGGGGAAGGCCCAGAAGCGCCCCCGTGCCGCAGGAGTTGGAAGGCCGGCCAGCGGGGGCACCGGAGTCGCACGAAGGTCCCTGAGCACGGTCAGCTCGGTCTTCGGACACGCTGTCCGCAAACGTATTATTATGAGCAACCCCGCCCTCGGCGCTCGGAAGCTGGCAGCACCGCGCAAGTTGCTTCGCCTCAGCCTCGCACAAGTTGGGGAACTGGGCGCGGCCCTAAGGGAGGCGGACGAGCACCCGAGCGCAAAGGGCGCTATTCGGTTTATGCTGCTAAGCGGCGCGCGGATTTCAGAAGCTCTTGGCACCAGGTACGAGGATCTGATCCCGCAGGGCGGGCTGACCCTTCACGACAGTAAGACAGGTGCGCAGGTAAGGCCGATCGGCAAAGCCGCTCTAGCTATGGCGGCGGAGCACGGCGACGGGTTCCTGTTTCCCGCCGATGGGGGAAAAAGGCCGTTCGTCAACACGCCTAAAGTGCTGGAGCGAATAACCAAGAAAGCCGGCCTTGTCGGCATCACACCGCACATCCTGCGGCATTCCTTCGCCAGCATCGCCGGCGAACTGGGTTATTCAGAATTGACCATCGCAGGATTGCTCGGACATTCGGCCGGCAGCGTGACGGCGGGCTACGTCCACTTGGATGCATCTTTAACCGCAGCCGCAGATCGAGTTTCCGCGGTCATTGCTGCTGCGCTCGATGGAGAGACGGCCGAAATTGTTCCTATTGGCGCGCGGAGAGACACGCGCGCCTAACCCGTTGCGCAGGGATAGGGCGACGGCCCGAACACCGGTTGCACCACCGGCTTCCCTGCGCACCCCTATTCGGTGCGATTTCGCAAAGGGTGCAGCGAGTGACACAAACGATCGAAGATGTACTGATCACACTTTCAGATCCGAAAAAGGCGGCAGCCTTCTATAGCTTTTGGGAAAGTCCGCGCCGGCAGGAATGGCCACAGGATCAGGACGGCTACACCTTCCTGTTGCATGCGCTTCTCCGCACTGGCCGGCTTCTTTTTCCTCAAGAGTGGAACGACGACGCCGATCCCGCAAACTATCTGGGCAGCTGGGGTTTGAAGGTGGCGCCAGATGCTGAACTTGCGCGCGCCGACTTCCCACAGTGGACCGACGACTTCTTCGAGCGGAACGCGGAACGATTTCGCCAGGAACTAAGGAAGGTCAGTGGCAGCGTCAGGCGATTCCGAACAGCGGATATGTGGTTGGCAAAGCGCTTTGCGTCCGGCGAAATCAAGAGCGGCTTTCGCGCGTGGGTGGGCGGCAACGTCGCGGAGCTCGACGCGGGCGAATGGAAGACCGAGTTTTTCGCCTATCGCTTCATCACCGGCCAACTCCTAAACCCTTTCGACGTTGATCCTTATGCGCCGCGCATCTTTGTCGAGCTCGATAGCCTCGAACACGCTATCGAGAAGTGGCGCACGGAAGACCGCCAGACCATCGCTGCGGTCTCTGCGGAAACAATCGCCGAAGGTAGCGATGAGGACGAACCGGAAGACCTGTCTGCCTACGAGGGCATGGGAAAACAAGCTTGTCACACACTTGCGAAAAGCAGGTGTATTTTGAAATTGGAAGAGCTTGCGCGCCTGCACCCGGGAAGGCCCCCGGGCGGGAAAAAGGGTGTCGAGCTGCAAATGAGAAAAAGATTCAAACCGCACTTGCGCCGCGAGGACTTCCGCGATGCTTGGGCCGAAGCCGTGCTGCCGATAGGCTGGGTTAGAGAGCGCGAAGACGAGAGAGACTAGCGCCGAACTGCCTTTTCCGCGCTAGTTTTGCCTATTCCGGCGCTAACGAGCGCCAATATGCTCGAAAAACCTAGCGCCAAAAAGCCGGTCGTTAGCGCGCGAAATCAGTAGTACGGAAATAGTAGCTGAAGTCTGCGGCTTCCGTAGCGCCAAAACATAGCGCCAATTTCTTAGAAGGCCGATTTATTTACAGTTTTTTACATCCGACTATCCTCGGCGTTGCTGGTGAACCACCAGAGACACTAGGAGAAATTGGAGATGACTATAGAAACATTGGCGCGAGTATCCGAGGGAGTGGAGCGGCCCAGTAGGCCGGCTCGAAATGTCTCGACGAGTGCGGCGGCCGAATACTTAGGCTTGGCCGGCTCCTATCTGATCAAGCTTCGCAACAATGGCAACGGTCCCGCATTTTACAAATTCGGCAGCCGCGTTGTTTACCGGACTGAAGACCTCGACGAGTGGATGGCGCAGCATCGTCGCAGGTCGACTGCAGATAGGGGGGCCGGAAAATGAGTCCCCAAACAGAAAGCCCCGCCACGATGGTGGCAGGGCCTAATCTGAGCAGTCTGGACAACTCTCAGATTAGCGAAAACCCCAGTTTTCTTCAAGCAGTCATTTGGATTCGGCAGCGCTTTCCGATGACGGAGCAGCGTGCGCGCATCACGGCCGAGTTGGCTCGGATCGGCGGTGAGGTATGAGCGTCGTAGATGTCATATCCGCCGAGGTCTTTAACTACAGGTCCGTCGACGACAGCACCGCGAAGCAACTCCGACTTCAAGCTGATCGCATCCGGTCCGCGGTGACGCGGACTACAGCGTCGATCATCGAAATCGGCGTCGAGCTGGGGGCCGTCAAGAAGCGACTTGAACATGGCGCCTTCACCCGGTGGGTGGAGGTTGAATGCGGCTTTACGATTCGGTCCGCCGAGAACTACATCCGCGCCGCCGAATTCGCCGACGGCAAAAACGAATTCGTTTCGCTTTTGCAGCCGACAACACTCTACAAGCTTTCGGCCAAGTCGGCTCCGCCGGAAATCGTCGGCCGAGTCCTGGAGCAGTCGAAAAGCGGTACGCCACTGGCGACGCCCGTGGTCGACGCCATGCTGGCCGACGCACGCCACACCGTCCGCGATGAGGCTCGGCGAAAGAGGCAGGGCCACCGGCATGGACGGCGACTGCCAAGCGAGCAAGCCGTGAAGCGTCGCCAGCGCGAGATTGAGAAGAACGAGAAGCTTCGGCTCGAAGCAGAAGGCAAGGCCGTCGACCGCCTGTTCAACGAACTCGGCGTCTCCGGCGCTTCCCTCGTAGTGGAAATCCTCGGCGGCAACGAAGTCAGTCCCTATCAGATTCTTGCCGCTCTCAGGGGCCGCATTAGTGACACGGGGAAAGCCGAATGAGTGACTCCGAACTAATGCTCGCCCGCATGCGGCTGGGCACGCAACGCCTGAAGGTAATGCTGTTCGAGATCGAGGAAGCGGGACTCCTGCTTCGCGACGGAAAGGTGTCGGCCTTTGGCGCAGTCCTGATGCTCCGTGACGCCGGCCTCGATGAGCTCTGCGGCGTTCCTGCTGTAGGCACGGAAACCGCTTTCGCCGCAGGTCTTCTTGAGAATGAGGAAGTAGCTTGATGTTGAACACCACCCACGATCAGCGCGACCTCGCTCTCTTCCAGGAAGACGTCGCATCACTCGCCCGCATGCTCTTTGCCTGCGATCCTACCAAGCGTCATGAGGCCTTCCGCACGGGCGTCCGAGAAGGTGTCCGGTGGATCGGCCGCATCGCCAAGATCGATGTCGTCGACGGCCTCCATGAAATCGGAGTCGCAGCGGGATTTAATGAAACGGAGATCAGCGATGCCCTCGCCCATGCCATAGAGAAGCCCTTGGCGACCGAGCCGACAAAAGTGCCGCTGCTCGGCAAGAAATACGACTGGCGGGCCAGCATCGAAACCGCAGCGTCTCTCCAGCAGCGAACTTTCCCGCCCGTCAACTACGTCGTTCCGGGCCTCATTCCGGAGGGACTCTCCCTGCTCGCCGGCAAGCCCAAGATCGGCAAGAGCTGGCTGGCACTCGACCTCTGCGTCGCCATCGCGGCCGGGCGGCTTTGTCTCGGCGACAAGAAGCCTATCCGAGGCGACGTGCTTTATGCCGCCCTGGAAGACAACCCGCGCCGCCTTCAGCGTCGGCTCGACAAGGTGCTCGGCACCTTCACAGGCGATTGGCCGGCGCGCCTATCCCTGACCACTGGGTGGCGTCGGCTCGATAAAGGCGGCGTCGACGACCTCGCGGCCTGGGTGGAAGGCGCGGCCGAGCCGCGGCTGATCATCCTCGACACGCTCGCCGGCGTCCGCCCGGTGAAGACCCAGCAAGGCTACACCGAGGACTATGACGCCCTCACCTCTCTGCACCGGCTAGCAAACGACAAGGCGATATCGATTCTGGTCCTCCATCACACGCGAAAAATGGAAGCCGAGGATCCGGTCGACACAGTCAGCGGCACGCTTGGCCTTGCCGGCTGCGCCGACACGATACTGGTGCTGAACCGCACGTCGAAAGGAACGTCGCTCTACGTTCGCGGTCGGGACGTTGAAGAGGCCGAGCACGCGATGGACTTCCAGAAGGAAGCATGCCGATGGACTATCGCGGGGGATGCAGCCGAGGTCCAGCGAAGCGATGAACGCTCCAAAATACTGGACGCTCTGAAAGAGGCGATCGAGCCACTCGGACCATCCGACGTTGCCGCGGTCACGGGTATGAAGAACGACAATGTCCGGTTCCTCTTGCATAAGATGGTGAAGGCTGGCGAGATCCAAACCGAAGGTCGTGGGAAGTATGTCGCCTGCTAACCTTCGGACCCCCGCTAACATAGCTAACGCGCTAACATTGGCTCAGTCCCGCTATTTCAAGGTCGATGTTAGCAAGTTAGCGATGTTAGCGCCCCCTTGGAGCCCGAGCTCCCTAGCTGTGCTAGATGTTTGGTCCCGGGCTTTGATGGGGCATCCTTTCGTGCGAATCGAGGGATGCGCTATGGGCCAGGTTCTTCATGGGAGCGCGAGCCATTTCCGATCAGACTGCATCATAGCTGCAGGCGAGTGGCGTATCGACGCTGACCGGCCTGTCCGCAGCCTTGAACGAGCGCGGCATCCAGACGCCGCAGGGCAGGCGGTGGCACCCCATGACGGTGAAGCGCATCATCGAGGCGAGATCCTACTCCGCGCCGCCTGCGACGCGCGCCGGAGGTGCACGGACCCTCATCGCGCCTGCCGGAAAGATACGAGCCTCTCCACTTTTAAGAAGCGCAAAGCGAAGAACATAAAAACGATATTTCTAACCGAATGGGGAGAGTGGACGTGTTCGGAAGCGTGAGCAAATTCGTTCGCGGCGGCATTATCGACGACCAGCGAAAGTTTGAAAGTTTTGGCGTAGACTCCCAAAGTGCCGAAGCAACGCCCTACTACGCCCGCTGGGTGCGAGAGGACGTTATCGGCATTTACAGAATGGTGGATGAGATAAGGCTGTATGCTCGGTTGAGCGTGCTCCTGCTAGCCTTTGTAGCTTTTGCTCTTGGAACCATCGCCTTTCGATGGCCGACGCCGAACTGGCTGCTTAACCTTCCCAACTTTTGATGTCAGCGCCCCATAGCATCCACGAGATCCCGCGGGCCGCACGCTGGGTGCCGTCGCGAAGTTGGTTGGAATTGAGGGTGGCGTAGTCTCCGGGTGCTTTAACCCGAACGAGTCCAGCGTTGACGCGCCGGACAGGAGACCACGCCATGACGAGCACTACCACGAAGCCCGAAGCCGTTCAGCCTGATACCGA
>CAMCWB010000102.1 GCA_945882315.1 Bauldia litoralis | reverse complement strand
GGACAGATCGTCATGCGCAAAATCGACGGTTGGCAGACCCTCGCAACCAAGCCCGTCGATCAGCCGGTTGACCTGGCCGCCTGAACCGATACCTTCACCACGCCGGAGCCACGTCACGCGAATTCCAACACGACCAGCGACGGCACCGGCGATGATCGCGGCGACCCAGGCGGATGGCGTCATCGACGAGGACGAGCAGCGCCGCCTTGTCGGCCAGCTCGAAAAGGTCGGCGCTACCCAGGAGGACCGGCAGGCTGTCGCCGACCAGCTCCGCCGGCGGATCGACCCGCGCAGCCTCGTGGCGGCGGCGAAGACCCCGGAGGCGGGATTGGAACTCTACGCGGCTTCCGCCATGGCGATCACCATCGACGGTCCCGCCGAGCGCCAATATCTGGACGGCCTTGCTGCCAGCCTCGGGATCGATCCCGGCCTCAAGGCGCATGTCGAGCAGGTGGTCGGCCGCGCCTGACGGAGACTTCGCCGACTGGTCCAGTCGACGTGATGAGACTTGGCGGGCAGGCGGTCTTTCCGCCTGTCCGATGCATTGCGCATCGCGCCTTCGCCCGCTAGAACCGCCCGGACTTCCGGGAACCGGGCCGAGGGGCGGCCAGGAACCCAATCAAAAACCGCCAGATCCGGCACAACGCAAGGTCACGAGCTATGCGCGTTTATTATGATCGGGATGCCGATCTCAACCTTATCAAGGCCAAGAAGGTCGCGATCGTCGGCTACGGCAGCCAGGGTCACGCGCATGCGCAGAATCTCCGCGATTCCGGCGTAAAGGGCGTCACGATCGCGCTCCGTCCGGGTTCAGCTTCGGCGGCCAAGGCCGAGAAGGCCGGCTTCCAGGTCAAGTCGGTCGCCGACGCGGCCAAATGGGCGGACTTCATGATGATGTGCGCGCCGGACGAGCTCCAGGCCGACATCTGGAAGGATCATATCGCCGACAACCTCCGCGACGGCTCGGCAATCGCCTTCGCGCACGGCCTCAACATCCATTTCAAGCTGATCGAGCCGAAGAAGACGATCGACATCGTCATGATCGCGCCTAAGGGCCCCGGCCACACGGTGCGCGGCGAATACCAGAAGGGCGGCGGCGTGCCCTGCCTCGTCGCGGTCGACCAGGACGCCTCGGGCAATGCGCTCGAAGTGGCGCTCTCCTACGCCTCGGGTATCGGCGGCGGCCGTTCGGGCGTCATCGAGACGACCTTCAGGGAAGAGTGCGAGACCGACCTGTTCGGCGAGCAGGCCGTGCTCTGCGGCGGCCTCGTCGAACTGATCCGCGCCGGCTTCGAGACGCTGGTCGATGCCGGCTATGCGCCGGAGATGGCCTATTTCGAGTGCCTGCACGAAGTGAAGCTGATCGTCGACCTCATCTATGAGGGCGGTATCGCCAACATGAATTACTCGATCTCGAACACCGCCGAGTTCGGCGAATATATGAGCGGCCCGCGCATCATCACCGACGAGACCCGCGCCGAGATGAAGAAGATCCTTCGCGACATCCAGGACGGTGCCTTCGTGTCGGAGTGGATGCGCGAGTTCCGCGCCGGCTCGCCGAAGTTCAAGGCGATCCGCCGCAACAATGACGGCAAGCAGATCGAGGAAGTTGGCGCCAAGCTCCGCGCCATGATGCCCTGGATCGGCGCCAACAAGCTGGTCGACAAGGACAAGAACTGAGTCAAAGGCGAGGGGCAGGGGCAACCCCGTCCCCGCAAAAATCAACGCAAAGCGCCTCGGCAAACCCTGCCGGGGCGTTTTGCGTTTGGGATCAGCGTCGGTGCGACGGAGGGACGGCGCTACCGCTTCTTGAAGGTCAGGTCCCACATGGTTTGGACGGGACCATCCTTCGAGGTTCTATCCTTCATGACGAGGCGCATCTGTCCCTGGCCGCTATTGCTGATGGCCATGGAGGCGACACGGTCGCCGTTCAGGATTTCCGGCCAGGTGACGTCGAACTGAACCGTATCGCCGGTCCGCTTGCCGACGAGCTGCGCGAGGCCTTCCATCTCGCCCTTATAGGTTCCCCGGTAAGTGCCCGAGGCCGGATCGTAGGTGATGTCGGCGCCGATCGCCCTGGTCACGACGATCACGGCGCGGCAGGTGCCGGCGAAGCTCATATGGTTTGCATCGCCTTTGCCGGCGAGGCTGCATTTCACGTTGACCGGGAGGGTGTGGGCGGTGCGGCGGTAGGGACCTCCGCCGGACCACTCGCCGGCGAAGCGCATGGAAAAATCGCTGTCGTTGCCGGCGCCGGCCGGCACGGGAGCGAAGAGGAAAAGTCCGGGAAGAAGGCTCGCCGCAAGGATGAACCGCATGGTCGGTCGCGCCTGGTTTGTCATGTCGTTGGAACCGTCGTCGCCTTTCCGGCGACCCGGGCCCCGAATGTCAGGGCCGATGGAAGCAGGCGGACAACCTGCCCGGCTATCTGAGCGGCGCCCGGTCCTGTCAGGATCATGTTCAGGGCCATCGATGCGCGGACGCGGGGACCGAACAGACGCTTCCAATCCCGTTCGTAGGCCGTGCGAATGCTGCCGCCCAAATCGCGTGCCGCCTCGGGGCGGCTGGCGATGAGACGGCGGCTGAGCAGCCAGGCGGACTGGATGGCCATGCTGATGCCCTCGGCGATGATCGGATGGGCTTCCCCAGCCATGTTTCCGGTAAAATAGGTGCCATCGCGGGCAGCCTTATGGATGCCCGGACGGATGGGGCCGGCCGAGAGCCAGGGGCCATCGACACTTGCCGAAGCGAGCGCCTCGCGGGCGCCACGACACGAAGAAGCGATATGCTGCAGGACGGCTTCGCCGGCGGAATGGCCGGGCAGTGCGGCCCGGCTCTTTTTCAACTGGTCGCGGCGGATGCAGCAGGACAAGGAAACGCGGCCGCCGTCGGTATGGACCAGGCCGGCGTAGCCGCCGCGAAACACAAGCATCGGCATTAGATCGCCGGGCAGGGACGCGCCTTTGAAATGCGCCTTGAATCCGAGGAGGTCGGAATCGCGATGGGGTGGCGTTTTCGGCGACAGCGGGCCGCGCTCCCAGGAGCCGTTCGCGGCGATGACGACCCGGCCGATCAGGTCCCGGCTTTCGCCATCCGAGGTTATCCTGCACCGGTAATTCTGGCCGTCATGGGCAAGATCGGCGGCAGTGAAGGGCTGGAAGAGTTCGGCGCCGGCTTTGACGGCAGCGTCGAGAACGATGAGATCGAGATGCTCGCGTCCGAGCGCATGTCCCCAGCGGAACCGGCCACCGCGGGTCTGCGGCATCGGAGCGGAGACCACGGTTTCGCCGGCGAAAAAGCCGACCCGCCGAACTTCCGGTCCGGCCATGCCGAGAAAGCTCTCGGCGACGCCGAGGCCCTCGAGGAGCGGCAAGGTCGTCGCGGATATAAACTCGCCGCAGACTTTCCGCCTCGGGAAGGTGGCTTTCTCGACCACGGCGACGGACCAGCCGGCCTTCGCAAGAAGCAGCGCCGATGTGCCGCCCGCAGGGCCGCCGCCAATGACGATTGCGTCGTAGATCAACGGGCACCGCGCGCGCTTGTTGCTGCAAAGCAATGGGAAAATGGGATGGCGCGGTGTTCGGACAAGTCCCATCCTTGTCGCGCGCCCCACAAGGCGGACAGTTCCTGGTCGCGAAAGCCGGCGCGCACGCTGGCCACGGAATCGTGGCGCGTGATCTCGTTGCATCCGAGCAGGGGCAGAAGCCTGCAGCCGAACAGCGTGGCCGCATCGCGTCGCGGTTCGCCGACAACAAAGACCTTCGTCGACGCTGCTGCCGTCCTGAGCAGGTGCCGCAAATCTTCGTCGTCAAAGTGATGCAGAAACAGATTGGCCGTCATCAGGTCGACTTGCTTTCCGCCGGCGAGAAAATCGAAAATGTCGGCGCCGATGCGCTCCACTCTCCATCCCAGAAGGGCAAAGGCCGCGACGGTCTCGTCGGATACGATGTTCTGTTGATCGACGAGTTGGAGGCTCACATTATTCCAAGTGCGTGCAAGGCGGCGGGCGATGGCGAGCGCCGCCGTCCCGTCGCCCGTGCCGAGATCGACCATCGTTGCCGGCGGGCGCGGGCAATGGCGGAATAAAAGCCGCGCCATGATCGTCGATTGGAACATGAGGGCGTTGCAAAGCCGCAAGTCCCGGCGCGACCGGATGGCGCGCGGGTCGTCCGGCGGCAAGTGGTCGAGCAACTCGCCTTCAAGGCGCCGCGGATATGTCATGAGCCGATCGCGTCATTCGAGACCTGGTGCCGACCGTTTCGCTTGTGGTCGACCAAAGGAACACGACGCTGTTTAGAGGTGTTATAAGAAGCTTTGAGTACCATGCCTCAGGGCGAGCCGCTTCACATAAACTCTCTGCATTGGCCACGAACTTCCTGGCGTAGGCTGGCTGATCGTCTTGCGTCTGTCCGGGCATGGCGAATGGATCGTCCCCGGCCCAAGGAAAAAAGCACATGCTGCTGGACGTCATGGAACGAACCGAACCGCGGCGCGCGAAGATTTTCGACGTTGAAATCGCCGGCGTGGCGACAGCGGTTCCCGCCTACAAGATCGACCAGGCCTACATCACCGAGCGGTCGCGCATATACCACCCGCAATTCGCGCATATGGAAAGCCTCTTCGCCAACACCGGCATCGCGACGCGCTACTTCTGCGAGCCGGCCGACTGGTACACGGTGCCGCGAAGCTGGGAGGAGCGCACCGCCTCTTTTCAGCGCCACGCGATCGACCTGCTCGAACGCGTCAGTGTCGATGCGATCGCCAAAGCGGGGCTCGAGCTGAAGGACATCAGCGCCATCGTCACCAACACCATCACCGGGCTGGCGATCCCGAGCCTCGACGCGATGCTGATGAACCGGCTGGATTTTGCGCCCGACACGGAGCGCCTGCCGATCTTCGGGATCGGCTGCGGCGGCGGCGTCGCCGGGCTGGCGCGGTCGACGCGGCTGGCGCAGACCTTTCCCGGCGGCAATGTCCTGTTCCTGACGGTCGACCTCTGCTCGCTCTGCCTGCGCATCAACGACCCGAGCGCGGCGATGTATGTGTCCGCGGCCCTCTTCGGTGACGGCGCGGCGGCTGTCGTTCTTAGAAACACGTCGACCGGCAATGATGGCGGCGGCCGGGCCGGCGCGCGTGTCGTCGCCGTCGGCGAGCATTTGTGGCGCGATACCGAATACATCATGGGCTGGGACATCAAGAATGACGGCTTCGGCGTCGTGCTCAGCGCCAAGCTGCCGTCGCTGATGGCCGAGCGGCTCGGTAGCGCGCTGACCGGTTTCCTCGATCGCCACGGCATGACGCTTAAGGACTTCGACGGCTTTCTCCTGCACCCGGGCGGCAGCAAGGTGCTCGACGTCGCCGAGGGAATTCTCGGCGTCAAGCCGGAAGCGTTGGAGCCGTCGCGAACCGTCCTTCACGACTTCGGCAACATGTCGTCGGCGACGGCGCTGTTCGTGCTGCAATATGCGATCAAGTCCGGCCGGCGCGGGCGGCACCTTCTCTGCGCCTTCGGGCCGGGATTTTCGGCCTATTTCGTGGTGGTGGATCTGTAAGGCTGAAGCGATTTTAGGCGGAGCCCGGCGCGTCCGGCTCGCGGCGGCCTGAGAGCGCGCGCTCCTCCAGAACGATCTTGTAGCTGATCACGGCCACCCAGATCGCCGTCATGATGATGGCGAGCGCCACCGCGCCGAAGGCCAGCGGCAAGAGGAACGTCTCGGCGAAAGTCACGGCGTAGTTCGGGTGGCGCAGGAAGCGATACGGTCCACGCCGGACGACGGGCGCTTGTCGAAGCGTGATGATCCGATGGGTCCAGTAGCGGCCGAGCGTTCCGATGACCCAGTAGCGGACCGGCTGGAGAAGAAGGAACAGGATCAGCACCGGCCAGATGATGGCGGCGGTCGGCGGGATCAGAAAAAAGACTGCCGCGATCCAGGCGAGATGCGCGACCGCGACCACCGGGTAATAGTCGCGGCCTTCTTCGTGTCCGCCCGCCGCGATCAGCCGGCGCATGTTGCGGGCGGAATGGAGTTCTTCCGCCCCGCGTTGCAGGAGCAAGGCGATAGCCGCGATCTGCGGTGGCCCGATCGACTCGCTGAGCATTCTTGCCTCGTCCCCGTCTTGCCGGATGCTCCAGGGATGGCATCCGGCCCGCCGCTGCCTTTGTAGCATGGCGGATCGGCTTGCCGTCTCGTCAGGAGGGTGGTTCGCTAGCAGCCGCATCAACAAAAAGGGCGCGACCTCGGCCGCGCCCTTTTTTCGTTCATGCGTTACGAAAGCCTAGTAGGGGCTGACACACTGATGGGTGTAGCCGTCATAACCGACCCAGGTGTTGTACCGGGCGTCGTAGGAGCGGTACTGCGACTCGCACCAGCTGATGTGCTGGGCGGTCGGGCCGCCGTAATAGCCCGGATAGGCCGAGTAGGCTGGGGGAGGCGGCGGGGCGTAATAGACCCGCGGCGGCGGCGCGTAGTAATAATTCGGCGCGGCAAGCGCCCCGAAGGTCAGGCCGAGGATGGCACCGGTGGCCAGCGCAGCGCCCGGGTTCCAGCCGCGGTCGCGGCGGTCATTGTAGTGCTTGTGATAGTTGTTTCCGCCATTCCAGTTATTGCCGCCGTTCCAGTTCTTGCCGCCGGCATCGGCGGTGACGGTGGTGGACGCCAGCGATGTCGCGGCGATCATGCCTGCGACGACCAGCGAAGCAATAGTTTTCATGTGACTCGCTCCTGATGTACCCCAGTGGCGGGGGGACCCCACCCCGCGAATGATCAGAGGGTATGGCCGGTTCGATGAATGGAAGCTGAACGGCCGATAAGTGGCATAAAGACGGCACACTCCAACCCGCGCGCTTGAGCCTGGTTCCCGGAGCCGCGAAAAGCGCGCAATTTCCTGAGGATTTCAGCCGGCATGAAGCGCAACTACGCCATTCTCGACGTCTTCACCGACCGGCCGCTGGCAGGCAACCCGCTAGCCGTGGTGCTCGATGCCGGCGGCCTTGATGAGGGCCAGATGCAGGCCATCGCCCGCGAGTTCAACCTGTCCGAGACGGTCTTCGTGACGCCGCCACAAAACCCGGTGCACAGCGCCCGGCTGCGCATCTTCACGCCGGCGCGGGAACTGCCCTTTGCCGGCCATCCGACGGTCGGCACGGCGGTGTTGCTGGCGCTGCGCGCCTTCGCTGACGGAAGCGGGCTCGAGGAGTCCATGCTCGTGCTCGAGGAGGCCGTCGGGCCGGTGCGCTGCGGCGCCTTCGTCAAGGGCGAGGGGATCGGCCGGGCGATCTTCGACCTGCCGCGCGAAAGCGTCGACCTCGGGCCGGCCGCGGACAAGGAGGCGATCGCCGCTACCCTCGGCCTGCTGCCGGCCGAGATCGGCTTCGAGAACCACCAGCCGTCTACCTTTACCGCCGGCGTTCCCTACGCCTTCGTGCCAGTCCGCGACCTCGCGGTGATCGCCCGGGCGACGCCCAATATCGCGGCGTGGGGCGAGGCGTTCCGGCTGGAAGGCGCCGCGGCCTTCGTCTATTGCCGCGAGACGGTCTCGCTCGGCCATCATTTCCATGGGCGCATGTTCGCGCCGACCTTTGGCATCGCGGAGGATCCGGCGACCGGCAGTGCCATCGCAGCGCTGACCGGGGCGATCGCCCGCTTCGACGGGCTGCCCTCCGGCGCGCATCGCTATATCATCGAGCAGGGCTTCGAGATGGGGCGGCCGAGCCTGGTCGGGCTCGAGATGGATGTCGACGGCGAGAGGATCGTCGCGGCCCGCATCGCCGGCGATGCCGTGATCGTCGCGACGGGCACGCTGTCGATCGATTGAGGGCCGCGTTCCGGATATGATCGTTCTAAACCTGCCGCTGATCCTCGTCTTGGCGGTGCCGGCTTTCGAGCAGATACGGTCGGTGCTTGCCTCCTACCGGTCGGATTTGCTAGGGAATATGCAGCTTCCCGCCGGTTAACGCCGGATTCAGGGGAAGCGGCCTAGACTTTCAGCGAGCAATTGCGGAAACGCAGACGTGAGACATCCGTCGACAATCATTGCCGGCAAACTGACCGCCGCTTCCGCGGACGGCAGGCTCGCGCTCGCGGCAAACCTTACCCTTCTCCTTACGCGCCCCTGAGCGCCGGCAGCCCTTGCGGGCGGGTACTCAGGGGAGGGCTGGAACAGAACCCCCGTTGAGAGACCCGCAGCAGAAACCGCGCGGGCAGGATTTCGAGAAGGATCAAGGCTATGACTTCCCCGACCGAAGCGTCCGCCAAGGACCGCGTCGTCATCTTCGACACCACTTTGCGCGACGGCGAGCAGTCGCCCGGCGCCTCCATGACGCTCGGCGAAAAGCTGCAGGTCGCCGAACTCCTCGACGAGATGGGCGTCGACATCATCGAGGCCGGCTTCCCGATCGCCTCGAACGGCGATTTCGAGGCCGTGCTGGAGATCGGCAAGGTCATCAAGAACTCCGTCGTCTGCGGTCTGTCGCGCGCCAACCCGGCCGACATCGATCGGGCCGCCGAAGCGCTCGCCCATGCCGAGCGGAAGCGCATCCACACCTTCATCGGCACCTCGCCGCTGCATCGCCAGTACCAGCTCCAGCTCGACCAGGACCAGGTCTATGACCGAGTCATCAGCTCGGTGACGCGGGCCCGCAACCACACCGACGACGTCGAGTGGTCGGCGATGGACGCGACGCGGACCGAGCATGATTTTCTCTGCCGGGTCGTCGAGGCGGCGATCAGGTCGGGCGCCACGACGATCAATATCCCCGACACGGTCGGCTATGCGACGCCGGACGAGTTCCGCGCGCTGATCAGGATGGTCCGGGACAATGTGCCGAACGCCGACAAGGTGATCTTCTCGACGCATTGCCACGACGATCTCGGCCTCGCGGTCGCCAACTCGCTGGCCGGCGTCGACGGCGGCGCGCGGCAGGTCGAATGCACGATCAACGGGCTCGGCGAGCGGGCCGGCAACGCCTCGCTGGAAGAGATCGTCATGGCGATCAAGACGCGCGGCGACGTGCTGCCCTATTACACCAATGTCAATGCGACCATGCTGATGCGGGCCTCCAAGCTGGTCTCGGCGGTCTCGGCTTTCCCGGTGCAATACAACAAGGCGATCGTCGGCAAGAACGCCTTCGCGCATGAATCCGGCATCCACCAGGACGGCGTGCTGAAGAACGCCCAGACCTACGAGATCATGACGCCGGAATCGGTCGGCGTGAAATCGACCTCGCTGGTCATGGGCAAGCATTCCGGCCGGCATGCCTTCCGCGACAAGCTGCGCGACCTCGGCTTCGAGCTCGGCCAGAACGCCTTGGAAGACGCTTTCCGGCGCTTCAAGGATCTCGCCGACCGCAAGAAGCATGTCTTCGACGAGGACATCGAGGCGCTGGTCGAGGAAGAAGTCGCGACCGCCAGCGAGTCGATCCATGTGCTGGCGCTGACCGTGATCGCCGGCACCGGCGGCCCCGGCAAGGCGATCATCACGCTTGACGTCGACGGCCGCCACGAGACCCGCGAGGCGACCGGCAACGGCCCGGTCGACGCGACCTTCAACGCGATCAAGGCGATCATTCCGAACAAGGCCTCGCTGTCGCTCTACCAGGTTCATGCCGTGACAGAAGGGACCGACGCGCAGGCCGAAGTCTCGGTGCGGCTCGAGGAGGACGGCAAGTCGGTGACGGCGCGCGCCGCCGACCCCGACACGCTGGTCGCTTCGGCCAAGGCCTATGTCTCGGGCATCAACAAGCTGATGACAAGGCGCGGCAAGAGCCGGCCGGAGGCGCTCAAGGCGGGGTAGAGCACTCCCTTGGTAAGGGAGAGGTCCGCAGTTCAATCCTGCGCGGCAGCACCATTTTCACAAAAGATATCAAATACTTGCAAGAATGGCGCTCAGCGACGGTCAGTGATTTTGGCATATTACAGACATATTACATTTTAGAGTTTTGTGGATCTGATATGATTTCGTGCCATGAGCGAAAACAAGGTCATCAACCTTCACTCGTTTCGCGACGGGAAGTTGGTTCTCTATCAACTGGAAAATC
>CAMCWB010000101.1 GCA_945882315.1 Bauldia litoralis | reverse complement strand
GGGCAGAGCGTTGCGCCGCAACTCGCGGCTCACCGTGGATTTCGCCCGGCCAGGCGCCGTGGCGACGGCTTCGATCGACTGCCCAGAAGCGCGCAGAACCGCGATCTGGCCTCTTTCAGCGTCCGACAGATGCAAGTAGGCTGCGCATGGCAGCACTCCCGATGGTCTTGATCAACCACGCCGATATCAAATCGGCAGGGGGTGTTGCACTTCACGTCAGAACTCAGGCAGCCGCCAACGCGCAGGCACGACGCCTTGGGCCGCCTTCGCGTCGTCGTTGCCCCTGCAGGTCGGTCCCCCATCGGACTTCATGCTTGTAACAATGTCAGCGGATTATTGCTGGAGGATAAGGAATGGCCTATTCGCTTTTGAAGACAGGCGGACGCTTTTCGAGAAAGGCGCGCACGCCTTCTGCGTGATCAGCGCTCGCCCGCAGCGTTCTTTGGGCCGACGCCTCGAAGTCGAAGGTTGTGGCCCAATCGGCAGTTGCGGCAAGCCGCATCGCTTTTTTCGTCGCGGTAAGCGACAGGGGTGCGCGAGTGGCCAGTGCGTGCGCCCAGGCAAGTGCGTCCTCGACTAGCGCACCGGCGGGCGCGATCCGGTTCGCAAGGCCGATCTCGACGCATCGCCTTGCGTCGATTCGCTGCGACTCGACAGCATACTCAAAGGCCCGGCGATAGCCGATCTGGCGCACCAGGAACCAGTTGAGGCCACCATCCGGGACGAGCGAGATATTGGTGAAAGGCGCAAGCAGGAACGAGCCTTCGGCCATCATCACGAGGTCACAGGCAAGCACGAGCGACATGCCGATGCCGGCGGCCGAGCCGCCGACGGCCGCGATGACCGGACCCGGAATTGCGGCGATCGCCTCGAAGATCGGCCGGTACTCCGTCTGCAGGCGGGTCTCGACATCGACCTGCATGTCCGCCGCCGATGCCTTCAGATCGGCGCCGGCGCTGAAGGAGCGTCCCGTGCCGGTCAGGACGACGGCGCGCAGCGCGGCGTCCGAGCCGGCATGCCGCAGGGCGGCTAAGAGGTCGCGCCGCAAGCTGGCATCGAAGGAATTCATCGCCTCGGGCCGGTTCAGGAATATGACCGCGACCGGGCCTTCCACGCGGTAGTTCACGACCTCGTCGCTCATCGAAGTAAACTCATTTGTTCGGTAGTTGGCGCGCCCCGCTTTTGCGCCGTGTCCCGGTGCGGCGCATTCGTCGCGTTCATTCACATTGCCGACTATGTACGTATGGGTGGGCCCCCAGTTGCTATCAAGCTCCGGTTCCGGAATAATCTTATCGATGCTCCGTTCGGGTTCTCGAACGTGCTGGCTACAAGCGCCCCTAAAGACTACTCTAATAAAAATATGCGTTGCATCGGAGCAGAATCCTACGCGGCCTAGAAAGACATAACGCACAACAACATGAAACTGGAGAGGCAACAAAAATGGGATGCTTCCGCAAACTGCTCAAATACGGACTCCTCTGCACAATCTTCGGGATGATGGGGAGTAGCGTCGTTTCTCCGAGTGACGCGCAAGAACTAAAAACAATCAACTTCATGGGCACTAACGAGAAGTCGTGCGGCAATTATCCCCAGTTCATTTTGCAGGAATTTGGTTTCCTGGAGAAGGAAGGATACCAGGTCAACTTGCTAGCCACCGACACCACCGTTCCGTATGTTGCGTTTCTCGCAAACGGCGATGCCGATCTCGCTATGCTCGACTCAGGGCAAGTGCTTCAGGCCGTGAGCACCGGTCAGGCGATTAAAGTCGTTTATGAAGCCCAGCAGTTTGGACCGGAAGGCGTTTACGCACCGGCGGATGGACCGGTTCAAAGCTTGGCCGACTTAAGAGGTAAGATTGTCGGGCTTCCCAGCGACCGCGATCTGATCATCGCCACTATTGCACTTGAATCTGCTGGGGTTGGCATTGACGAAGTCGAGACGGTTGTTGTTGGCGACAGCGGACCGGTCCTCGTGAAGTCCTTACAGGACGGAACAGTGCACGCGGTCATCGCAGCTCCGGTTGACCGCGCGATCATCGAGACTAGCGGAGTCGCACTCCGCGACCTGACGCCGCCCGAAGTGTCCTACGTTCCTGGTAATTCGTTGGCGGTCTGGGAGCCTACTCTGGAAGAGAAGCGACCCTTAATTCTCGCCTTCCTGCGCAGTTGGGCCAAGGGGCAACGCGCCGGCGTACTCGATTCCAAAGCTGTTATGTCCGCGTGTAAAAAGAGAGCGCCGGAGCAGTGGGAGCGGCCGGGAAACGGTGAAAGAGTGCTGAACAACAGCATCTACACCACTTCGCTGAGCAGAACGATGAAGATGGGCGAGCCACAGCCCGATGTCTGGGCACGCATTCAAGCGCCCTATGTGCGCTTGAAGGAGATCGACAAGGAGATAGATACAGCGACCTTCTTGGAGCCCTCCTTTATCGCTGAAGTCAACGACTTCACGACCGACGACGTCAAAGCCGGTATCAACAAATTCAGGGAAGCAAACGCCGATATCTTGATACCATAGCGGGGTTGAGATTTCCCCCCTATTCCCACGGGCCTCTAGGCGGGCGTTCCTGCCTAGAGGCGGCTGACGCACACTCCAAGCGGTCCGCCACCGCTTCTCAGCGAGAATCGTTTCTTGGCAACATGACCGGTTCGCCCCGCTCCGCGGAAAGATCTGCGGCGGCACAGACCTCCATAACCATGATCGCCTCCTCGCCGGTTACCATCGCAGGTCGGTTAAACGACACGGCCTCGAGAAAGTGCCGGGTCTCATCATGCATTGCGCCAGCGAACACGTGGTCGACCGGCTCGCCGGGCATCGTCGAAAGCGGATAGCGGATGCCGTGCTCAGTTGTGTTGAGCGACACCTCGCGGTGGGTGTCGTCGATCGTCAGCGCGCCGTCAGTTCCTATAATTTCGATCCAGCCGGTCACATAGTTCGGGTACCCGATCGGCAGGATCCAGCCGCAGCCCATCGTCAGCGTGGTGCCGTCGTCCATCGTCACCATGGTCCACTGGTGGTCTGGGGTAGCGCTGTTGCTTCGGGCGAGCAGCTTGCCCACGGTCTGCGAGTAGACCTTGACCGGCTTCCGTGGCTTCAGGCACCACAGCAAGAAGTCTATCTCGTGGCTCCCACCGATCGAGGCCGGCGAAAGCTTCGAGCGCCCAGTGATCTTGAGGCCGAGCTCGCGGCTCGCCTGACGCGACACGAGGCATGTGACCGGCTCGCCGATCAGCCCACCCTTCAATGCCTTGTTGATGTATGCGTAGCGCGGATCAAAGCGGCGTGAATAGCCGATCGTGACCTTGAGGTCTCTATCTCGGGCGAGCTTCAGCGCGCGTTCCGCATCCTCGATGCTGGGGGCAAGCGGCTTTTCGACGAAGACGTGCTTACCGGCTTCCAGCGCGGCCATGACAATCGGAAAGCGCTGGGTCTCCGGTGTCATCGAGATAATCATCACGTCGATCGTTGGGTTGGCGAGCAATGTGCGCCAGTCGTCCGTCGACGACACGGCGTTAGTCTCACGTACAATCTCTTCGCGCCGTTTCGGGTTGATCTCGGCGACATGGATTTCGTCGACCAGCGCGGTGCCCGCACAAGCATTGGCGCGGATTCCGCCAACCCAGCCCGTTCCAACCAGTCCTACATTCAGCCTCTTAATCGCAGCCATCGATGCTTGCCTCGAGGGTTAAAGTCCTATTGGCGCCCTTCCCGTCCCGAGCGCGCGAAGCGTCAGGGCACTAAGAGCAAATCCTAGCAGGCTCTCTCACAGAATACTTAGCGATTCTCTACGTTCGCCTTCACCTCCACCGAGACGTTTTTTAGTGCTAACCGGCATGGCCAAGGCGCTGGAGGAGCAACGCAAGCAGCCCGACATTGCCGCGCTCAGCTTCGAGGAGCGGCTCGCACTCATGGTCGACCGCGAGGCGATCGAGCGCGAGAACAAGAAACTTGTCAGTCGATTGAAGTTTGCCAGCCTGCGTCAATCGGCTGTCGTCGAGGATGTCGACATGAAGGCGCCGCGCGGTCTCGACAAGGCGCCAAGCTCGTCGCCGGCGACTGGATCGCACGGCACCAAGGCTTGCTGATCTGCGGCCCGACAGGCACGGGCAAAAGTTGGCTTGCCTGTGCGCTCGGCCACAAGGCATGCCGCGACGATCGCTCCGTCCTCTACCATCGCCTGCCAAGGCTGTTCGATGCCCTGGCACTCGCACGCGGCGACGGGCGTCATGCCAGGCTCCTCAAGAGCCTGGCGCGCGTCGAGCTGCTGATCCTCGACGATTGGGGTCTCGCCACGCTGACGCCCGAGCAGGGTCGCGACATCCTGGAGATTGTCGAGGATCGGCACAATCGCGGCTCGACGATTGTGACCAGCCAGCTGCCGGTCGATCACTGGCACGAGGCGATCGCCAATCCCACCATCGCCGACGCCATCCTCGACCAGCTCGTGCACAACGCGCATCGGCTGACGCTCACCGGCGAAAGCCTGCGAAAGGCCGCCGCCAAGCGCGCCGGACTTGACCTCAAGCAGGACGCATGACCCCATGAAGCCGTCGACGGGAGCCGCTGTCCGCAATCACCGGAATGCTGTCCGCCTTGCCGTGGAATTGCTGTACGCGTTGCACCGGATTCCGCACCGGAGAGGCCACGACGAGCCTTCCCACCATGATGCGCTAGAGCCCGAGGACCGCATTAGCGGTCCATGTCGCAGTCATGTCGCGTGGAACCGCCGCTATCCTTTAGGAATCTTTGAAAAACCTTGGGACCGTGTCGCAGTGAGGCTGCAACATGATCAGAGCGAATATCGGGCTAAGTCTTTGATTTTTTTGGTAGCGGAGGAGGGAAAGCCTACCTAGTTCCTAGCCACGCCACGAAGTCACTATAATTCAACAACTTAGCATATCGGCTTGGGAACGGCCAGCGGACCTTTGTGGTACAAAATATGGTACGTAAGCCTATGCACGTCCCGCAGTCGCGGATGGGACCCTCGGGACTTACTCGGGCGGGCCTGCGCATTGCGCCAAAGCCATTAGTCGTCGCTGTCGCTGTCGCTGTCGTTATCGCTGTCGCTGTCGTTATCATCGTCATCGTCATCGCTGTCGTCATCGCTGTCGTCATCGCTGTCGCTGTCGCTGTCGCTATCGTCGTCGCCTTCATCGACGTCATCATCGACGTCATCATCGACGTCATCATCGACTTCATCGACTTCATCGACTTCATCGACTTCATCGACCTCGTCGTCATCATTGCTGGCGACCCGCTCGCCGGTTGTCGCGTCGACATGCAGTTCGACGGGGAACCCACTCGAAGTGTGCGCTTGCAGTTCGTAGACGCCGCCGTCGAGTTCAATGCTCCGGATGTCGTAGCCGAGGTTTGCGTACTTCGACATGATGTCCGTCACCGAGAGGACCGCGCCTTCAGCGATCATGGTCGAGCCGGCTAGAGCGGCCGCGAATACGGTTGCGAGGGAGAGCGGTTTCATCGTGCGAACTCCTTGGGTAAGGCAACTCCGGCCGCGTGTCGCGGCGATATGTAACGCCACCATCCTAGCGGAGCCGCCTTATCAGAGGCTGATGCTTTCCCTGAGGATTTCAATCGAATTGAGCGCAACGCCTCAGGGCGTCTAGAATGGCAAACCTCGAAAAGGATAGACGGCAAAATCGGAGATGTCCACTCGATTGTGAGAAGATCGCGCATACCCCCCGCCCCGTCTTTGCAAAGGCGGCCTCGCGTTCAGGACCCGCGCCGTCGGAAGTCCGTTTTCCGCCGTCATTGACCATGGCTCTCTTACCTGTTACATACTAGCCAACGAACGTTGACAGGAGTGTTATGACATGGCAAGCGGTGGTTTCGTGGCCTACTACCGGGTCAGCACGGCGAAGCAGGGCAAGTCAGGTTTGGGACTGGAAGCGCAGCGCGAGGCCGTGGAGCGGTTCCTCAATGGTGGTCGATGGACCATCCTCTCCGAGTTCGTTGAAGTGGAGAGCGGGCGCAGGGCGGACCGGCCCGAGCTTGAGAAAGCCCTCACCGCCGCACGGCTACACAAGTCGCCACTGATTGTTGCCAAACTGGACCGGCTGACGCGGTCAGTGGCGTTCCTGTCGCGCCTCTTGGAGGCTGGCGTCGAGGTTCGGTTCTGTGATCTTCCCGATGCGGCAGGACCGCAAGGTCGGTTCCTCCTCAACAGTATGGTGGCGGTGGCCGAGCTTGAGGCGGGGTTGATTTCTCAACGGACGAAGGCGGCACTCGCAGCGGCAAAAAAGCGAGGCACGAAGCTCGGAGGTGTCCGGCCGGGGCAACGCCTCACCAAGAAGATGCGAGCGGCGGGCAGGGCAGCCATCGCGGCTCGCGTGGCGGAACGTGCGTCACAGTTGAAGCCGCTCATTGATGAGCTACGGGGCACGGGCGTCGTGTCACTCAACGGGATCGCCAAGGAGTTGACAGCGAGGCGAGTTCCGACAGCCAAGGGTGGGGCAACGTGGTCCGCCGTGCAGGTTCAGCGGGTTATGAGGGCGGCAGGGTGACACAGAGGCGGCCGAAGGTGCGGATCGCTCCGACCGGAAGGCGGCGCCTCTTGCTGACTCTGGCGAGTCCACTGACGGGGCTGAGACGGCGGCGAGCTACCACCCTACCTGCTCACGCGACAACGACTCAGCGAGGCTCCCGGCGTCTCCTGTGGCCGGCGGCTTGGCCCAGTTCGAGCACGAGATGATGCTGGAGCGCGGTACGGCCCAGCCTCGGCTGGCTGCTGGCCGGCTCAACCCATCGATGATAGCCTGTGGGAATGGGCCAGTTCCTCACGGCCGTCTTTGAGATGCGACCGACGCGGCGCAAGGCTGCCGCGCTGGAGCGCGTTCGGGCAAAGGCGGAGGACGTGTTCTGGGACGTGATGGCCAAGTCGCGGCCAAGTGCCGACGCGGCTGTCGAAGAGGCCGACAGGAAACTCAGACGAACGGCGATCAGAAAAACTGGTGCACTCACCCGCTCCACGGCATCGGCTGCGCGACTTTGTGAGCCAGTCCGTCAAGGTCTTGCTCGTGATGTCGAGATGGCTGTCGGCAGCTATATAGAGTTACGCGTCAAGAAACACGAAGCGGAGTGGCCGCAACAGCCGACTGAGGCAGCCGCTGACCGCGCGGCGGGCTACGCGGCCCTTGCTGCATCCACCACAAAGGACGACGAAGACGCTGCCCGCGACCAGATCAGTCGTGTTGATCGCTTGCCGGGACCACGCCCGTTGACCTTGGCGAGAGAACGTGATGCCCGTATCGTCCGGCGGGACCAGCACGGTTCGATCGCGGCCGTTCTCTATGCGCTCGACGCCGCCGACAAGAACGCCATGCCCGCGACGATCCACGAGGGCCTCAATGCGTCAACGGGCGAAGTCGTCAAGGCCAGCAAGTCCAGGACGCGGATCGTTGTCCCGCTGTCCTGCTCAAAGTGGCACGAACACAAATTCCTGAGTGGGAGGGCCACCCTTCGGTCCAGCCTTGTCATTCGGCGCGGGGACCGCTGGTTTCTGCAATCGCAATTCGAGATGCCGGAAGTGCCGAAGATCGAGGGCGAGGCGCGGCTCGGCATCGACCGGGGAATTGTCAACACGCTGGCCACGGCGGTCGTCCGTCTTGACGGATCGGTTCTGGCCAAGCCCGTCGTCAGCGGCTCCTCGGTCTCTCACGAAATACGTCGCGCCGAGGAACAGGCGCGGGCCTACCAGAGGAGAACGGCGCGTTCAGGCGCGATGCACAGACGCCACGTCGATCACCTCCTGCACGAGATGACGAACCGTATCGTTGCCACGGCGAAGTCGTACAGGGCGCAGGTCGTCGTCGAACGGCTCGACGAGTTCAAGGCCGCTATCACGACGAAGCGCCAGAAGGGCACTCGCAAGGGCGGATGGCGACGCATCCTGAAGCGGGCGCAACTCGGCAAGGCCGAGACAATGCTGGAGTACAAGCTGGCTCTGGCTGGACTGCCTCCCCTGCGGGCCGTCCCTGCTGCGGGCACCTCGACAACGTGTACGCGCTGCGGGCACAGAGCCTCGGAGAACCGGCCGGCTCAGGACATCTTCAAGTGCATCGGTTGCGGCTTTGAGGCCAATGCCGATGAAAACGCCGCTGTCCAGATTGCAAGGCGCGGCGCAATGACGGTCAAGAAGGGCGACAAGCTGATCGACCTTCACATGAACATGGTCGCTGTCCTTCGGGATCGCGACGATGGTGGGCTAGGGCCTTTGGCGGCGAGTGTCGCTGGAGGGTTCGTTGCGGCCCACGCTGCTGGCCCCCCGGCGAACGCGCTGGCGACCGCAAGGTCTGCTGGCCCTACCGAGGGATCGGGGCAAGATGTCACCTCACGCAGCCAAAACACCCGCGAGGGCGTATTCGCAGAGCGGGCTGCTGGGTTCCTGGAGGGAGTTGAAGCACCGAAATCAGTTGTCGATCAGGGACTTCGGCCGGATCAGGTGCGGAGACCCTCGCAATGAGGGGTGACGGCAACGGCATCATCGCCAGTCCTGCCATGAACGCGGGTGCGGAGACCCTCGCAATGAGGGGTGACGGCAACTAATCGCCGCCTTGTCAGGCGTTCTGATTAGGTGCGGAGACCCTCGCAATGAGGGGTGACGGCGACAGCAGTGCGAGCAGTCCGTGCTTGAGACCCGCGATGACGCATGATGAGGAAGGAAAAGGTTTCTGAGGGGCCCGAATGAGCGTAGGCACCGTCTGGGCGGCCCATTGAAGCGGTAGTCCAGATTATCTTCCGTTCCTGTCCCTCTGCCCCCGGGGACGACTTTCAGGGCGAGTTCAGAGGAAACCTCATGCGCCCTTGCCGCATCGCCGGCTGCACCAAGCAGTCGGAGGGCTACAGTTCGCTTTGCGGCGCTCATAAGCGTCGGCAGCGGCGGCACGGATCGCCCACTCAGACCACGATCAGCGCCATGAAACTGAACCCCCACCGCGCGGGCATCAAGAAGTGGCTCGATGGACGCCCCGAGGAAAACGGGTGAGAGCCGTTGCGGACGTTGTTTCGTCGTATGGTCGATGAGGCGCGGACCGAGGTGGACCTTGCCACACGGAGCGCCAGCATCCGCTATCTCCGACAGGCCCATGAGGACATCGTGAAGGTGGCTGACGAGGGGCCTCAGGTGACTGATCAGGCAATCCTCACGGTCGCGGCGATGTACGATCTGCATCAGTGGGAGCCGACGAACTTCGCCAGCGATGACGGCTTCCGCGTCCAGCTTGCGAGACGCTTCCGTACTCACTCCGACGTGAACGTGGCGGTGAGTTGGAGCCAAGCCGATGGCAAAACGAAGCGGGTCTATCGAGATGCTTCCAGCCGCCGGCTGGTGACGCTCGGTCAGCTTCTCGCGCGGGCGCTCGGGTCCTCTTCGATGACGATCATCGCCACGATGGGACGGGAGGCCGCCGTTGAGGCTCAGGAGCGCCAGGACGCGCTGGCGCGACTGCGGATGCCCAGTAGTTCGGATGTAGGTTCAGCGGCGTCCGTACAGCCCGCCAGCGGTCTTGCAGCCAATGACGATCCCGAGCCTACGACCTGATGGGCAGACCTTCCCAGAGGCCGAGACCAATCAAACACCGATGGCTCGACCAATGGCTCGCAGCGGACGGTGAACCACTACGCAAGCTCGTTGAGGCGACACGAGGGTTTCTCGAACACGACGAGCAGTACGAGAAAACGCGACAACGCAAACGCCGCTCGCTCGACGAGACCCACTATCGGGACAGTGTGGAGGTGATCGTCGCCAACGCCGCGCTGGCGGTCATCGATCCACCCGAGAGCGGTCGCATTGCCGTCACCGCGAGCCAAGGTGTCAAAGGACGAACACGGTACGACAATCCCGCACTGGGATCGAAGCCGCTGCGATCGCTCTTGTACCGGTTGGACCGGCTTGAATTTCTCGAATTTCAGATGCCTAAGGCGATAAGAGGTGAGCGGTCTTCGTTCGCACCAACCGACTGGTTCAAGGACAAGGTCAAAGAGTTCGGCGTCAGCATGGACGACTTCGGCTGGCGCGGGGGTGAGGTGCCGTCGCTGGTCGTGTTGGAATTCGCGTGACGTGGCTCCGGCGTGGTGAAGGTATCGGTTCAGGCGGCCAGGTCAACCGGCTGATCGACGGGCTTGGTTGCGAGGGTCTGCCAACCGTCGATTTTGCGCATGACGATCTGTCC
>CAMCWB010000100.1 GCA_945882315.1 Bauldia litoralis | reverse complement strand
TTTCAAGGTGCTCACTGAAACCGCAGAAAACCCGAAGGGGCTCATATGTGCGACAGTGAGCACCTTGGGGAAGCCAATTTAAATACGCCAACGGCGTTCAGCGGAGCGGAAAATCCTGACGACAAGGGCGGTGACATTGTGAGCGGCCTGACGTAACGCCTGGCTGCAATACAAAGGAAATGTCAGCACAAATTCCGAAACGAGGACCTGCCGTAGGAGCATCGGCAAGCTGACGGTCGCCGGGACGGTTGCGCCGTCAGTAGCCGGTGGGGTAGTTGAACGTGCGGCATGCATGAGTCAGCGCCCGCGCCACGTCCTTGGAGAGCGCCTCGGCTTCAGCCTTTGTCATAGTGTCAACGCCGGAAGGCCTCCCCGCCGCCGACTTCTGCCGGCGCCGCCTGTGCATTTTTGCTCCGGCGTTGACAGTGCAGCAATGCGCGTATTGGGGCGAGGCCTCCCAGGTGATCACATTCTCTCATCATCCGACTAGTGCCTTTTCGATCTCATCAATCGGCATTTTGACGTAGTCTTTGTGTATCTCAGATTTGATGGCATGGCGCACCGCTGGGGTGAAGGCGGGCCTGAGCATCCCGAGCGCGCGCGGCGAGACCTATGCCGACTTCGTCACCGCGATCACCTCGACGCCGTCGCGGGGGCTGATCGAGACGGAACTGGACGCACGGAGCGGATTGACCTTCTGGAAGCCCGGGGATCCGGAGGCTGTGGAGAGCGCTATCTGGCGGCTGTGGCAGTCCGGAACGCGGCATCACTTCTGCTGGCCGTGCCTGCATTGCGAGAAATACTTCGTGCCACGCTTCGAGCAGATGCGCTGGCCGGAGAACGCATCGCCCGCGGAAGCTGCCCGCTCAACGCATCTTGCCTGTCCCCATTGCGGGGGCCTCCATCAAGACGACGACAAGCCCGAGATGAATGCCCGCGGAATCTATGTCGCCCCGGGACAATGGGTGGGAGACGGCGAGGTCCAGGGTTCGCCTGAAGAAAACGCCGTCATCAGTTTCTGGGCGAGCGGACTTGCCAGTCCCTTCGTCACCTGGGGCACAAGGGTCGAGCGCTATGTGCGGGCGCTCGCCTCCGGCGATCCCGACCAATTGCAGACGGCGCTGAATGCCGGATTCGGCGAATGCTACACCCCGGCCTCCGGACGCGATGCCCTTGATTGGCAGGAGATATTGCAGAGGCGGCAGCCCTACCGGATTAAGGACATGCCGGACGGCGTCCTTCGCCTCGGTATGGCCGTCGATGTTCAGAAGCTCTCGCTCTACTACACGATCCGTGGCTTTGGCTCGCGTGGGACATCCTGGCTCATCGATCGGGGACAGTTGTTCGGTCCGACCGATGACGACGATGTCTGGAACGCGCTTGCCGATCTGATGCTCACACCGATCGGCGGCATGCAGATCGAGCGAGTGTTCATTGATTCCGGCTTCCGTCCGAACAAGCCGGATGGCGGCGATGAGCACAAGGTCTACGAGTTCACACGGCGTTATCCGTGGCTCGTCTCCCCCACCAAGGGACGCGCAACTATGTCGCCTCCCTACCGGATATCCAAGATCGAGGTGACGCCCAAGGGCAAGCAGGCGTCCTACTCGATCAATCTCGTCTGGCTCTCGACGGATTTCTTCAAGTCGCTGCTGGTCTCGCGCATCCGCACGCCGCTGGATCAACCGGGCTCCTTCATCGTCCCCGACGACATCGACGAGGATTACGCCAAGCAGCTCGTCTCGGAAGTTCGTGTTGTCGATACCGCGACCGGCAAACCGCAATGGGTACAGCGCTCACGTCAGAACCACTTTCTCGACTGCGAGGCGCTGGCCATGGCGATCGGCTACTCGCTCAATGTCCAGCGCATACCGGAAGGCGTGCTGCGCGAGCGAAGCGACGATCAAGCGCTGGCTCCCGATGAGCCAACCCGGGCTGTGTTGCCGGCCAGGGATGTCGCGACGCTTGCCGCGGCCGCGTTGCCAAACTTGAGAGCCCGCTTTGCCGGACTTTCGTCCAGACTGAACAGGTAATCCGATGGGCATGGTCGCGAGGGTCCGGGACTGGTTCGCTCCAGCCCGCGGACGACCGATCGCGCCGCCAAATGTGCGCGCCGACTACATGCGAGGGAACCGCGGTGTCGTCTTCGGGGGATGGCGGCCGGCCCTGCGTGAGCCCGTCGACGATGTTGGCGCATCCTGGGATCTCGCCGCCGCGCGCACCATCGATCTCATCCAGAACTCGGGCTGGATGGCCGGCGCTCTCGATCAGGCGGTCGCCAATACGGTCGGAACCGGCCTTCGCCTGAAAGCCATGCCCGAGAACGACGTCTTTGGCATGACGAATACCGAATCGGAACAATGGGCGCAGACGGTCGAGCAGCGTTGGAGCCTGTGGGCGGATCGCTCCTACGAATGCGACATCGAGGGGCGGCGAAGTTTTGGCCTCATGCAGGCGGCAGCCTTCCGCTCGTGGTTTGCAACGGGGGAGATCTGGGCCGAACTGCCGTGGCGGGAACGCCCCGGCGGCCGCTATGGCACAAAAGTCCGGCTCGTTCCCTCCCACCGCGTGCTTCGCCGCAACGACAGCATGCGCCGCATCGTCCAGGGCGTGCGCATGAACGGCGACGGGATGCCGGTAGCTTATCTGACGACCCGCAAGGATCTGCTGAAGAGTTGGACCGAGGAATATGAGGTTCTGGCCCGTGACGCCCTCGGGCGAACGCGTGTCGTCCATGTCTATGACGGGATGCCCGGCCAGGTACGCGGCATCAGCCCGTTGACGCCGGCACTGCAGGTGGCCCGCCAGTTCGATCAACTGTCAGATGCAACGCTCACGGCCGCGATCCTGCAGACGGTGTTTGCGGCATCGATCACGTCGGAGGAACCCACGGAGGAGGTCCTCGCCGGATTGCTCACGCCACAGGAGCAGGCCCGGCTTGCGGCGAGCGGTACATCGCCGTGGGACGCCTACATCCAGGCGCAGTCGGGCTGGTACGACAACGCCACCATCAATCTCGGCATCAATGGCCGGATCGCGCATCTGTTTCCGGGCCAGAAGCTCGAACTGCACCGCGCCCAGCACCCGCATTCGGACTATCGCGACTTTGCCGCCCACCTCCTGCGCGAGCTCGCGCGCTGCATGGGGCTCACCTATGAGAGCGCCACGGCTGACTACACCAACGCCACCTATTCGAGCGTGCGCATGGCGACGGGCGAGATCTTCCAGATCACGCTCTACCGTCGCGCCCACATCGTCGCGCCATTCTGCAACGCGGTCTATGAGGCCTGGCTGGAAGAAGAAATCGCCCGGGGCGGGATTCCCTTCCCCGGCGGGCTCGAGGGATTTCTGGCGAACCGCTCGGCCGCATCCCGCGCCATCTGGCGTGGCGCGCCAAAGCCGCAGGCAGATGACGTCAAGACCGCCAAGGCCCATGAGATCTGGTGCCGCCTCGGCGTCATGACCGACGCCTCGATTGCCGAGGACCTCGGCTACGACATCGAGGATGTCTACGCCCAGCGCGCCCGCGAGATGGCGATGCGCAAGACCTATGGCCTGCCGGAAGCCCAGCACCAGGGCATTACCGCCGTGCCCGCTTCGGAAGACACCGCCGAGGACGACCAGAAACCATGACCGTCGTCACCGATTATGCCGATCCCTGCGCCGTACTGCCGAGAATCCGTGAGGCCTATTACGCGCTTCTCGAAGGACGTCGGCCGGAACTGATCGAATTCGACGCCGGCAACGGCGTTCGTCGCCGCGTGCAGTACGGGCGCGGCGACATTCCGGCGCTCAGGGCGGAGCTCGGCCGCCTCGAGGCGCTCTGCGCGGCCCGGTCCGGCGGCAGGCGCCGGTACGGATTGCGTGCAGGAGGTTTCTGATGCCGGGACAATTGCTTCATCTGGCCGAACGGCTTCTCAACACGCCGCTCCTGCTGCATCCGGCCAAGGCCGAGATCATTCTGGGGGTGCTTGCCGGGCGGCTTGGCGTCGATGCCGATTTCCTCGATCCGACCAGTTCCGATGCCAGCCGCTTCCTCGGCTCGGCCCGGCGAGAGAGTGGCCGCGCAGCTCTGACCCGGGCGAGTGGCGGCGTCGCCATCATTCCGGTGCTGGATTCGCTCGTGAACCGTGGCGCCTGGCTCGACAGCCGGTCCGGCATGACGAGTTATGAGGGTCTCGCAGCCCAGATTCGCGATGCGGGGTCCGATCCGGAGGTGCGCTCCATCCTCCTCGATATCGCCTCGCCCGGAGGTGAAGCCTCGGGCATGGCCGGGCTTGCCGACCTGATCCGAGGCGTTCGCCAGACCAAACCGGTCACCGCCTTCGTCAACGACATGGCGGCGTCTGCCGCCTACGGGATCGCCAGTGCGGCGAACGAGATCATTGTATCGCCGACCTCCATGGTGGGGTCGATCGGCGTCGTCATGCTGCATGCCGACCGCAGCGGCGAGCTTGAGAACCGGGGCGTCAAGCCGACGCTGATCTTCGCCGGCAGTCACAAGGTCGACGGCAATCCCTTCGAGCCGCTCTCGGACGCGGTCCGCGCCGATCTGCAGGCCAGTGTCGATGCCCACTACCGGCAGTTCCTGTCAGTCGTTGCGACCGGTCGGGGTGACCGTCTCACCGCCGATATGGCGCGCGCCACCGAGGCCAGGACTTTTATCGGTGCGGACGCCATTGCCCATGGCCTCGCCGACCGCATGGCCAGTTTCGACGAGGTTATCACCCAAATGTCTCAACCCCGCCCATCCGGGCGCAGCGCTCGCACAGGAGGGATTCCGATGAGCATGAACGACGGCGAACCAGCCGCCGATACCGCCGGCATTTCGATCGCCGAACGCGACGCTGCCGTGGCGGCGGCCGCCCGGAACCGCTCCCAGGTCACTTTCTCGGCACGCCGCCGCCACATCGGGTCCGCCAGCCCGGCCATGTGGAAGATCGTTCCGGCGCCGATAACTTCTGGAGGTGAACGGTGATAGGCCGCCCACTTCTCGTCGGTCCCGCCGTAATTCTCGGCCTTGCTGGACCACGCATCCCAAACCGCAAAGCCCGCGTCGCTGCCCTTGGTGGCGCGGTAGACCGCCATGCCGACTTTGTTCCAAACCAATGGATCGGAGGGCATCCTCGTACCGCTCGCATCAATTATGAGACCATGCTTGACGGAGACAGGTTGAGCCTGGCTGCGCGGCGCGACATCGGTGAGGTTCTGGGCGTGAAGCTGTCGCCCGACGCGGCGGCCGGAACGGTCAAACTTGCGCCGCCGCTTCGACAGCTTGTCGAGAACGTCGATGAGGTCCTTGAACGCCTTGCCGGCACCCCTTTTGCTTGGCTGCGCCTGCTTCACGGGGCGCGTTCGTGAGAATACCAATGTGCCGTCACTAGGCCCGACTTGGATCCGGATGCCGATGTACAGACCGCCGCGCTTCCTCTTCGTCCAGGTCAACAAACGCTGCAATCTGCGGTGCGGCCACTGCGACTTCTGGATGCGCAAGGACGACGATCGGCCGAACTATGTGCTCTGGCCACGGCAGCGGGAGATCCTGCAGGAGTTCAGCGAGCTGAGCCCGAGCGGGGCTGTCGTCATCTGCGGCGGCGAGCCGATGCTCGATCTCGAGGATTATTTCGCCATCACGCGCGAAAGCCGCCGTCTTGGGCTCAAGAGCCTCTCGGTCGTCAACGGCACCCGCATCCGGAGTGAGTACGTCGTTCGGTCATGGGTGGCGAACGAGGAGCCACGCCGATCGTTCCGGATGCCGGTCATTCTCGGTTAACGGCAGCTAGCCTCGGGGACCTTCGCGCTAGGCAACCGACGTGGCTAGGCCGTCACGCGCTGCTTGAGATTGAGGAGCTGATAGGCGTTCTCCGCCAGGATCATCTTCTTCTCCGCCTCGGTCAGCCCGGGAATCTCCTCGACCACGTCGACCGGCAGGTCGTAGCCGGCATCCATGTCGTAATCGGTGCCGATGACAACGCGGTCGGTCCCGATCATCTCCATCATGTAACGGAGAAGCTGCGGGCTATGGCTGATTGTGTCGTAGTGGAAGCGGCGCAGATAGTCGCTGGCGAGCTTCTTCATGTAGGTCAGCTCCGGCCGCCGCTTGACGCCGTTGTCCCAGCGCCACACCAGCCATGGGAACGAGCCGCCGGCATGCGGCAGCAGCACCTGCAGGTTCGGGAAAGTGTCGAGCGCCCCGTCGAAGATCAGCGAGAAGGCGCCGATTGCCGATTCATGCGGATTGCCGATGAGGTTGCTCATATGCTGCTTGGTCATCCGCTCCTCGCCGCAGGGGAAGACGGGATGCAGGCAGATCGGCAGCTTGTGGGCCTCGGCGAACGCGAAGATCTCCCAGAAGCGCTTGTCGCCGATATTCACGCCGTTCACATGCATCGCCATGTAGACGCAGCACATGCCGGGAATCCTGGCGGCGCGTTCCAGCTCCTTCAGCGCGAGGTCGGGATCCTGCATCGGCAGCGTGATCGCGCCGCGGATATTGTCGGGATAGCGAAGCGTGGCGCGGCCGCAGGCGTCGTTATAGGCCTGCGACAGCTCCAGCCCGAGGCCGGCCGGCGCCCAGTAGTTCATCGGATTGGTCAGCGACAGGACGCGCAGATCGAGCCGCGCCTTCTTCATCGCATCGACGATGTAGTCGACGTCGATCATGCTGTTGCGGAAGGTGTGCTTGAAGGGCATGCCGCCGCCCTCGGCGGTCAGCGCACCGTGCTTGCTCCGCCCGAGGACGACGCCGTGCTTCGGACCTTCCTTCTCGACGATCGAAACCCACTCGGCCGGAAAGAAATGGGCATGGGCGTCGATCCCGCACCAGGGGCAGGAGCTGCTCATCGCCGGACCATCTAGCGCCATAGAGTTTTCTTTCCTTCACAGAGGCATTGCAGTGTCGAAAGTGCACCCGGCGCGGCTGCCCCTGAAATTACTGGGCGACGCAATTCTCGACCTTGACCAGGAGCGTGACGTCGCTATCCGCCGACAGGATCTGGTCGGGAGGCAGCTTGCCGATCACCACGCCGTCCGCCGTATCGAAGAAGACCTTGAGGTGGTCGCCGGTGAAATCGATCTTGCTCACATGCGCCGGTATGGCATTCATCGAAGCAACATCGACGGAGGCCGCCGCACCTTCGCCGCCGCTCGACCGCACCCCGACGAGCTCCGGCCGGAACATGATCTCGACGCCATTCTTTCCGGCGGCGGCCTCCCCGATGCGGGCCCGAACCAACGCCCCGCTGGGCAGCTTTATCTGGGCGGTGGTCGCATCCGGCGAGCCGATCACGGTGCCCTGGAGGACATTCACATTGCCGGCGATCCGCGCCACCGAGGGCGAGACCGGCTCGAGATAGATTTCGCGCGGCGTCCCGAGCTGCAGGATCTTCCCGCCCGACATCACCGCGATCCGATCGGACATCGACAGGGCTTCGGCCTGGTCGTGCGTGACATAGATCGTCGATATGCCGAGCCGGTTGGTCAGCTCCTTGATCTCGAAGCGCATCTCCTCGCGAAGCTTCGCGTCGAGATTGCTCAGCGGTTCGTCGAGAAGCAGCAGCTTCGGGCGTACGACCAGGCTCCGCGCCAGCGCGACGCGCTGTTGCTGGCCGCCGCTGAGATAGGGCGCATCACGATCGGCGAGATGATCGAGCTGTACCAGCTTAAGCGCCTCCATGGCCCGCTCGCGCCGGTCGTTGCGGCTCGCCCGGCCGGCACCGCGATAGGACAGCGGGAAGGAGACATTCTCCAGCACCGTCATATGCGGCCAGATGGCGTAGGACTGGAAGACCATCGAGATCGGTCGCTTGTTCGCCTCCACGAAGCGGGTCCCGGTCGCGACCGCTTCGCCGTCGATCTCGATCAGCCCGCTGGTGATCCGCTCGAGCCCGGCAACGCAGCGCAGCGTCGTGCTCTTGCCGCAGCCGCTGGGGCCGAGGAGAGTGAAGAATTCGCCGCTGGCCACCAAGAAGGAGACATCGTCGACGGCATCGACGGCGCCGCGCTCTGACATGAACGACTTGCGAAGGTTTTGAACTTTCAGCAACGCCTTGCTCCCTCAAACTTCATGTCCGAACCTGGCCCACGCTGATCGGCGCGGCCTTTCGGAAAAACCGGCGCGACGCCGCCTTGAGCCAATTCGGCTTGCCCGCGGGCTTGCCGCGGCCTTCCAGCGATCCCATAAGGCGCCGCATCCACATGGTGATCGGGATAAGGATGATCATGAGGATGACGCCGTAGGCAGCGGCCTCCGAGAGATACCCTCTCTGCCAGACGCGCCAGATTTCAGGGGCGATGACCTGATTGCGCTGCGAGGACAGTACAAGCGGGATCGAGAAGGACCGCATGGCATGCGAGCCGACCCAGATCCATCCTGCGAGAAAGGCCGGCATGAGGAGAGGCAGCGTGATGCGGCGCATGACGGCGAGCTGGCTGGCGCCCGACGTGCGGCCGGCCTCTTCCAGCTCCTTGCCGATCTGCGCGATGGCGCCGTTCATGAGCCGTGTCGCGAAGGCGATGTAGACCACTGTCAGGCCGAGCACCAGGATCGAGATCGTTCCGTAAATCCGGAAGTAATTGCCGGGCGGATTGAGGAAGACGAAGATCAACGCGATCGCGACGGTGACGCCGGGAAACGCGTAAGGCAGGAAGCTCAGCCCGTCCAGGAGCCCACGCCCGCGCCCCTTGCCGCGCACAATCGCCCAGGAGACCAGGAAGGCGATGACCATCGTGATGGTCGCCGTCAGGGCAAGCATGATGAGAGTGTTCGAAGCGATGGTTATCACGCGCGGATTGCTGAAGATGTTGGCGTAGATATCGAACGACAGCCGCGCGCCGTTTCCGAGAATGGGCGCCGTGTTCGGCGGCAGCAGGGACAGCCAGGCGAGAACCGCGGCCGGCAGAATTACGGTTGCAACGCCGAATAGCGCGACGGCCGCGAAGGCCGGGTAGCGCCAGCGTCCCAGCGAGGCCGGCTCGGGACGATAGGCCTTGCCGCTCACCGTCACGAAACGCTCGGATTTGCTGACGATCCGCCGATAGACGACCAGCAGGACGATCATCAGCAGCATGAAGAACACCGAGTAGACGGCGCTGACCCCGTAATCCGCCGGCGAGCGCAATTGCACGGTGAAGAAGATGAGCGTCGGCAGCAGGAAGACCTGTCCCGGCAGGCCGGCGGCGAGAGCGGCCTCGAACTGGTCGAGGCTGCTGATGAAGGAATACATCGCTGCCGCGAGGATGGCCGGCGCCAGAAGCGGTATCGTGACCCGGCGGAGCGTGTCGAACGTCCCTGCCCCGCTCACCTTCGCCGCTTCCTCGAGCGTCGAATCGAAAAGGCGGAAGGCCGCGACCAGCATCAGGAAAATGGTTGTCACGCCGCGCAGGCTGTCCAGGAAGATAACGCCGGACAAGGTGTAGATATTGAACGGCCCCTCGACGAGATCGACGCCGAAAAACTGCAACATGTCGCGCAGCGGCATGTTCATCATGCCCGTCCGTGGCGCCAGCAGAACCGTCCATGCCAGCACGAAGAGGATGCTCGGCACCGCGATCGGCAGCAGCAGGATGGTAAAGGCCAGGTTGCGGAAAGGCATGTCGCTTCGCTCGACAAGCCATGCGAACAGGCCGGCCAGGAGAAGGCTGATCACCGTCGCGACCGTGGCAACGCCGACCGTGTTGCGAAAAGCCTGGAAGACGAGAGGGCTTGCAAGCGCGTCGCGATAATTGTCGAGCGTCCACACGCCGAGACGCCCGGGCGTACCCTCCCGGAGGCTCGTGATGAGAAGCAGGGTCAGCGGCACGACGACGAACAGCACGAGCACGAGGACGGCAATGACGACGGCCCAGTTGCCCCGCGCCGCGTCGAAATAGCGCCTTACCGGGCCGGTCGGCTGCGGCTGCTCCCAAACGCCTTCGCTCATGATCGGGCTTGTCCCTGTGATCTTTTTCTTATTGAACGGCGAGCCGGCTGCACTGCGCATGGCGGGTAATTCGCGATGTGACGGAACACCCCGGATATCGGCCGGCATGACGGAGCCTCGCTCCGCCACGCCGCCCGACAATTCGCATTCCGCAAGACCGGACGAACCGGTCCGCGCTTACTTGGCTGCCGTCGGGAAGCCCCATTCCGTCAGGATGATCTCGTTCATCTTGGGCGCGACCGCCGAGTTTTTCTCCTGAGGCGCCTGCCGGACCTCTGCTCCCGCCTCCTTGATGGCATTCGCCGTGAAGGTCCCCTCGATATAGGGAGAAGAATAGGCGG
>CAMCWB010000099.1 GCA_945882315.1 Bauldia litoralis | reverse complement strand
CTCCCCAACCTCAAGAAGCTCCACCCGGCCCTGGAACTCGTCATCGCCTGAGGCGGCGGAATACGCTGCGCTATTCCGCCTTGCGAACCCAGCCCCGCGACAGCCGCCTCTTCACTGTCGTACCCCGGAATGATCTCGGCGATCCCGGCCACCGTCAGCGCCTCGACGACATTCGCCGACCGTGAATTGATGATCCCGACCTTCACGTTCCGCCGGCCGAGCAATTTCGCCGAGGAGAGGATCAATCTGATTCCGAGCGACGACAGGAAATCGACCTCGCGCATGTCGATCAGCGCGACCGCCCCATCCTTGACCGCGCCCGCGCGGGCATAGAACTCGGTCTCGATCGTACCGACCCGGGCCGTATAGAGCCGCCCGGCAAGCTTCAGAAGAACTGGTTCGGACATGGGATTGCCGCTTCTCGAATCGGAAGGAAAACCAATCGTTAGGCGGCATACGTAACGGATCGATGACAGCGCGGCTCTGGCGGTCGAAGCTCGGGGTTCGAACCTCCGCGCCGAGGAAGCTTGGCGGAACTGCCTAATCCGAGCGGGCCGCCTCGTCCTTCGAGGCTCGCTACGCTCGCGCCTCAGGATGAGGCGGAACGTCGATTTTGCGCCGGGCTGACCAGAGGACGGAAAGCCTATCTCTCAAGCCTCATCCTGAGGTGCCCGGCCCAGGAGACAGGAACTTCGACGGAAAGAAAATCCGGGCCTCGAAGGACGAGGATTGAGCCGAGGCGCTACGTCTCGCCGCTACCCCGCCGCCGCCGGCACGCTCCGTTCGACCAGCGCCGCGTACCGGCGGACTAGCCATAGCGCCCGCTCGAACAGCGTGGTCGTCGCATAGAGCGTGTCGTGGTCGGCCGGCGTGATGTCGTCGAGCCCCATGATCCGGCGGCGGATGCCTTCCATCTGCGCCGAGCGGTCGGAGGTCAGCTCCAGCAGCATGTCGAGGTCGGCGCGGTCCTTGGAGGCGAAAGCGTCGCCGGCGATCGACAGGATCGTGTGGACGCTCTCGCCGAGCGCGAACAGGAGGTCGCCCAGACGGTCGCCGCGCGGCCGCGGTCCGGCCTGCCGGACGGCGGTGACATATTCGTTGGCGGTGCCGATCAGCCCGAGCAGGATCTCGTTCCGCTTCTGCAGGTCGATCCCGTCGAGGAGGACGTCGCGGGCCGAGTTCTGGTCGAGAATCTCGGCGAGGAACTCGTCGCAGCGCATCGCCACCGTTTTGCCCGCGGCATACAGCACGGCCGGCGCAAACGGCGTCCCGCCATCCTCGCGGACGGCGTCGATGATGCTGGTGAGCAGCCCGAAAAGCCGCATCTGCTCGCGGTCGACCAGCTCCAGCGCCGAGCGCGGCTCTTCGATCGCCTCGGCATAGATGTAATGCGGCTTCGACAGCACCTCCTCGGCGGTCGGCCGAGAAAAGCGCGCCATCAGCCCCAGCAGTGGCCGCTGGAAGGCCGAGGCGAAGCTTGCTGAGACGAGCTGCAGGAGCAGGTAGATCAGCGCCACCTGCGTCGCCGAATTGGTCGTGATCGCCTCGGCGAGCGCCCGCACGCCGGGGGCGATGCCCAGCGTCTCGACAACGAAGAAAGGCAGGACCAGCGCCACGCCGACGACCTTGATGACCACCTGCAGATGCGCGAGCTGTCGGCCGATGCCGGAGAGGTTGGTGGCGAGCAGCGCCGTCGAGATGCCCGAGCCAACGCTCGCCCCCAAGACGATGATGATCGTCTGGTCCATGGTCAGCACGCCGACATTGGTCATCGTCACGGCGACGATCGAGACGGTAGCCGAGCTTTGCGCGATCACCGCCAGTATCAACCCGATCAGGAAGGCCAGGATTTGCGAGGATGCGGCGAAAGCGAGGAAGTCCCGCACCTCGCCCATGGTCTTCAGCGGTGCCGCGCCGGCCTTGATCAGCTCCAGCCCGAGGAACAGCAGCCCGAGCCCGAGCAGGGCGCCGAGCAGGTGGCGGAAGCGCGGCGCCCTGTCCATATCGAAATAATAGGCAAGCCCGGTGACGCCGAGCAGGAAGAGCACGACAAGGTTGATCTCGATCGCCGAGAGCAAGACGAGCACCGAGGTCCCGACATTCGCCCAGATCACCATCGGCGCCACCTTCGCCACCTCGACGAGGCCCGCGGAGACCATGCCGATCGACATGAAGGTGATGGCGCTCGAGCTCTGCGTCAGCGCTCCTGAGAGGATGCCGACCAGCGCCGAGAAGATCGGGGTGCGGGTCACGGCCCCGATCAGCCGGCGGAACCAGCGCCCGGTGAGCTCCTTGAGATTGCTTCCGATCAGCTTGACCCCGACGAAGAAGAGGCCGAGGCCGGCGAAGATATCGAACGCGATTTCCATGGGCGCGATGGTCACGCCGTGCGCGTGTCGCGCATACCGACGAAAGCCGCGACGAGGAGGACGACGAGGCCGACCACAAGCAAGACATAGATACTGCTCCGCATGCCAGCGATCGCCTGCTCGATCTCGATGCGCAGCGACGTCCGACGCTCGTCGGCGAAGCTCTTGAAGCTCGCCACCAGTTCGTCGAAGCCCTCATTGATAGGCCGGTCGAGGCTGCGCATCTCCCTATCCACCGCGCGGAACGAAAGCGGATCGTCAGGCCGGAAGCCGGCAAACGCCCGGTCATAGGCGCCGTCGAGATTCTGGCGCGCTACCTCCAGGGCGTCGAGCCGGGTCATCTTTTCGGCGGTGACGTCGAGGCCCTTCGCCTCGATGGCGAGGGCCGAGAGACGCTCGTGCACTTCGTCGCGCTTGGCGATGAAGGCGCTGTGATAGCTCTCAAGATCGACTGTGTCATGGCCGCGCAGCAGGGTGTTCTTCCACTCCTGCACCTGCGTCTTGAAGCTGACCTGCGCGACGCGGGCATTGTCGGCCATGGTCGTCAGGGCATCAATCTGGACAAGATTCGTGGCTACCATCCGGTCGACGCGATGCATGGAATAGAGCGCGATAATGACGAGCACGATCAGCACGGCGCCGACCGCCGCGAACAATGCCAGGAGCCGCCGGCGCCTGCCGACGGCATCAGCCGCGCTTATGTGATGGCTCATCATTCCTCCAGACTAGCCGCTCAGGGGCCTTATGTCAGCCCTTGAGCGATGCGATCGCTTCGTCGACGCCGGCATGCATGCCGAGGACGGAAGCGAATCCGCTAACATCAAACACTTCTTTGACATTTCCATGAACGCCGCAAAGCGCCAGCCCGCCGCCCGCCGCCTTGGCGCGCTTGGCCGTTGTCAGCACGACGCGAAGGCCGGCCGAACTGATGTAGTCGAGGCCGGAAAAGTCGATGACCACCTTCTTCGGGCCGGCGTCGATCTTGGCGTTGGCCTCGTCCTCGAAGGACTTGGCATTGCTGCTGTCGATCCGCTTCGCCGGTTTCAGGATCAGTACGTCCCCACGGACGTCATGCGTCATTTCGATCATGTCGACGTCTATCCCCCAATGCCGCCAGTCGGGGTGGCCCCGCCGGCTAACCCATTCAGCTAACCAATATCCATTTCCAGATGAAGATGGTTGAACGCCCCGTCGCGCCGGTAGTCAAGCCGCTTCACATAGCTGCGGATCAGCTTCAGGCCGAGCCCGCCGATCTCGCGCTCCTCGATGCCGCCCGACCGCTCGGGCGAGGCCGCCTCGACCGGATTGAAGGCGACGCCATTGTCGATCAACGCAACGTTAACCGTGCCGTCGACCAGTTCGGCCGCGAGGCGAATCGAGCCGTCGGCGCCGTCCGTGAAGCCGTGCATGATCGTGTTGGTGACGAGTTCGTCGAGGACGAGGTTCAGCCGCATGATCTTCTGCGGCGGAATGCCGTTCTCCGCGGCGAATTCTTCCAGCGCATCGAGCATCGACGACACCGCGGAGATGTCGCTGCCAAGAGTCATTTCGAGCTTACGGGACAGGATCGCCTCGCTTCGGTCTGCTTCTGTCACGATAGCGGTTTCGGGCCGCGCTGAAAAGCGCGGAGAAGACGCATCGAGCATTATGTGCCGCACATCTCGATACGTTGACACCCCAAAGGCTGCTTGTAAGATCGCCGCTCCTTAAGGCTGCGGGGCGGAGCCGACAAATGCTTACAATTCCAGAAGAATTCCTTCTCCTGACGCTGCGTGACGAGGACGGCGGTTTCGTCGACATCCTGCCGCAGGCCTCGGCCGCCGGTTTCGTCGGCGCCGCGATCATGGATCTGGCGCTGCAGAATCGCGTCGACAGCGACCTCGAAAAGATCTGGGTGGTCGACAAGACGCCGATCGGCGAGGCCTCCGTCGACCTTATCCTCACGAAAATCGCCGCACCCGGCTTCGATCCCGCCACCGACCGGCTGATCGACCAGCTTGTCGATTTCGGCCCGCGCGTTCGCGAACTGGCGCTCCAGCGCCTCGTCGAGCGCAAGATCCTGACGGTATCCGAGGGCACGATCCTCTGGTTCCTCAAGACGCGCCGCTATCCGATCATCGACGGCCGCGAGCTCCGCGAGGCCAAGCTCCGCATCCTCGAGATCCTGCTCGGCGGCGAGCTGCCCGATCCGCGCGACATCTGTCTGATGTCGCTGGCGCATTCCTGCGGCATCCTCGGCCAGGTCGTGCCGCCGTCGGAACTGAAGCGCGCCGAAGACCGCGTCACGACGCTCGCCAAGATGGACCTCATCGGCCAGAACGTCGCCCGCTCGATCACCATCTTCACCGAAATCGTCGCCCGCGCCTCCTTCCCGACGATCATGTAGGGCGCGACGAATCCCTCTCCCAAAGGGAGAGGGCCACCGCTCTTATGAGCGGAGCGAGTTAGGGCGGCGGGGTGAGGGGCTGCGGCCCCCGTTTTTGCGAGACCGAGCACCCATGTACGGACTCATCGGCAAGATGCGGGCTGCCCCCGGCAAGCGCGACGAGCTCGTCGCCATCCTTGCCGCGGTCGAGCCGATGCCCGGCTGCCTCAGCTACATCGTCGCCCTCGACCCGGATAATGCCGATGCGATCTGGATCACCGAAGTCTGGACCGACGAGGCGAGCCACAAGGCGTCGCTGCAAATTCCCGAGGTGAGGGCGGCGATCGCCAAAGCCATGCCGATCATCGCCGGCTTCGACAGCCAGACGAAAACCGTGCCCGTCGGCGGCCTCGGACTCTAACGCCGCGATTTTTCATACCGCTTGATCACCCGCTCGCGCTTCAGCCGCGACAGGCGCTGGAGCCAGAAGATGCCGTCGAGCTGGTCGATCTCGTGCTGGTGGCAGACGGCGCGGAAGCCGTCGGCCTCCTCGACCTGCTTGGCGCCGTCGAGGTCGCGATAGCCGACGCGGACCCGGGCGGCGCGCTCGATCTCCTCGGTCGCGCCCGGCATCGAGACGCTGCCCTCGACATGCCGGATGGTCTCTTCCGAAGCCCACAGGATCGCCGGGTTCACATAGACCTCGACCAGCCCCGGCGTAAGTTCGAGCACCACCAGCCGCTGCAGCACCCCGATATGCGGCGCCGTGATGCCGACCCCGGGCGCCGCCCGCAGCGTGTCGAGGAGGTCGTCCGCCAGCCCGCGGAGCGAAGCGTCGAAGACCGTCACCGCCTGGGCGACCGCCCGAAGCCGCGGGTCCGGGTATGTCACGATCGGCCGCACCGTCACGCCGCAGTCTCCTTCATCCGCCGCGACTCTTATCCGAGTTGATCGCCGGCGTCCGAGCCTGTAACGAGTGCGCCCTTCGGAGATCAAGTATGTCTGCCTGCGGCCTCGATTTCGGCACGTCCAACACGACCGTCGGCATTGGCTCGCCGGCCGGCCCGGCGCTCGTCACGCTGGAGGACGGCAAGGTCACCATCCCGAGCGCCATCTTCTATGCGGTCGACGGCTCGACCGCGGTCGGCCGTGAAGCCATCCGCCGCTATGTCGACGGCTATGACGGCCGCCTGATGCGCAGCCTGAAATCGGTGCTCGGCAGCTCGCTGATCGAGGAGGTCACCCAGCTCGGCAAGCATCGCCTGCGTTTCCGCGAGGTCATCGCCGGCTTCCTCGGCACCGTGAAGCGCCGCGCCGAGGCCGAAGCCGGCCACGAGCTGAGAGAGGTCGTCCACGGCCGCCCGGTATTCTTCGTCGACGACAATCCGGCCGGCGACCGTCAGGCCGAGGAGTCGCTCCGCAAGATCGCCGAAAAGATCGGCTTCGCCGAGATTTCCTTCCAGTACGAGCCGATCGCCGCCGCGCTCGATTACGAACAGCAGGTCCGCCAGGAGGAGCTGGCGCTGATCGCCGATATCGGCGGCGGCACCTCGGATTTCTCCATCGTCCGCCTCAGCCCCGAGCGCCACCGCAAATCCGACCGCACCGACGACATCCTCGCCAATGACGGCGTCCGCATCGGCGGCACCGATTTCGATCGCCAGCTCAGCCTCAACACGCTGATGCCCATGCTCGGGCATAAAAGTGCGATGAAGCGGGCAGGGCTCATCGTGCCCGGCGCCTATTTCCACGACCTCGCCACCTGGTCGAGCATCAACCGAATGTACCGCTCGACGACGCTCCGCGACATCCGCGAGATCCGCCGCGAGGCCGCCGAGCCGGCGCTCATCGACCGTCTCCTGAAAGTCGTCGAGAGTCGCCGCGGCCACACCATCGCGATGGAGGTCGAAGCCGCCAAGATCGCGCTGTCGGACGAGGCAAGCGCCCGTCTCGACCTCTCCTGGATCGAATCCGGCCTCGGCGTCGACATCGACCGGCGGGGATTGGCCGGCCACACTTTGTCGCTCGCCGAACGCATCGCCGCCCGCGTCGCCACCTGCCTCGCCCAGGCCGGCCTCACCGCCGCCGCCATCGACGCCGTCTTCCTGACCGGCGGCTCGACCAGGCTCGCCCATGTCCGCGACGCCATCACCGCCGCCGTGCCTGCCGCCCGCATCGTCGAAGGCGACACCTTCGGCTCGGTCGGCACCGGCCTGGCGATCGAGGCAGGACGCCGCTATGGGGCGTGAGGCGTCCGTTGGACGCGCTCCTGATCGAAATATAGAGTGAGACAACAAAAAGCAGGAGAGCATCAGGTCATGCAAGTCGTCGACATCCACGCCCATTTCAGCCCCGATCGCTACAAGGAGGCAATCCGCAGCAAAGGCTCCTGGTACGGCCTTGGTCCGGACGTCGGCGAGCTCGACCGTCACGGTTTCACCCTGTCGATTCCCGAACGCGTCGCCATCAACGACAAGAACGGCGTCGAACACCAGCTCATCACGCCGTCGGTCGGCTTCTACCAGTATGAAAACGATCTCGACACGGCGACCCGCGTTGCCCGCGAGTGCAACGATGAGATGGCCGAGATTGTCGATCGCCATCCGACCAAGTTCACCGGCCTCGGCACGCTGCCGATGCAGGACATCCCGACCGCCATCGCCGAGCTGACCCGGAGCATCAGGGAGCTCAATCTGAAGGGCGTGATCATCGGCGACCACGTCAACGGGCACAATTACGACGAGCCGCAATTCCTGCCTTTCTTCGAGGCGGCGGAGAAGCTCGGCGCGATCCTGTTCTTCCACCAGGGCGGCCCCACGGTCGTCAGCCCGCGCACCAAGCGCTACAGCCTCCCGAACGGCATCGGCAATCTGACCGAGCGGACGCTGACCTTCGCCAACCTCGTCTTCGGCGGCGTCATGGACAAATGTCCGAAGCTGAAGCCGCTTCTCGCCCATGGCGGCGGCTATGTCGCCTTCGGCATCGGCCGGCTCGACAAGATCGCCGGTGCGTTCGAGGGCAACTACCCCGACGGCCCGCTCACGCCGCCTTTCCCGCAGCCGGACAGCCAGTACAAGCTCAAGCGCCCGCCGAGCACCTATATGAATCAGTTCTACTACGACTGCTGTACCTTCGACGGACGCGCGCTGCGCTACCTCATCGATACGGTCGGCATCGACCAGGTGATGGCGGGCAGCGACGCGCCCGCGCCGATGGAGCTCCTCGACCTCGCCAATTGGGTCAAGGGACTGGATGAGCTCACCGCCGACGAGAAGGACGCCATCCTCCGCCGCAACCCGGCCAAGTTTCTGGCGCTGGCATAAGCCACTACCGAAATGGCCGGCCGACTCTTGCTCTCTCCCATGGGAGAGGGCTTTGAGCCTTGGCGAACGAAGAGTTGTTAGTCAGGGACGATGCGTCGGCGGGCGCTGTATTCTGATCGAGGTAGATGATCCGCATCTATGAGAGGCCTGAGTCCGCCAGACTCACACCCAATTCTCCACCCTTAGTCCTGGCATGCGATCAAACTCGCGTCGGTTGTTCGTGACGAGGATCAGTCCCTCGCTTCGCGCATGCGATCCGATCTGCAGATCGTGCGGACCGCAGGGTTTTCCCGCCCGCTCGAGCTCAGCCCGCATCTGTCCATAGTGCGCCGCCGCTTTGCTACCGAAGGACAACACATCCAGGCGGGCGACGAAATTCTCGATCGCAGTAAAATTCTCGGTCCGCCGTGCCGACTTTTCGGCGCCATAATGCAATTCGCCCAGAGTGACGCTTGAGATGCAGAGCTGTTCGGCGAGCGCGTTAAATTTGTCCCTGAGCCCGGCTGGATAATTCTTCATCACGTAGATGCAGATATTCGTGTCGAGCATATAGGCGAGCATCAGAGCGGCTCGCGTTCCTCAAGAACGGGTTGCTCCCGTTCGACCATGAAGTCATCGCTTGCCCGCGGACCATTCTCAAACACGTCGTCCCATCGCTTACCTTGCGGAACGACCAACCGGCCGCGGCCGATCTTCAGGATATCGACTTGGTGCACGTCTTCCGGAAAGGCCACCGCCTTCGGTAGACGCACCGCCTGACTGCGATTGCTGGTGAAGACTGTCGAGCTCGCCATGGTCTAATTCTCGCGTATATCCAATTGGGATATACATACCTCTGCCGATGACTTTTTGCAAGCCTGACTCCTGCCTTTACGTCTGGACTCCGCCGCCACCGCGGTCCATTTCACCCCCATGACCGCCTACAGCCACCCGCTCGCCATCGCGCCGATGATCGACTGGACCGACCGCTTCTGTCGGCTCTTCCATCGTCGGCTGACGCAGCGGGCGCTCCTCTACACCGAGATGGTCGTCGCCGATGCGATCCTGCATGGCGACCGCGACCGGCTGCTCGGCTTCTCCGCCGAGGAGCATCCCGTCGCCGTACAACTCGGCGGCTCAAATCCGGCCAAGCTTGCCGCCGCCGCCCGCATCGCCGCCAGCTATGGCTATGACGAGATCAACCTCAATGTCGGCTGCCCGTCGGATCGCGTCCAGTCGGGCACTTTCGGCGCCTGCCTGATGCGGACGCCGGCGCTGGTCGGCGATTGCGTCGCGGCGATGCGCGATGCGGTCGATATCCCGGTCACCGTCAAATGCCGCATCGGCGTCGACGAGCAGGATCCGGAAGCCTCCCTCGATGCGCTGGCCGAGGCGGTCGTCGACGCCGGCGCCGTGGCGATCTGGGTCCACGCCCGCAAGGCCTGGCTGCAAGGGCTGAGCCCGCGCGAGAATCGCGATATCCCGCCGCTCGATTATGATCGCGTCTACCGCCTGAAGCAGGCCCGTCCGGACGTCTTCATCGGCATCAATGGCGGCGTCAAAACTCTCGATGAAGCCGCCGCCCATCTCCGTCATGTCGATGGCGTCATGCTCGGTCGCGCCGCCTACCAGACGCCGACGCTTCTCGCCGATGCCGATCGCATCATCTACGGTGAGAGCAGAAGCCCGAATCCATTTGATATCGTTTCGGATATGCTGCCGCAGGTCGAAGCCTGGCTCGGTGAGGGCAGGCGGCTCGGGCCGCTCATCCGGCCGATGCTCGGCCTCTTCCACGGTGCCCCCGGCGCCCGCCGCTGGCGCCAGATGCTGACCGTGGAAGGCAGCCGGCCGGGCGCCGGCGTCGAGGTCGTCGAACGCGCCCTCGCTGCGGTCATGGCTGCAATGCAGGCCGGCGGGGTAGACTTTGCCGGCAATCCATCGGAGACGGAGGCCCCGGACCGGGTCACGGCCTGACCGGCGCCTGCCTCGAGGGATCATGGAAATCACGGCAACGTCCGGCGAGCTGATCCAGCTCGTTATTGCGCTTTTACTGTCCGGTGCCGTCACCGGCGTTCTCGCTGGCCTCTTCGGCATCGGCGGTGCCGTCGCTGGTCGTGTTGGAATTCGCGTGACGTGGCTCCGGCGTGGTGAAGGTATCGGTTCAGGCGGCCAGGTCAACCGGCTGATCGACGGGCTTGGTTGCGAGGGTCTGCCAACCGTCGATTTTGCGCATGACGATCTGTC
>CAMCWB010000098.1 GCA_945882315.1 Bauldia litoralis | reverse complement strand
AGGCCATTCTCCGCGCCGCTGCCGCACGTACCATCCCCGACCTGTGGAGCGCCATTGCATCCGCCATCGAACGCTTCACCCCTGCTGATTGCAGAGCCTACTTCGAAGCCGCCGGATACGACGCAAGTTGATCGGAAAATGCTCTAGCTTCCACCTTCCGAGCGCGCCGCGCGGACCTTCGCCGCGACGTCGGCCCAGGCGGGCTTCTGCGAAAAGCGCGAGCGGACGAAGCCGACGAGCTCGGTGATCTGCTCGTCCGATAATGTCTGGCCGAAAGCCGGCATCGTCTTGTCGGACGATCCCGCCGGCGGCTTGATGCCGCCCATCACGATATGGACGACGTTGCGCGGATCGGGTCCGGCGACCGAGCTGGACAGTGCCAGAGGCACGATCTCGCCGCCGCTCTTGTGGCAGGTCGCGCAGACCCTCTGGAAGGTGGCTTCGCCGCGCGCTTCCGGCGTGTCGGCCGGCGGCGTTGCCGGCGCGGGCAGAGGCGCCGCGGGGAACTCGCGCTCGGCCGCAAAGGCCTTCGCCTTCGCTGCCTTGTCGGCCGGCTGCTCGCCCATGAAGGAGAGGAGATATTTGGCGATGGCGTAGACGTCGTCCTCGGGCAATTGCGCGATCGCGTCGACGACCGGCGTCATCGGACCGGCGGCGACGCCGTGATCCTCGTCCCAGCCGTCGATCAAATAGTTGACCAGCGCATCCTCGGTCCAGCCGGCCGGCGCCGGCGAGGCCTGGTTGAGCGCCGGCGCGTGCCAGAACTCCGCCTCGCCGCCGGCGAAGCGTTCGCCGCCCTTCTCGGCGCCGAGAAGATTGCGCGGCGTGTGGCAGGCGCCGCAATGGCCGAGGCCTTCGACGAGATAAGCGCCGCGATTCCAGTCCTCGTCCTGCGACGCGTCGGGCTGGTAAGCGCCCTTGTCGAGGAAGAGAAGATTCCAGCCGGCCATGAGCAGACGGCTGTTGAAGGGAAACGGCAGCCCGTTGGCGGCCGGCGGTGCGGGATAGGCCGGCTGCGACATCAGATAGGCGTAGATCGCGCCGATGTCCTCGTCGGTCGTCCGGGTGAAGTGATCGTAAGGGAAGGCCGGATAGAGGTAATTTCCCTCGCGGTCGATGCCTTCACGCATGGCGCGGCGGAACGCCACCTCGGACCAGGTCCCGATGCCGGTCTCGGCGTCCGGCGTGATGTTGGTCGAATGGATGGTGCCAAAGGGCGTCGGCAGCGCGCGGCCGCCGGCGAAATCCTGTCCCCCCTCCGCGGTATGGCAGACGACGCAATCGCCGACCGCCACGAGCGGTCCGCCGGCTTCTATCTTGTCTGCGGCGAGGCTCGTCCACTCCGGCACCGCGACCGGGTCGATCGCCGGCACATTCGCCGCCCACAGGAAGAACCCGCCGGCGCCGACGATCGCAATGACGACCAGCGCCAGCAAAAACCGTAAAAAACCCTTCACGGGTGCCCCCCCTGCATCTATTTCCGCCAATTTGGAGGGATTCTACACCGTCAACAAGCCAAGTGCAGGCAGAGTTCCATCGAAGGCTTGACTTCGAACCCCCCAAGCCGAAGTTTCCGCGGAAGGCAGGAGATCAGGGAATGATACGAGGCACGGGCCCGGACACGGTCGACGCGGCCGAGATCGAGCGTTTTTCGGCGATGGCGGCCGAATGGTGGGATGCGTCCGGCCCGATGGCGCCGCTCCACAAGCTCAACCCGGTCCGCCTCGCCTGGATCAAGGAGCGCGTCACGCTCGGCTTCGGCCGCGATCCGAAGGATCCGCAGCCCTACAAGGGTCTTCGCTTCCTCGACGTCGGCTGCGGCGCCGGCATCCTTGCCGAACCGCTGCGCCGGCTCGGTGCCGATGTGATCGCCATCGATCCGTCCGAACGCAACATCGACATCGCTCGCCTTCACGCGGCCGAAGGCGGTCTCGACATCGACTATCGGGCGACGACCGCCGAGGCGATCGCCGCGACCGGCGAGAACTTCGACGTCGTCACGGCGCTTGAAGTCGTCGAACACGTCACCGACGTGCCGTCCTTCGTCGGAACCTGCGCCTCGATGGTGAAGCCCGGCGGCCTGATGATCGCCGCGACCATCAACCGGACGGCCAAGGCCTTCCTGCTCGCAATCGTCGGCGCCGAATATGTGCTGCGCTGGCTGCCGCGCGGCACGCATCATTATGACAAGCTGGTCACGCCGAAAGAGCTCGACGCGGCGTTCATCGCCAGCGGCCTGTCGGTCAATGCCCGGACCGGCGTGATGTACGTACCGATCGCCGACCACTGGCGGCTCTCGGGCGACATGGACGTCAACTACATGATGGCGGCGGAACGCAAGACCGCCGGATAGGCATAGGCCTAGTTGCGGTCGTCCGGCAGGTTGGGCAGCGGGTGGAATTCGACGCCCTCCTCGATTAGCGCCTTGGCTTCCTCGCCGGTCGCCTCGCCATAGATCGGACGCGCCTCGGTCTCGTTGTAGTGGATCTTGCGCGCCTCTTCGGCGAAACGGCCGCCGACATAATCGGCATTGTCGGTGACCTGCTTGCGCATCTCCTTCAGCGCTTCGAAGATCGCCTTGCGGCGCGGATCGGCGGCCGCGGCAAGCGTCTGCCTGTCCTTGCCGTGCTTGGCCGAACTGCCGAGCGCCGGCGCCATGATCGCCTTCTCGACCTTGGCGGAGCCGCATACCGGGCATTCGGTAGCGGCCTTCTCAAAGTCTTCGCCGGAGCGAAACCAGGCCTCGAATTCGTGCTCGTGGTCGCAACGCAAATTGAACAGGATCATCGATTGTTCCTCATGCTTCGATCGTCGCCGCTGCGGGCGCCGAGAAGCTTCTTTCATTGGCGAGCACCGGAATGCGCGCCCGCGTCGTCTCGCTCATCGCCGGATCGATATCGGCGACGATGATTCCGGGCTCGCGTTCGGCCTCGGCAAGAATGCGGCCCCAGGGATCGACGATCATCGAATGGCCGAACGTCTCGCGGCCGTCCTCATGATGGCCGCCCTGCGCGGCGGCGATGATATAGGAGCCGGTCTCGATCGCCCGGGCCCGCAGCAGGATGTGCCAATGCGCCTCGCCGGTCGTCTGCGTGAAGGCCGCCGGCACCGCGATCATAGCCGCGCCGGTCTTGGCGAGCGCCCGATAGAGCTGCGAGAAACGGATATCGTAGCAGACGGTGAGACCGAGCCGCAGCCAGGGCAGGTCGGCGACCACCGCAGCACCACCCGGCCGGTAGAGACGCGACTCGCGGTAGCTCTCGCCATTGCCGAGATCGACGTCATACATATGGATCTTGTCGTAGCGCGACTGGATGACGCCGTCCGGCCCGATCAGGAAGGCGCGGTTGGCGACCGAGTCGGCGTCGAGCTTGATCGCCATCGAGCCGATATGGAGATAGATGCCGAGTTCGGCGGCGAGCGTTTGGAAACGCTTCAGCGACGGATCGTCGTCCTCCGCCGAGATGGAGGCGAGCAGCCGCTTGCGGTCGCGGTCGAGGATCGTCGTCATCTCCGGCGTCAGCACATAGCTGGCACCCTGGGCAGCCGCCTGGCGGACAAGCGCTTCCGCCGCCGCGACATTGGCCGCGACGTCGAGCCCGCTTCGCATCTGAACCGCGGCAGCCCGAAATCCTTGCATTTCCACGAAATCCTATTGTGACAGGCTGGTGAAGATATCGGTCATCCGCCGTCCCTTACAACCCTGGCAAAGACCAGGACATCGACCGAAACGGCGCCGGCACGCGTCAGCGCCCGCGTCGCGGCCTTCACTGTGGCGCCGGTCGTATAGACGTCGTCGATCAGCAAAACCTTGCGGCCGGCGACCGAAAGCCGCTGCTCGTCCGGCACCCGGAAAGCGCCCCGCACATTCTTGTCGCGTTCGGCGGCGGTCAGCCCGACCTGCTGCCGCGTCGGCCGGACGCGCTGAAGTGCGGCAAGCGCCACAGGCTTCGCGCCCTTCGCCGCAATCGCGTTCGCGAGCGCCGCCGACTGGTTGAAACGCCGTGACCAGAGGCGCTGGCGATGCATCGGCACCGGAACGACGATCTCGGTATCGGCGAGCACGTCGGCACCGGCGCGGACCATCCAGCCCGCCATCCAGCCGGCAAGCTCGAGCCGGTCGCGATATTTGAGCCCGTGGACGAGTTGCCGCGCCACCTCGTCGAAGGCCGCTGCCGCCCGGCAGCGTTCGAAGGGCGGCGGGTCGGCGATCGCCTCGGCCGACAATGCGCCAGTGCCGAGATCATAGGCGAAGGGTGTTCCGAGCCGCTCGCAAAAGGGTCGCTCGATCAACCGGAGCCGCGACCAGCAACCGGCGCAGAGCGCTCCCTCATCGGTAACCGGCTGCGCGCAGGCAAGGCATTGCGGCGGCAGGACGAGGTCGACCAGCATCCGCCCGAGCCGGCGGCGTGCCGAGCCGATCATTCGCAGCGTCGAACGCGGAGCGGGAGAAGCTTCGATTTCAGTCATCGCAACCGATCATAGCGACAGCCGGGCCGCGCCGCCATTTAAGGCGCGACCGCTTTTGACCTCCGGGCCGGCCCGGCCCATAAACGCCGGCATATGAACCAGGCCATTCGGCTGTTCGACCAGGACCTCGTCCTTGCGCACCGGCGCCGTGCTCTGCGGCGGGCGGTGAACGGCGCCGACTTTCTCCTTCGCGCCGCCGTCGACGATCTCGCCGACCGTCTCGCCGCGGTCAAACGGCATTTCGCGGTTGCCGTCGATCTCGCGACACCGCTGCCGCTGTTGGCCGAGCGCCTCTTGGTCTCGGATCAGGTCGGCGCGCTGTTTCGCTTCGATCCTCTGGGTGGCGGCGCCATCCGGGGGGATCTGGAAGCCCTCCCCTTCCGCGACGGCAGCCTCGACCTCGTCGTCTCGTCGCTCGCGCTGCACTGGGTCAACGATCTGCCCGGCGTGCTTGCGCAGATACGGCGGGCCTTGAAGCCGGACGGCCTCTTCCTCGCCAATTTTCTCGGCGGCGAGACGCTCCACGAGCTCCGTGAAAGCCTGACGGCCGCCGAGGCGGATGTGACCGGCGGCGCCTCGCCCCGCGTCGCTCCCTTTGCCGAATTGCGCGATCTCGGCGCCTTGCTCCAGCGCGCCGGCTTCGCCCTGCCGGTCATCGACCAGGACCGCCTGACGGTGCGCTATGCCAATGCCATCGACCTGATGCGCGATCTCCGGGCGATGGGCGCCGCCAATGCGCTCCACGAGCGCTCCCACCGTCCGCTCCGCCGCGAGGTGCTGTTTCGCGCTGCCGCCCTCTATGCCGAACGCTTCTCCGATCCGGACGGGCGCATCCGGGCGAGCTTCGACATCGTCTCCCTGTCCGGCTGGGCGCCCGACGAAAGCCAGCAGAAGCCGCTCCGTCCGGGCAGCGCCAAAGCGCGCCTCGCCGATGCGCTCGGAACGACCGAGACAAGCTCGGGCGAGAAGGCCGGCGGTAGCTAGCCGCCGAAGAAGTCCGCGAAATACTGAAGCCTTGCCCCGATTCCGGAGCCCAGCGCCGTCAGCGTGACGATCAGCGTGATCGCGATGCAGGTCACGATGAGTCCATACTCGACGGCCGTCGACCCGGATTGGGAAGCGAACAGCCGGCGTCCGGATATGTGCAGGTTGGCGAGCAGGAGCGCGGCCCTAGCGTACATCGGCTATCTCCCCGACAGGGGCCGACAGCGCCGGCTTGATCGATCCGGTGACCATCGGGTCGATATCGCCGGCGATCGTGTCTTGCACCACCACGCCGCCGAAAAGGATTGCAGCGACGCCGGCTATGGCGACGGAGATCGGTATGAAGGCGGCGACGCGGCTCGTCGACGGGCGCTGGTCGGCGCCGCCGGACGGGATCAGGATATCGTCGGGAAGAGCTTTTGCCATGGCCGCCGGAACGCTGTTTCAGCCGCCGACATGGCAGCATCCTCGATAGTCGGCCGGCTTCTATAAAAGATCGATTAACGGAGCGATAAGCGGTTCGTCGGCCGGCGGCATGGCGAGCGTCCGAAGGTCGCGCGGGCGCAGCCATTTCAGGGCTGCCGCCTCGAGCGGCTGCGCGGTTCCCTGCCATTTCCGGCAGACGTAGAGCAGCATCAGGAGATGGAACTCGGCATAGGCGTGGCTGACGAAAGAGAGCGGCGCCAGGCAGGAAGACTGGGTGTCGACGCCCAGTTCCTCCTTGAGTTCCCGGATCAGCGCGGCTTCCGGCGTCTCCCCGGCCTCGATCTTTCCGCCGGGAAACTCCCACAGCCCGGCGAACTGCTTGCCTTCCGGACGCTGCGCCACCAGCACCCGCCCGTCGGTGTCGACGAGGGCGCAGGCAACCACCGGGACGAGCTTCACGAGCGGTAGTCGCCGTTGATCGCGACATATTCCTTGGTGAGGTCGCAGGTCCAGACGCGGTCCTCGCCGTCGCCGAGACCGATATCGACGGTCAGCACGATATTCGGCCTCTTCATGTAGTCCGAAGCCGTGTCTTCCGAATAGGCAGGGTCGCGCTCGCCGCGATGCGCCACCCGCGTGCCGCCGAACCAGATCGCCAGCCGGTCGCGGTCGGCCGGCTCGCCCGACTTGCCGACAGCCATGACGACACGGCCCCAATTGGCGTCCTCGCCGGCAATCGCCGTCTTGACGAGAGGCGAGTTGGCGATCGACAGGGCGATCTTCTTCGCCGAGCGCTTCGAGGTCGCGCCCTTGACCCGCACCTCGACGAATTTCCGCGCCCCCTCGCCGTCCTTCACCACCTGATGGGCGAGGTCGAGGAGGATCTCGTCGAGCGCCTTGCGGAAGGCGCCAAGCCGCCGGTCGCGCGCGTCGACGATCGACGGCGCATTCGCCGCGGCGCCGGTCGCAAAGAGAAGAAGCGTGTCCGAGGTCGACGTATCGCTGTCGACGGTGATCGAATTGAAGCTGCCGGAAACCGCCTTGTCGAGCATCCCCTGCAGCACCGGCGCCGAGATCGCCGCATCCGTCACGACGAAGGACAGCATCGTCGCCATGTCCGGCGCGATCATGCCGGCGCCCTTGGCGATGCCGTTGATCGTCACCGTCGCGTCGCCGAGCGCGACCTGCCGCGACACGCCTTTCGGAAAAGTGTCCGTCGTCATGATCGCCTTGGCCGGATCGAGCCAGGGCTCTGGCGCCAGCCGTGCCGCGACGTCGTCGATGACCGCGTCGAACTTCTTCGCGTCGAGCGGCTCGCCGATCACCCCGGTCGAAGCGAGAAAGATTTCCTTCGGCCGGCAGCCGAGCGCCTTCGCCACCGAAGCCGCCGAGAGCTTCACCGTTTCGCGGCCGCGCTTGCCCGTAAAGGCATTGGCATTGCCGGAATTGACGAGAAGCGCCCGCGCCTTGCCGCCGGCCAGCGCCGCCTTGCACCAATCGACGGGCGCCGACGGGCATTTCGAGCGTGTGAAGACGCCGGCGACCTGCGTGCCCTTGTCGAAGGTCATGAGCAGGACGTCGGTCCGGTTCCGGTATTTGATGCCGGCCTCGGCGGTGGCGAAGCGAACCCCGCCGACCGCCGGAAGCTCGGGAAACGCCGCCGGTGCAAGCGGCGAAACCGCGATCGTCGCAGCCATGACTCTGCCCCCCGGCCGGATCTGGGTTACGGCGCCGGCGTCGGCGTTGTTGGTGCCGTGCCGTCCACCGGAGCGGCCGTCCCGGCAGCCGGTGCATCGCCCGCGGCCGGAGCGTCGGCGGCCGGCGTTTCCGCCGGTGGCGGCGGCACGATCTCGATCTTGGCCGCGGCGCGAACCGCCTCGATCTCGGCCTGGACGAATTCACGGATCAAATCGTTGCGGATGCGGCCTTCCTCGGTCTCGAGACCGGGAGCGGACGACTTCCGCGTCTCGTCGAGCTTGATGATGTGCCAGCCGAACTGCGACTTCACCGGCGCCTTGGTGTAGGCGCCGACTTCGAGCGCGATCGCCGCATTCTCGAATTCCGGCACGGTCTTGCCCTTCGGCACGAAGCCGAGATCGCCGCCGCGCGCTCCCGAACCCGGATCGATCGACTTTTCCTTGGCGATGGCCGCGAAGTCGCCGCCCTTTTCGAGATCGGCGAGGATGGCCTTCGCCTCGTCCTCGGTGGCGACCAGGATATGATGCAGGTGGAATTCGTCTTCCGGCACGAAAGCGGCGGCTTCCTTGTCGAGACGCTCCTTGACCTTTTCGTCGGTCACCGCGGCGAGCGCCTTCTGGCGCAGATATTCGTTGCGCAGCGTCATCGCCCGGTCGAGGCCGAGGCGGCGCACAACCTCTTCGTTCTTGTCGATGCCGTCGGCTTCGGCGGCTTTCGCCAGGAGGCGCATGTCGATGACGACGTCGAGAAGCTCGGAAATGCGGACATCCTGCGGAATGCTGCCGAGTTCGCGCTCGTATTGCTCGGCGACGATGGCGAGATCCGCCTCGGTGATCGGGTCGCCGTCGACGATGGCATAGACCCGCTTGGGATCGGGCGGCAGCGCGCGCGTCGCCTCGGCCGCCGGGGCGGTATCCGCCGGCGGCGCCGCTTCGGTCGCGGCAGGCGCCTCGGCCGGCGCCTCCTGTGCCACGGCAAGGCTGGCCGCGGCGACACCGGCAAGCAGCGCGCCTGCGGCGATTTTCATCTGGAAAGTTCGGCAGAAAGCGATCATGCGATGATCCAGTTCAGACTTGGGGTCGGGTCGCCGGCCGTGCAGAAAAGGCCGCAAAATGGCAGGAGAATGGCGCAATTGCCGCCGTTGACATCCACAGGGGCCCCTCTTATCTGTCTCGAAGCTTGGCGTCCAGAACGCTTTGAATCCTGAGCGGCGGCGATTGGATCGGCTTCTCCGGCGTTCTCGCGGATCAAGTGCGAGATACCGCCATGACGCGGGCTTTTCGCCCCACGACAAAAAGCGTGAAGGATGACCCATGGTCGGCCTCGGCTCTCTAGCTCGCAAAATTTTCGGCAGCGCCAATGATCGGCGCATCAAGGGCTATGCCGCCCGGGTAGCGGCGATCAACGCGCTCGAAGCGGAGCTTCAATCCCTCTCCGACGACCAGATCCGCGCCCGCACCGCCGATTTCCGCGCCCAGATCGCGGCCGGCGCGACGCTCGACGACCTCCTCGTTCCCGCCTTCGCCACCGTCCGCGAGGCCGCCAAGCGGACCCTCGGCCAGCGCCATTTCGACGTCCAGTTGATCGGCGGCATGGTGCTCCACGAAGGCTCCATCGCCGAGATGAAGACCGGCGAAGGCAAGACCCTCGTCGCGACGCTCGCCGTCTACCTGAATGCGCTCGCCGGCAAGGGCGTCCATGTCGTGACGGTGAACGACTATCTCGCCCGCCGCGACTCCGAGTGGATGGGCCAGATCTACGGCTTCCTCGGCATGACGGTCGGCGTCATTGTCCATGGCGTCGAGGACGAACAGCGCCGCGAAGCCTATGTTGCCGACATCACCTACGGCACCAACAACGAATACGGCTTCGACTATCTCCGCGACAATATGAAGTATGAGCTGGGCGCCATGGTCCAGCGCGGCCATAATTTCGCGATCGTCGACGAAGTCGACTCGATCCTCATCGACGAGGCGCGCACGCCGCTGATCATTTCCGGCGCGGTCGAAGATCGCTCCGACCTTTACGTTTCGATCGACAAGTTCCTCCCGCTGCTCGCTGCGGAAGATTACGAGATCGACGAGAAGCAGCGTTCGGCGAACTTCACGGAAGACGGCAGCGAGAAGCTCGAAGCGCTGCTCCGCGAGGCCGACCTACTCAAGGGCGAGTCGCTCTACGACGTCGAGAACGTCACGATCGTCCATCACATCAACCAGGCGCTGCGCGCCCATAAGCTGTTCCAGCGCGACAAGGACTACATCGTCCGCAACGGCGAGGTCGTCATCATCGACGAGTTCACCGGCCGCATGATGCCTGGCCGCCGCTATTCGGAAGGCCTGCACCAGGCGCTGGAGGCCAAGGAACAGGTCAAGATCCAGCCCGAGAACCAGACGCTGGCCTCGATCACCTTCCAAAACTATTTCCGTATGTACAAGAAGCTCGCCGGCATGACCGGCACGGCTTTGACCGAAGCGGAAGAGTTCGGCGATATCTACGGCCTCGAGGTCGTCGAGGTGCCGACCAATCGCGGCATGACGCGCATCGACGACGATGACGAGGTCTACCGCAGCGCCGAGGAGAAATTCCGCGCCATCATCGAGCTGATCAAGGATTGCCACCAGCGCAGCCAGCCCGTCCTCGTCGGCACCACCTCGATCGAGAAATCCGAGCTTCTCTCGGAAATGCTCAAGAAGGACGGCGTCAGGCACCAGGTGCTGAACGCGCGTTACCATGAGCAGGAAGCTTTCATCATCGCCCAGGCCGGCATGCCCGGCGCGGTGACGATCGCCACCAACATGGCCGGCCGCGGCACCGACATCCAGCTCGGCGGCAATGCCGAGATGCGGATCAACCATGATCTCGCCGGTATGGAGGAGGGGCCCGAGCGCGAGGTGCAGGCCACCCGCATCCGCGCCGAAGTCGCCGATTTCAAGCAGCGCGTGCTCAAGGCCGGCGGGCTCTACATCGTCGGCACCGAGCGCCATGAGAGCCGCCGCATCGACAACCAGCTG
>CAMCWB010000097.1 GCA_945882315.1 Bauldia litoralis | reverse complement strand
GGTCGAAATCGAGCCGGAGAGGACCATCGACCGATTCACCCGCCGGGTTCTGCAAAATGGCCTCGTGCGATCCAGATTAAGATATTGATTCTTATACCTGAATCGCTACGAAATTGCAGAAAATTACGGTGTTATCCGGCGAATCCGGGTTTATAAAGTTTTGGATATGATCCATGATCACCGCAGCCCAGATGCGGGCCGCACGTGCCCTTCTCGGTATCGACCAGAAAGCCTTGGCCGAGCTGTCCGGTCTCTCCGTTCCTACGATCCAGCGGATGGAGGCCAGCTCCGGCAACGTCCGGGGTGTCGTGGACAGTCTGACCAAGGTCTTCGCCGCTCTCGAATCTGCGGGACTCGAATTCATTGGCGAGGGTGCTGTGAGCACGGCAGCCGGACGCGGTGTCCGTCTCAGATCATTCCCTCCGAAACGCTGACCACTTTAACCCGCGACGGCGACCGCCGACGACAGCCTGCGATTACGCCGCTTCCTTTTCTAAAAGGTGGGGCCCCACGATGAAAAACCACACCACCGGACAGAGCGACGCGCCGAGCTTCGCCGAACTTTTCACCCCGAAGCTCCTGACCGTGCTGCGCGAGGGCTACGGGGTGCCGCAGCTACGCGCGGACGTCACCGCGGGGCTGACCGTCGCCATCGTGGCGCTCCCGCTGTCGATGGCCATCGCCATCGCGTCCGGCGCAACCCCGGCGCAGGGGCTCTACACCGCCATCGTGGGGGGGTTCCTCGTCTCCATGCTCGGCGGCTCGCGTTTCCAGGTCGGCGGCCCGGCAGGCGCGTTCATCGTCCTGGTGGCCAGCACCGCCGCGCTGCACGGGATGGATGGACTGATTCTCGCGACCTTTCTGTCGGGGCTGATGCTGGCCGCTGTCGGGTTCCTGCGGCTGGGCACGTTTATAAAGTTCATACCCTTCCCGGTGACGGTCGGTTTCACGGCCGGGATCGGGGTCATCATTTTCGCCAGTCAGATCAAGGAGCTTTTTGGTCTAGCGCTGGACCAAGAGCCCGGCGAGCTTCTGGAAAAGCTCCCGGCCCTGTGGGCGGCGCGGGAGAGCGTGACTCCGGCGGCCATCATCTTGTCCGTCGCCACGGTAGGGGTCATCCTTGGACTGCGCCGCTGGCGTCCGCACTGGCCGGGCATGCTAATCGCTGTCGGCCTCGCCGCGGCGGTCGCGGCCTTAGTGGCGCTGCCCGTCCAGACCATCGGTACCAAGTTCGGTGGAATTCCCTCGTCGCTCCCCGCCCCACACCTGCCCAGCCTGTCCATGGACAAGATCATGGCGGTCCTCCCGGCGGCAATATCCTTCACGCTGCTTGGCGCCATCGAGTCACTGCTTTCGGCCGTCGTAGCCGACGGCATGACCGGACGCAGACACCGTTCAAACTGCGAGCTGGTCGCTCAGGGCGTGGCCAATATCGGGTCGTCGCTCTTCGGCGGCTTTTGCGTCACAGGAACTATCGCCCGGACCGCGACCAACGTGCGTGCGGGCGCGCACGGACCTGTGGCGGGGATGCTGCATGCTGTCTTCATTCTCTTGTTCATGCTCGTGGCGGCACCCCTCGCCGCCTATATCCCGCTTGCCGCGCTCGCGGGAGTGCTTGCCGTCGTGGCCTGGAACATGATCGAGAAACCGGCCATTGCGATCCTGCTACGCTCGGGCTGGGGCGAGGCGACGGTTCTCGGCGCCACATTCTTCCTGACCATCTTCCGCGACCTCACAGAGGCCATCGTCGTTGGCTTCGCGCTCGGCTCGGTCTTGTTCATCCACCGCATGAGCCGGACGACGGAGGTCGCCACCAACACGGCGTTCGTCGGGCGCGACGAGGCGGACACCGCGCACCCGCGCAAGGCCTATGACGAAGATCAGGCCGCAAACCCCGATGTCGTCATCTACCGAATCAGCGGAGCGCTGTTCTTCGGTGCAACGGCTTCCATCGGCTCAGTTCTCGACCGCATTCAGGACACCCACAAAGCTCTAATCGTCGATTTCTCGGCGGTGCCGTTCCTCGACTCGACCGGCGCCAACATGATCGAGGGGCTGGCGCACAAGGCGCACAAGCGTGGCGTCGTGCTCTGGCTGACCGGAGCAAGCCGGGACATCCAGCGGGTGTTCGTCACCCATGGCCTCAGGAAACCGCTGGTGTGCTATGCGGCTACCATGGAGGATGCGGTGGCCAGTCTGCGCGACGGAGCCAAAGAAGGCCGGGAGGCAGCCTGATGCCCGGCTCCGCCCGATCGCCTGTTTTGACGGCCTTCCGCATCGAGAAAGCGTTCGGCACCAGCATGGACACCCTCATGCGGATGCAGAACAGCTACGACATCGCTCAGGCTAGAGCAGATTTGGTGTCGCGAGAGCAAACTGCGCACCGACGAAAGCCGCCTCTACATGGAGACTGGCAAAGAGTTTTCCGATCATCGCCGGACGGGCGACGTAGCACCGAAGCCTCGGGGCGGTCCCCGGCGGCCGAGCCGGATCGACCCGCATGAGACGCTGATCATGGAATGGATCGAGACGGTGCCGGATCTGACCTTGCCGGAGATCGCAACGAAGCTCGAAGACGCCGTCGGCTATCGGCCGCCGCCGAGCGTGGTGCATCATTTCTTCAAGCGCCGCGGCGTGACGCGCAAAAAAAAGACGGCGCACGCAGCCGAACAGGACCGGCCCGACGTAGCGCGCGCCGGCGGCGCGCCTGGTTCGACGCCCAGCCCGACCTCGATCCCGAACGCCTCATCTTCATCGATGAAAGGGTGAAGAAGCCGGCGCGGTTGAGCCACTCGTCGACTAGTTGTTCAGTGAGTGCAGCATTGCCCACCTCCTTGCAGGCGTAGCGTTACGCACACGACGCTAGGATTTTTTGACGACCTCAAAATCCGCATCATGATGCGCGTAAAGGCACGGACCGTCGCCGGTTTCCCGCAAACGAAGGTAAAGTCGAAACCTTGTCCCAACGGGGAAGTTGTCGCGCATCCTTCTTGAGCATTGAACTCTTGTGCCCGCAGGAAATCCCTCATCCATAACGGGCCGGACGCGCATTGAGGCGACATAGAATCGAGTCGCCGCGGTGCCACGGAAATCATGGAAATGCAGATTGCAGTCGGCGAGCCCGGCATGGTGTTTGGCCTTGTTGAAGGAGCATACGAAGCCGGCCTTCGCCCATGGTCGCTGCCGCCCGACCAACTCGTCAATCCGCAACGCCCGAAACATTTCAAGGGCCTCAACTCCTCCGACATGGCCCGTATGGAGCAGGAAATGTCGATGGTGCAGAGCCGGTTCAAGGCTATCGAACTCTCCTATGGCAACGACGTACTCAATCTGGTGCTCGCCCGCGGCTATGTTTCGAAAATCCTCAACAACACTGCCGTCACCGCCTATCTCCAGCGCAACCAGCCGGAATTTCTCGACGAGTTTCGCGCCATTGTCGCCGCGACCGCACTTGATGATTCGCCTGTGCTGGCCACGAAAAAATAGGGCAGCAGGACGGAAGCGAAGCAAAAGCCACTGCCTCCGGTTCCGCCAGTGACAGCCGATAGCACCAGCCAGAAAGGCTGCTGGAGAGCGTTCACCGCTCCCCTATCGCTTTTGCGCCTTTTTATAGGGGTAAAGCTTCTGGCTGGCGGGCGAGCAAGAGGATAGCCACAGTCAGGTCGATCAGTCGACCAGTTCGATTTTGTGCTCGTAATGACCCGCATCTCGGCGTGTAGTCGTTACTTGCCCGCTCGCGCCGATGAACCGCCCTGTTCCGCCCGTGATTGCACGAACCTGTGGCGCGTCCACGGCCATTTCACCAACACCGACCACGTAAACTGAATGGCCGCCGATTACCAAAGTGTCGATGCCGCCGAAATCAAGCACGATGTTGCCAACGCGATCGAAAAACTCCCCCTCGACCCGGGACATGAACGCCCGGGACATGAACCGTGGTGATGATGCCGCTCATGACACCTTTCTTCCCATCTTCGGCCGTGAACCCGGCCTCAAAGGCCATCATGTCACCGTGCGAGGCGCCGTTTTTGCCCAAGTCGATATGGACCAGCTTGGGTTTTTCCTGAACGATGTTGATGGTCTCTGCGGCTTGTGCGGAAGCGCCTGTCAGCACCAGCGCGCATGCGATACCCACAATCGTGAAGATGGATTTCATGAAGCTCGACTTTTTTCGAGAGGGAGTTGGCACCGATCAGATCAGGCCATCTGGGCCGTAGTGAGAGGGTCATCACGTTCTTCACGACCCGGCGAGGTCAATACAGTGTTTCCCACGCGCGCCGTGCAGATTTTCACGGGTCTCCGGCGACATCCGGAACGCCGATGCATTTTTGATCCGGCGTTGACACCCACCCTGCTCTTCATCGATGCAGCGGGGAAACCAAGGCCCCGCGACATGGTTTCGAAGGATCTCGAAGAGTCGCTGCCGTCCGACGCTCATGGCAGCCCAAGCGCCTCGATTAGTTTCGTTGCCCGGATGTACTGGTGTGGAGGGCGGTATGCCCGGTCATGGAGATCGGCAGGCAAGACGACTCGGCCATCGGTTAGCCTCTCCACGGCGCTCCTCAGCCGGCTCCGGTGTTCGAGCATCTTCACCAGCGTGGCATGCCGGATCTGCTCGGGCGCCGGCGAGCGTCCGATCATCTCGGTCACGCCGTCTCGAACGGCTTCGGGATTGTCCTCGACCATGAGCCAGTAGTCGGGGCCGGAAAACTGATCGCGTCCGCCTTGCGAATGTGTCGATACGACCGGAAGCCCGCACAGGAGGTACTCGATGCTCGCCCTCATGGCGCCTTCTGCCTCCGAAAGGCAAAGTCCCACACGGCTGCGCGAAACCACGTCGCGCACCCTGGATAGTCGAATGCGTTGAATGGTCCCTTCGCGAACTTCATTAACGAATACATGTGCAGGCATCTTCGCTCTGAGATCCTCAAGATAGGCAATCGCCTCGTCCATCGGGATGTCGTTGTTGTGGTAGAAGATAAAGGCACACCCCTTGACGCATTCGGCAAGCCAATGCCGCTTCCATGGTATCATCGCGCCATTGTAGGTCGCTCGAAAATCCTTTTCGCAAGGTTCTGCGATTTCGAACTCAAACTCATCAACTAGGGCGTTGTGGCTGCACAGCTCAGCGTCAAGGCCCGCCGCCAAAAATTGACTGACCTCCTCGATCTCGTTGCACAGGAAGAGAAAGTCGTGTTCAGGGCGGCGGTGCTTGTAGATGTCGACGATCGACGCGAGCCTTCGGATGATGTTCGGCGAACGTGTCGACCAGGTGAGGGTGACCAAGAAGAGCACGCGCTCTGCACGAAGATGTCTCCCTACAAACTGGGCCGCGCCCAGGGGCGCCAACGGGTTGTGCTGCGTATGAATGACCAGGCCATCGTCCATTTCGATGCGGTTGGCGTAGATGGCGCTGTCTCGGAGGTGCCGAGGAGCATCCGGAGCATAGGGGTGCGCTGCCCAGACATGCTTTCTGAACCAATGTTTCAACGATCGGTTCAGTTGCACCCGGTGCTCCACGTGCGAAACGACTTGCGCTCATCCGGCAACATTCGATAGACCTTGGTCACCCGACCCTTGGGGTCAATTGTGAAGATATTGTTTCTAGGCTAATGCCGCCTACTATCGAATCCGAGGCCGAAAAAATCTCCAAAACTTAAATCATGCCGCATTGTATGCTTGATCTGAACACGCCATACGCCATTTCCGGCTCTGACATCGCATTCGAAGTATTCGATAGGGATGTGATCGTCCTCGATATGGGAAACGGGAAGTACTACAGCTTTTCGGACGGCGGCAGCGCCGTCTGGATGGCCCTTGTTGATGGCGTTGCGCCACGCGACATCGTCGCTTTCTTCAGCCATGGAGAGACCTTGCCCAGTTTCGTCGAATCTCTTTGCGATCTGGGATTGATCGAGGCGCGGCTTGATCTGCCGCCCGTCGCGCCGGGTCCTGATCTGGTCGCGAAGCTCTCGGACGCGAAGGAAGCGCCCGATCTGACAGTGTTCGACGACATGGCCGACCTTTTCGTCGCAGACCCCATTCACGACGTCGAGGAGCCCCAGGGGTGGCCTGTCGTGAAACAGGCACAGTGACGACGACGAATCCGGCGGCGTTGCATACCGAGCCAATCACACCGGCGACCATCGCCGCCTACGGCCGATATCTGCTTGATCTCGCCGAGGCTACGCCGGATCACCTGCTGACCACAATCGACATTGCGCTGCCGAATCTCGACCTGCGGGTCTTCATGCCAGAAGGCCAATTGGCCGACGCGGTGCGGACGGCCTGCATCCAGCCGCGACTGCGGTTTCCCGGTTCCGCGAGGATGATCAAGATCACGGTGCTGCATCCCGGCGTTGGCGGAGCCCCGGATCCACTGGAGTGGGGCAAGGAACGCTATACCGCCCATGAGATTTCGAACCTGTTGAGCCAGGCGGGGTTGCAGGGCAGTCTCTTCCACGATCTCCGCTTCTGGCAGTTCTATGATCTGGCAGCAGGTCGCGGCGTCCAGCTGATGGCTGGCGCGGAAATGTTTCCGCCATGGGAACCAGGTGCGCCGCTGAGAGCCTTCCTGCACTGGGAGTACGCTGCTCAGGGTCGGCGAATGACTCATGCCGGAAGCCTCGGACGGGATGGGCGCGGCGTCCTCCTGGCGGGCGCCGGAGGGGCAGGAAAGTCGGGGACGGTCCTCGCGGGCTTGCTTGGCGGGCTGAGCAGCGTTGGTGATGACTACGTGCTCGTCGACCTTCTCGATGGACGGCCATCCGCCTTTCCAATCTTTACGACGTTGAAGCAGGACGACCGCGGCGTCCGGCGTCTCGAACTCGACCGGCGACTTGGTCCGCGAAGCCTCAACTGGCAAGACAAGATCCAGTTTCGCACCTCCGACATCGAAGCGGACATCTCGCTTGACGGCTTGTCGATCGGTGCCATCTTGCTGCCGAGGATCGGCGCCGAGGCGACTGTTTTCACCGTTGCCAGCCGCGCGGAAGCGATGCTGGCCCTGGCGCCGAGCGCTGTCTATCAGATGCCGGGGGAACGGGAGAGCGGGTTTCGGTTCTTCAGCAGGCTCGTCTCCATGCTGCCGGCCTATCGCCTCGACCTTGGACCGGATCCGGAGGAAATCGCCGGCGCGCTCTCAAGCTTCATCAATGGGCTTCCCTCATGAATCTCAGCGTAGTCGTCCCGATGTTCAACAGCGAAGAATTCGTCGGGACGGCCCTTCGCTCGCTATTGCGCCAGCGAGACGCCATCGATCTCGACATCATCGTCGTCGACGACGGCTCGACCGATCGGTCCCGTGACGTCGTTCAAGCCATCGACGCCCGGCATGGGGGCGTGCGGCTGATCGCCAAGGACAACAGGGGCGTGTCCCATGCGCGAAACGCCGGATTGCGCGTGCTGCCCGCCGACGCTGATCTGGTCAGTTTCCTCGATTCGGACGACGTTTCGCCCGCTGGGCGCTTCGCGGCCGACCTATCCTACTTCACGGATCCGTCGGTCGAGTTCGTCTATGGGCGCCTCTGCAAGGTCCAGCAGGTCGACGAGCAACTTATGCTGCCGCTCGATACCGGCCTAGAACCCCTCCGCGGCATCCAGCTGGCCGCCGGCATCTTCAGGCGAAGCTTCCTGGACCGTGTCGGGCCCTTCGACGAAAGCTTCCATCAGGGCGAGGACACAGACTTCCTGTTTCGTGCCTTCGAGCAGCGTCGTAATGCGGTCTTGTCCGAGACGATCGGGGTCTTCTACCGGCAGCACGGCAACAGCCTAACGAACAATTCCGCGGAGGTGAGGAGGGGCTTCCTCAGGGCTCTCGCACTCTCGGCACAGCGCCGCCGCCGCGATCCGTCGCTGGCCCGGCTGGGACCCATCTTCGGCCAGCCGAAGCCGACGATTGCGCAGGAGGTCTGAACCGCATGGGACAGTCTCCGGCCGATTACGCCGTCGTGATTCCGGCCTGGAACGCTGCTGATACGATCGAGGAGACGCTCCGTTCGGTGGCCGCCCAGTCCGTTCCCCCCGCCGAGATCGTCGTCGTCGACGACGGCTCGACGGATGACACGCCTGGTGTCGCGGAAAGCGTACGCGTCCCGGTCCGCGTCATCCGGCGTCCCATGCAGGAGGGGCCGGGAGCGGCGACGACGCTCGGGGTCCGGTCGGTCCGAACCACCTTCGTCGCGTTCCTGGACGCCGATGATCTATGGTTGCCCGACAAGATGGAGCGGCAACTGTCCCATCTCGCTGCGTTGCCGGATGTCGCGGGCGTGTTCGGACACTGGCAGTCATTCGATGGCGGTCCCGAAATGGGCTTGCGTCCTCCCCTCGCCGGCTGGAGCAGGACCACCCTCGTCGTCCGCAGGGAGGTTGCCGATGCCGTCGGCCCCATGGTCGACCTGCCGGCACGGGTCGGCGATATGATCGACTGGATCCAGAGGGCCAGGGAACAGGGCCATGTCTTCTCGCTGTTGCCGGATACCGTGGCGTATCGGCGTGTGCGGCCCGGCAGCCTCTCCGACGCAAGAACCAACCTCGATCGTAATCGGGGCTATCTCGCTGCGGCGCGCAATGCGCTGTTGCGCCGCCAGAGCGCCAAGGCTGACGAGTGATGCGTCAAGTCTCTCGCCACTTTCCCGACCATGGATGGGCCTGGCCAGACGACGGTCTCGACCAGTTGCTCAAGGCTGCGCTGCTCGTGGATGATGTCGCGTTGATCCAGGCCGAGAACTGGCTCGCTAACCACAACATCGAGACCGCCGGCTTTCGCGAGCACCGGCTGCTGGCGGCCATCGCGCACCGGTTCGGGAAGAAGCTCTCGGCGCATTCGGCCTATCCCCGGCTTGTCGGGCTGCAGAAAATGCTGTGGTCGCGGTCGCGTTTTGCCATGCGCGAGGCCGAACCCGTGCTGAAGGCCCTAGTCGGCCAGGGCTGCGCGGTGATGCTGATCAAGGGCGCGGCTCGAATTGCCCTAGACGCGACCGCCCAGAAGGGTCGGGTGGCGCACGACGTCGATTTTCTGGTTCGGCCGCGGGATATGGTCACGGCTTTCGAGACGATCTGCGGGTTCGGATGGAAACCGGCTACAGGAAGCAGCAGCCATGCGCTCGCGGACCGGGTGCCGTGGATTCGGTCCCTTAATTTCCAGAAAGGAGAATTCGGTGATCTTGATCTTCACCAGTTTGCATTTCATCCTCCGCACTTTAGTCGTGTCGAGGATGAACGAGTTTGGGGCAGGGCGGTAGGGGCCAGCTTTTCGGAGGTGCCGGTTCAGGTGCCGGCTGCGTCGGATAGAATTGCAATTTCTGTCGCGCATAGCGGCCTCGACGCACACGCGCACAGCGACTGGCTGGTCGACTGTGACGCCACCCTGCGCGACGGGACGATCGACTGGGATGCCCTGCTGGAGACCGCCAGAATTCGGTCGATCGCCTTGCCGACCGCGATCGCCTTGACCTATCTCGGCCAGGAGATAGGTGCGCCGGTCCCGTCATGGGTGCTGGGCCGGTTGGACGAGCTCGCGCGGCGGACGGCGCCATGGTCCCGCCTGTCCGCGCTTCTCCAGGCCAAGCCGCGCGGATCGTACGGCAGGATCGTGTGGCTCGCGAGAGGCTGCGCGAAACTGGTGCGTTTGCGGGAGACCGGTTTTGCCGAGACACCGGGTCATCCTCCATCTACGGTCGTGTTGCGTGGGAGGTGCAGGCGCGCGCCCTCGGACCCCGACAGTGGCCATCTCGGACTCCGACAAAGCCTTGTGAGGCGCCCTGACGCTTCAAAGCTGACATTGACGCTCCGTTGCATGCTTCCGCCGATCCGGCGGAGAGTCGATTTCGAGTTGCGAGCCAAAAATCGTCTCGTTGCTCATCTGCGCTATCGTAATCACTTTGCGCGAGGTGGCATCTTCATGCTTCGGTTCAGTGCCGATATTCCCAAGGATGTCGGAAACGAGTTCACTCTGGAGGCGCGGCCGACGCAGTTCTTGCGCTCCCGAAGCAGCGCCGAGGATGTTGCCGCTTTCAGCGCCGCTCCGTTCGCGGTTGCTTCCGTTGTCTGGACATGACCCTGGGTCTCTCTCTCATGACGACTTTCGCCGGCAAACTTGCCGGCGGATTTGCTATTGAGACGGGATATAGGCTTTCGAATTCGGGCTCCGGCGCGGTTCACTCGGTCAACAGCTTTGGTGCGTGAACCGCGCGGATGCCGGGGTTTTCGTCGGGGCCTCCCGGCGGCGGAGAATGTTGTCGCGAACTGAAATCCAACCTTCTTTTGTGGATGCCGCTCGGTTTGCAAGGAATTTCTGATCATCGGGGCATGTGATCGAGTGCGTACTTTTGTCAGGCCTGTTCATGCGGCTGACATGGCGCCGCTGGCCGGGATGGTGATGCGCGGATCGGGGCCAAATCTCCGATTGCGAGCTCGAGGCTCGGAGAAGGTTCCTGGTTTGCCCAACCCGGATCGTTTCGATCATTTGCCCATTCAGATCATGCCTTCCTCACAACTCGGTGGGCCCAGATCACTGCGTGCCGCCAGATCAGGCGCCTATCAGCACCGGGCCACGATAGTCCTCTTTCCGTGTCAGCATCGCCCAGATGCCGCGCGCCATCTTGTTCGCCAGCGCGACAGCAACAACCATCGGCGGCTTCCGCTCCAACATCCGCGCCAACCACGAGCCCATCGGAGCCCCTCGCCGCGAGGCCCAGCGGATTACCGCCATAGCTCCGATGATCAGCAAGCGCCGGACGTCACGCTGCCCCATCTTTGAGGTCTTCCCGAGCCGCTGTTTGCCCCCGGTAGAGTTCTGCCGGGGCACCAGGCCGAGCCAGGCCGCGAAGTCACGGCCACGCCGGAACTGCTCCATCGGCGGCGCAAAGGTCTCGACGGCCAGCGCGGTGATCGGTCCAACGCCTGAAGGGCTTTGGATTCTGGTTGTGCTCGTCGACGAAGCGGTTGATGGCGGCCTGGAGGTCGACGACCGATTTGAAAACGCCATGCTTCAGGCGGCGTCGAGTGAGCTTGGCGAAGAAGCCCTCGACTGCGTTCAGCCACGAGCTCGAT
>CAMCWB010000096.1 GCA_945882315.1 Bauldia litoralis | reverse complement strand
AGGACACTCGCAGCGATAACCGCTACGGTTCTTTGGGGATACGGGGCTTGATCGCATAGTTCCAGTCGGGATGGAACGCGTCGCCCACGATGTCGAGAAGCTTCATCTCGGCTTTCTTGATTCGGATGCCCTTCTGGTAGGTGCGCTCGTCGAGCGCGCACTCGACCTTGAGGCCGGTTTTCGTCGTCGTAGCACCGATCAGCTTGACGACCGCCATCCGGCTCTCCAGGGGCTGGCCGCGCCAGTTCTGCGTGATGTGGCAGAACATGCGGTGCTCGATCCGGTTCCATTTGGACGTACCCGGCGGATAATGGTGCACTCGCAGCGTGAGCCCGCTCTCGTCTGCGAGCTTTTGCAGCTCCACTTTCCACAGCCTGACGCGCGCCCCGTTGGAGCCGCCGCAATCCGCCGTGATGGTCAACTCGCGCATGTGCGGATAGCGCTTGGCTCCGATCCGCTCGATCCACGTGCGGATCGCGTTGACGGCGAACTCGGACGTGTCGCTCGTGATCCCGAGGCTGACCCAACCGGCATCAGCGCCGACGTCATAGACGCCGTAGGGCACGACCTTGCCGAGCGCCTTGTCCTCGAAGTCGTGCACCTTGACGCGATGGGGATCACCCTTGGGCCGATAATCGCTGCCGCCGTTCCTGAAGTTGCCGACCAGTTCCTTCTTCTTCGTGTCGACGGAGATCACCGGCTGTCCGGCCGACTGCGCGGCCACGACCTTCGCGTTGATATGCTCGAACTGCGCGTTGCGATCTGGATGACTCGCGCCTTCGTGCGTCTTGCGATTGAATTGGCGCGAGTATTCGAGCTTCTCCTCGAGCAGCTTGGCGACGGTGTTGGCGCTCACCTCGTGGCCGCACTCGTTGAGCGCCGCGGCGAGCTTTGCAGGGCTCTTCGACACCCATTTGAGGGCGCGCATCGGATCGCCCATCGTCGCCGCCTCGGCAAGGCGCTGCAGATCCGGCACCAAGGTCGGGTCGCGTTCGCTGAGCGGCTTCGGGCCTCCGCCCTTGCGCCGCACACGGCCCGCGGGCAACGGCCCTTTCTCGAGATCGTCCTCGCCGCGGTTGATGGTGGAGCGGGCGAGCCCCGTGATCTTGCTCACGATAATGAGCGCCCCGTGCCCGGCGGCACGGACCTCGTTAGCGGCGAACAAGCGCTGTCCCCGCTCGTCGAGCTTGCAGCCCAGCGTTTTCCAGCGCAGTCTGATGCCGTCCCCGTCGATCATGCCGACGGCACTTACATCCGTTCGCGCCGCACCGGAATCCGCCCGAGTCGATTCGCCGCACGCCCAAGGATCACGATTCACTTATCGTTGCAGGTGTCCTAAGTCGATTTTTTCTCCCGAAGTCCTGACCTTGCCGCCGGCCACGCGCCGGCGGCTTTTTATTGAGCAGCGCTTAGCCGACGGAGGCTGCGGCGAAAGCCGGGGCCGAGGCAATCGCGAAAGACCACCGGTCGCGTCCGGCCCGCTTGGCGACATAGGCTGCGTCATCGGCAGTCTTGAGCACCGCATCGACCCCCGCTTCGGCGCTGCCGATCGATACGCCGATGCTGACGGTCGCATGGACGACCTTGCCGCGAAGCTCGAAATCGGTGCCACGCACTTCCCGGCGGACCCGTTCCGCGAGCCGCGCCACCGCTGTCGACGACAAGCCGACTGTGAGGACGGCGAATTCTTCCCCGCCGAGCCGCGCAACGATCCAGTCGTCGCCGCCATGCAGGGCAACCACGTCATGGATGGTTACGCCGACAGCCGAAAGCACCTCATCGCCGAGCGAATGGCCATGCGTGTCGTTGACCTCCTTGAACCGGTCGATGTCGATCATCAGGATCGCGACCGCGCGTCCCCGCTGCGCGGCAGTCTCGAAAAGCTGGTCGGCCCGCTCGAAGAAACATCTACGATTGGGCAGGCCGGTGAGATCGTCGGTAAGGGCCACTCTTTTCAACTCCAGTTGCGTGACCCGCAGATCCCGGTTCGAGCGAACCAGGGGATAGACGGTCAACGGCGCGACGATTGCTGGCACACCCGCCGCCAGGCCGAAAGCGAAGAAAAAATCACTGTAGCCGGCAAACAGCATGGCAATCGTCGCAGCTAGGATCGCCGAGAGAACCGAGGCAGCGGTCACCAGCATCGTGAAGGCTGCCGGGCTTAATATTTTTGTCAGCATCCCACCTCCCAATTCGCGAAAGGCTGCGATTCTTAAGGGACGGCTGGGCGCTGGGGCTTTAACGGGATCGTTAGAATTTTAATCGATCCCGCTGGCAGCTTCGATTTAAATGATTGAATTTGCGAGTGAAACGGATTCGCTATTTGATCTGCGTCACTATGTCGCGCCGCTTTCGGCCGTGTCGCTTTCATCGGGGTCCTCGGTGAGGCGCTCGACGGAGACGACCTTCTCGTCTTCGGATGTATTGAAGACGATAACGCCCTGTGTACCGCGGGCCGCAATGCGGATGTCGTCGACGGGCACGCGGATGATCTGTCCGGCGTCGGAGATCAGCATGATCTGGTCGCCATGATCGACCGGGAAGGACGCCACCAGCGGGCCGGTCTTGTCGCGGATGCGAGGCGCCTTGGTCTTCGGATCCTTTTCCCAGATGTCCATGGCGACGATGCCTTTGCCGCCACGCCCGGTGATCCGGTAGTCGAAGGATGACGTACGCTTGCCGTAACCCTTTTCCGACAGCGTCAGCATGAACTGCTCGGCAGCACTCATCTCCACATAGCGCTCCTGCGAGAGCTCGCCAGCGGCCGACTCTTCGTCTCCGTCCGCCACCGTCTCCTCGACGTCGCTCTCGCCGCTGACCGCCCGGCTCATCTTCCTGTAGGCGGCCCGCTCGTCGGGCGTCGACTCGAAATGGCGAAGGATCGACATCGAGATGACCGTGTCGCCGTCCGGCAATGCAATGCCGCGCACGCCCACCGAATTGCGGCCGGCGAAGACGCGCACCTCGGGCACCGCGAAGCGTATGCACTGGCCGAGCTGCGTCGTCAGGATCACGTCGTCCTTCTCGGTACAGGTCTCGACGCCGAGGATACCCTCGCCTTCGCCGAGCTTCATGGCGATCATCCCGGAGCGGCGCACATCGACGAAATCCGACAGCTTGTTGCGCCGCACCGTTCCGCCGGTCGTCGCAAACATCACGTCGAGCGTCTCCCAGCCCGCCTCTTCCTCGGGCAGCGGCATGATCGTCGTGATGCGCTCGCCCGCCGACAGCGGCAGGAGATTGATCAACGCCTTGCCGCGCGCCTGCGGCGCCGCCAGCGGCAGCCGCCAGACTTTCTCCTTGTAGACTTGGCCTTTGGACGAGAAGAACAGCACCGGCGTGTGCGTGTTGGCGACGAACAGCCGGGTGACGAAATCCTCTTCCTTGGTCGCCATGCCGGCGCGGCCCTTGCCGCCACGCCGCTGCGCCCGGTAGGTGTCGAGCGGCACCCGCTTGATCCAGCCGGCATGGGTCACGGTCACGACCATGTCTTCACGCTGGATGAGATCCTCATCATCCAGCTCGACGCCGCCTTCCAGGATCTCGGTCCTGCGCGGCGTCGCGAATTCGGCGCGGATGGACGCGAGCTCGCTCTTGATGATGGCCTGGACGCGCTGGCGCGAGCGCAGGATGTCGAGATAGTCGCGGATTTCCTCGCCGAGCTTGTTCAGCTCTTCGGCAATCTCGTCGCGGCCGAGCGCCGTCAGGCGGGCAAGGCGCAATTCCAGGATGGCGCGAGCCTGCGCATCCGAAAGCCGGTAGGTCGCGTCTTCCCCGAGCTTGTGCCGCGGATCGTCGATCAGCGCGATCAGCGGCGCGATATCGGCGCCCGGCCAGTCGCGCCCCATCAACTCCTCGCGCGCCGAGGCCGGGTCGCTGGCCTGCCGGATGATGCGGATCACCTCGTCGATATTGGCGACAGCGATCGCCAGGCCGACGAGGATATGGGCGCGCTCGCGCGCCTTGAACAAAAGATACTTCGTCCGCCGGCTGACGACCTCTTCGCGGAAGGCGACGAAGGCGGTCAGCATGTCCTTCAGCGTCATCTGCTCCGGACGGCCGCCGTTCAGCGCCACGATATTGGCGCTGAAGCTCGTCTGCAGGGCGGAGAAGCGGTAGAGCTGGTTTAGCACGACGTCGGCCATCGCCTCGCGCTTCAGCTCGATGACGACGCGCATGCCGTCGCGGTCGCTCTCGTCACGGATATCGGCAATGCCTTCGATCCGCTTGTCGCGCACCAGCTCCGCGATCTTCTCGATCATCGTCGCCTTGTTGACCTGGTACGGGATTTCCGTGACGACCAGCGCCTCGCGCTCCTTGCGCACCGTCTCGACGGCGACCCGGCCGCGCATCAGGATCGAGCCGCGCGCCGTCGTGTAGGCGGAGCGGATGCCGGCCCGGCCGAGGATTATGCCGCCGGTCGGGAAGTCCGGACCGGGCACGATCTCCATCAGCCGCTCGATATCGATGCCGGGATCGTCGATCATCGCCGTCGTGGCATCGATGATCTCGCCGAGATTATGCGGCGGGATATTGGTCGCCATGCCGACAGCGATGCCGCCGGCGCCGTTGACGAGAAGGTTCGGAAAGCGCGCCGGCAGCACGAGCGGTTCGCGCTCGGAATTGTCGTAGTTGTCCTGGAAGTCGACGGTGTTCTTATCGATGTCCTCGAGCAGCGAATGCGCCACCTTCGCGAGGCGCACCTCGGTGTATCGCATCGCCGCCGGCGGATCGCCGTCGACCGAGCCGAAATTGCCCTGCCCGTCGATGAGCGGCACGCGCATGGAGAATTCCTGCGCCATGCGGACAAGCGCGTCATAGACCGACTGATCGCCATGCGGATGGTATTTACCGATGACGTCGCCGACGATGCGGGCAGACTTGCGGTAAGACTTGTTCCAGTCGTAGCCGGCCTCGTTCATCGCATGCAGGATGCGGCGATGCACCGGCTTCAGGCCGTCGCGCACGTCGGGAAGCGCGCGGCTCACGATCACGCTCATCGCGTAATCGAGATAGCTCCGCCGCATCTCGTCGGTGATCGAGATGGTCTCGAATTCTGGGGGGGTGCCCTCCCCGGTGTCGTCGGGGCCTGAGGGCGGTTTTTGGTCGGTCAAACAGCCTGCCGAGAATCAGTCAAATCGTGAAGGAAATCTAAGGATTCTGCGGCCCGGAAACAAGGCGAGGAGGCGCTTTTTCGTTTCTAAATCATGCAGCAAAAACAGATGCTTGGCGGATATCCGTCTTATTCGCGAAAGTGCCGCGGCGAAACCACCTGCAGAAGCACGCAAAACGCGCCGATCCCGTCCCTCGAAAAAGCGCCGCCGGCCGTCGAAAAAGCACCTGCCGGGGCCGCTCAACAGTCGTAGAGCCGTCCAGGATTGTCGCTCATGACGCGCTTCAGCATCTCCAGATCGTCGATCTTGCGGAACGGCCCCATCAGGGTCTCCTTCTACCGCACTTTGAAGACGAGCTTGCCGCGGAAATGACGACCTTCACTGACCCGGTGGGCTGCGGCGGCCTCGGAGAGCGGGTAGATTTTGATCTCGGGCGGGCGCACGGCGCCCTTCGCCACCAGGTCGGCGATCCGATCCAGATGATCGCGGTCGCGGCCCACCGCGGGCCGGAGGGATGTGACGTCGGCGCGCGGCGACTCGAGCCCCTTGCCGCCGGAGGCAATGAAGGCTGCCCGGCCACCGGGCTTGACGACCGAGAACGAATTCTTCGCGACATCGCAGCCGACCGTATCGAACACGGCGTCGACATTGGAGACGGCCTTGGTGAAATCCTCCGCCTTGTAGTCGATGACCTGATCGGCGCCGAGGCCCCTCACATACTCCATGTTGCCGGCGCTTGTGGTCGAGATCACTTTCGCGCCGATATGCTTGGCAAGCTGGATGGCGTAGCTCGCGACGCCGCCGGCTCCGCCCTGGACCAGGATCGTCTCTCCGGGCTTGAGCTTGAGCGTGTCCTCTACCGCGACCGTGGCGGTGAGCCCGATCAACCCCAGCGCAGCCATCTCCTCGTGGGAAAGCTTTGGCGGCTTCTTGGCGACGATCGATGCCTTCATGGCGATCTTCTCGGCGTAGGTCCCTTCCTGGCCGATGTCGCAGACGCCGAAGACGGCGTCGCCGATCTTGAGGTCGCTGACGCCCTCGCCGACAGCGCTGACGACGCCGGAAAAGTCGCGACCAAGCACATAGGGAAACTTGGTGATCGGTTCGTAGGACCCCGCCCGCACCTTCCAATCGGCGCCGTTGACGCTCGCCGCGTGGATGTCGACGACGACCTGACCTGGTCCCGCCACCGGATCGGGCAGATCGCCATATGTCAGCACCTCGGGTCCGCCGTTCTTCTCGAAATAGGCCGCTTTCATTTCGCTGTTCCCTCGTTGCCTTCTTGCCAGTTGGGCTTCAGAACGATGTTTTCAGGTTGACGGCCTATCCGCAATCCTCTGCCGTCCCCAACCACGTCGAGCTCGCCCTTCTAGAAATCGCAGAGCCGCCCCGGATTGTCGCTCATGATCCGCTTCAGCATCGCCGCGTCGTCGCTCGCCCAGCCGGTCATCAACGCCAGCATCTCGGCATCATCAACCTTGCGGAACGGCGCGATCGGGGCCTCCGTCGGGGTGGTCGGCGGCAGCACATTCGGATGCGGCCAGTTCGAGCCCCAGACGAGCCTGTCCGGCGCCGCCTCGTAGAGATTGGCGACGAAGTCCTTTGCCTTGGCAGGGCCGCCCTCCTCCTCGCGCCGCGGACTGTGATAGGCGGCGGAGAGCTTCATCCAGGCCGGGCCGTCCCTGAGCAGGCCGCGCACCACGTCGAAGCCCGGCTGCGAGACGCCGAGCCAGGGCGACAGCCCGCAAAAATGGTCGAACATCACCGGCACCGGAAAGCGCGACAGGATCGGCTCGACAGACGCCACGATCGTCGGCTTGGCGAAGATCTGGAGATGCCAGCCGACCTCGCGAAGCCGCGCGCCGGTCCGCGCCAGAACCGTCTCGATCGGCGCATCGATGGCCCCCTGCTCGAGGTTGATGCGGGCGCCGCGAAATCCTGCCTTGTGAAGCGTCTCGATCTCCGCGTCGGTCTCGTCGCCTGCGAGCACCGCAATGCCGCGGGCGCCGGGAATGCGCGCAATACCGTCCGCCTGCCCACGATTGTCGGTGCCGTAGACGCTCGGCTGGACAAGCACGACGCGCTCCAGCCCGAGGCGCGTCCGCATCGCCAGATATTCGTCGACCGAGGCCTCCGGCGGCGTGTAGATGCGTCCGGCGAAATAGGGAAAGATCGCCCGCGGCCCGAAGATATGCATGTGGCAATCGCAGGCGAGCGGCGGAATTTCGGGCGCAGTCGACGTCATGGCGAACTCCTTTTTTCTTCTTGCTTGGCCGGCCTCAGCCGGAATGGTCGCAATAGACCGGCTTGATGTCGATGAGCGGCGTCCCGTCGAGGCAATCGAGCCCGCGCACCAGGACGACGCCTTTCTCGACGCCGACGAGGCGCACCACCGATGATGCAATCGGGTTCGGCCGGACCGGCGAGCGCAGCGAGAAGGTGCCGCGCGTCTTGCCGTCCGAGCGTGGGCTCTGCCGGACGATGTCGCGCCGCGCCCAGTCCATCCAGTAGAGGATCTGCAAAGTCTCCTGCGCCTCGATGCCGCCAAGCGCCGGCCACCAAAGCTCAGCGACCTCCAGCCGGCAGACCGGGCCATTCTCGGCATCGCCGCGCTTCGGGCAGTCCTTTCTCGCCGTCCATGGCGTCCGGATGGCGCCGATGAAATAGACGCCGCCGTCGAACCTCGCCGGCGGCTCGACGGTCACCTCTCCCGGCCTGATATCGGTCTCTACGGACATCTTTTCACTCCGCCCCAACCCTATCCCGGAACCAGTCCCGATAAAATCGCCGCCCTCAGCTCGTCTTGCCTCGGCCGAGCAGAAGGAGCGTCTTGTCGTCGAAGCCGCCGCCAAAGAACTTCACGATCGCCTCGCGGAAACGGCTCTCATCCGTTGCAGCTTCGGCAAATAGCGTCATCGACGAGCGGAATTTGAGCGTGTCGGGATAACCGAAGATCGCGTCGGCCGAACGATCGGCGATGGCGTTGACGATGTCCGTGCATTCGCGGAGCCGCGCGCCGAGGACCGGATGATCGAGATAGGCACTCGCCTCTTCGATCGAGGCGATGGCATAGCGCGCGGCGGTCACACTCAGGCCTAGACCGCTCACTTGCGGAAAGATGAACCACATCCAGTGGCTCTCCTTGCGGCCGCGCCGCAGCTCCGCAACGACCCGCTTATAGATCGGGTCCTGCGCTTCGACGAAGCGGTCGAGATCGAAGTCTCCGGCGCTCATGCGCCTCCTCTCCTTGGTGATCTCTTCCTTGCCCCTTGACGAATGAACGCTTTCAGACGCGCAATTGCAGCAAGCCACGTAAGTTGGCGTCCAGGGGGGGAAGACTATGACAACGACTTCCTTTGATTTCAGCGGACAGTCGGTTCTCGTCACCGGCGGCGCCACCGGTATCGGCGAGGCAACGTCCAGCCTCTTCGCGCAGTTCGGCGCCTCGGTCACCGTCATGGACATCGACCGGCCCGGCGCCGAGCGGGTCGCAGAGGACATAAAGGCAAAGGGCGGCAAGGCCCACGCCTCGATCGTCGACCTCACCGACTGGACCGCCACCAAAGCCGCCATCGACGCGATGCATGCGCGCGACGGGAGGATCGATGTCATCGTCCACAGCGCCGGCGGCTTTCCGCGCTACATCAGCCTCCTCGATCTGCCCGTCGAAGCCTGGGACGGCGTCATCGATTCCAACTTGAAGTCCCTCTTCTATATCCTGAAGGCGGCCGCGCCGGTGATGGTCGCCGCCAATTACGGCCGCGTCGTCGCGCTGTCGAGCATGGCGGTGCGCGGCTCCAAGATCGTCGGCGCGCCGCATTATGCCGCCGCCAAGGCCGGCGAGATCGGCGTCATCCAGCAGGCCGCGCGCGTCCTCGGCCGGCACGGCATCACCTGCAACGCGGTGGCGCCCGGCGCCGTCCGCACGCCGCGAACCAACGCCATGCGCACCGCCGAAGCCGAGAAGCGCATCGAGGAGTCGACGCCGGTCGGCCGTCTCTCGCAACCGACCGAGATCGCCTGGTCGATCCTGTTCCTGTGCAGCCGCGAGGCGAGCTACATCACCGGCACGACGCTCGACGTGAATGGCGGCGCCGCCATGAACTGAAGAAGCTGCGGGAAGCAGCCTGGACCATGAAAGGGAGATCATGGAAAAGCTCATCATCACCTGCTGCGCCGCCGACACCTCGATGCATCCCGGCGTGCCCGCGACGATCGTGAAATCCGACGCGCTCGCCGTCGAGGTCGAAAAGGCCTATGCGGCGGGCGCTGCGATCGCCCATATCCACGCCCCGCCGGACGAGCCCGCCGTCTGGGCCGAGCATACCCGCGCCATCCGCGACCGTTGCGGCGCCATGATCCAATACGGCATCTCGACGCAAAATCCGGCGCAGCGCAAAGCCGTCATCGGCAACCATCCCGAGATGATCTCGGTGGCGCTCGGCGCGCATAACCTCTCCTTCATCGGCCGCGACCTGATGATGGTGCATCCGCGCGAAGAACTCGCCGAGCTGATGCGCATGTGCCGCGACAACGGCGTGAAGCCCGAATTCGAGGTCACCGGCCTCGGTGAGTTCTGGATGCTGAACGACCTTGCCGAGAAGGGCCTCGTCGAGCCACCATTCCTGATGACGTTGTTCTTCGGCCGACCGGGCGGCTCCTGGTCGCCGGCGACCATGGAAGAGTTCCTCCACCGCACCGCCAGCGTGCCCGACGGCGCCTTCTACGTCACCAGCGCCACCGGCCCGAGACATCTTCTGCTCGAATCGATGGCCGTCATGTCGGGTGGCCATGTCCGCGTCGGCACCGAAGACGAACCCTATCTCCGTCCCGGCGTGCCCGGCAGCAATGCCGACCACGTCGCCCGCATCGGCCGCATCGCCGGCGAGTTCGGCCGCCCGGTCGCGACCGTTGCCGAAGCCCGCGCACTGCTCGCAATCCCACAATAAGAAAAGGAAAAGTCCCGATGGCCGGCCACGCCTTCCGCGAGATCCCCGGCGGCCTCTTCGCTGTCCCGGCCTTCTATCGCAGCCGTTCGTCCCGCTACCGCCGCGCCGATCTCATCGGCCGCAAGGAAGGCTCGGTCCATATGGGCCTGCAGATCTCCGAGCTTCAACCGGGCGGCACCATCGACGGTCACATCCATTCCTTCGAGAAAGGCATCTTCGTGCTCGAAGGCGAAGTCGAGCTGAACCGTGACGGCAAGGCGATCCGCCTCGGCAAGAATGACTACGCGCTGGTCCCGACCGGGATGCCGCACGCCTTCCGCAATCGCGGCGCGGCGGCGGTGCGCTGGATCGAGAAATGCGCGCCGCAGCCGAAGGCCGACGGCGGCTGGCAGGACAGTTTCTTCGTCAAGCCGATGGCATGGCCGGCCGACGACAGCATCACCGGCGCCGCCGTGCCCGCCCGCATGAGCGGTCATTTCGACAAGAGCCAGTTGCCGCCGCCGATGCGCGTCGACGACTTCATGTGGGGCTGGTCGCGCAAGATGCTGATCGACCCGATGTTCGGCGGCCACCAGTTCCTGCTCTTCATCATCGAGTTCACCGAAGGCGGCCAGACCAGCAGCCACGATCATAATTTCGAGGAGGCCTATTTCGTCCTCGACGGCGAAGTGACCTTCGAGGCCGAGGGAAAAGGTTACGTCCTGAAGCCCGGCACCATCGCCTGGTCCGGCGTTGGAGCCCCGCATGGCTTCTATATGAACCGCGGCACCTCGTGCTGCTGGCTGGAGGTTATATCGCCGCAACCGCCTGTGCAGTTCGCCAATCGGCGAATGGCCAATTGGGACCGTTTCCGAAAGTCTTTGGAAGCCTAAGTCCAATTTTCGCCGCACCGCAGCATTGGTCGGAAACGTTACTTAATACCAGCCAGCACTGATCGAGACTCACATTGGGATTTCCGAATCGCGGAAAGTCTGAATCGATAAGGTGAACCAAGGAGGTTCACGATGGCAGCAGTGATTTCGCTACGGGATGATTTTGACGGGCCGGCTCTGCGAGAACTTGGG
>CAMCWB010000095.1 GCA_945882315.1 Bauldia litoralis | reverse complement strand
GCAGAGCCGGCCCGTCAAAATCATCCCGTAGCGAAATCACTGCTGCCATCGTGAACCTCCTTGGTTCACCTTATCGATTCAGACTTTCCGCGATTCGGAAATCCCAATGTGAGTCTCGATCAGTGCTGGCTGGTATAAGAACGTCCTTCACGAAGAATAATAGCCTCACGCGGGGGGCCGCCGACAATCGACTGATGCTAGTTGCCTTTATCGACTGCGATCCTGAGCAGTCGGCAGGTCAAGCTATTGAAAGCACCCGCTGACCGATAAGAGCAGCTTGTCGCCTTCGCCGGGCGTGCCGGTGGAACAACGAAGCTGCCTTGTTGAGATAGGCTCCCGAGTGGGGTGCGGCACGGATAATTGAGACACCCGGCTGAGGTAGAATTGAACCTCAACCGGAGTGTGACAGATGACGAATGATGAAGGTCTCAAGCCCGACGGGTCGGCGGAGCGCTCCGCCGAAGCTGGCGTAGGCGACCCTTCGGGCGTCGCCGGGACTGGCGCGCAGCGTTTTTCGGTTCAGCGCAAGATGGCGGTCGTCGCACGACTGCTGCGCGGCGAACCGCTGGATCTGGTGTCGCGACAAACCAATGTCTCGGTCGCCAAGCTGACCGAGTGGCGCGAGCGCGGTCTGGCAGGCGCGGCGACAGCCCTGAAAGAGCGCGAGCGGGATGTTCGTGACGACGAAATTGCCCGGCTGAAATCGAAGGTGGGCGAGATCACCATGGACAACGAACTGCTCTATGCCAAGATCGCGGCGCTGGAGGGCAAACGCCCTTTGGCGCACAGGAGGTCGAGACGATGAGCCAGACGCTCTCGCCCTCCTTTCCCCGCTCTTATGGTCTGGCCCGGGTTGCCCGGGTTTGGACGGTGTCGCGCGCCAGCGTCTATCGCTCGCTCAAGGCGACGCCGGCGGAGACGATCGCTCGTCGCCCGCCGCCGGAGCGTCAGGCCGCCTGTCAGGGGCTGCCAAGAAGGCCGAGCAGCGCGCCAGTCACCTCGTCTGGCTGGATCAGCTTGAGGCAGTTCATGTGATGCAGCGGGCAGCTTCTTTGGAAGCAGGGTCTGCAAGGAAGAGTCCGCTCGATGATCCGCGCGCGAGCGGTGAGCGGAGGCGTCATCCTGGGCGTAGTCGAGCCGTATATCGCGACCACCGGCTTGCCGAGCGCCGCGGCAACATGCATCAAGCCGGAATCGTTGGTGATGACGGCCGTCGCCGCGTCAATCAGGTCGATCGCTTCGGAAAGCTGCGTCCGGCCGCACAGGTTGACCACGTGACCGTCGGCGGCCTCGGAGGCGACGAGGGCGACGATGTCGGAGGCCGTCTCCGAATCCTTTGTCGAGCCGAAGAGCCAGACCGCGTAGCCCCGCAAGACGAGGTCGCGAGCCACCGCCGCGAAATTCGCCGCGGGCCACAGCCGCGAGGGACCATATTCGGCGCCTGGGCAGATGGCGACGATCGGAAATGCGCCGACCGTCACGCCGAGGCGCGCCGCGGCGCCGGCGCGGCCCGCCTCGGAGGATTGGAGCTTGGGCCAGTCGAAGTCGCCCGGCAGGCTGTCGGCTTCTGCTCCCGCCAGAGCGACGAATCGGTCGATGGTCCTCGGCAGCCTCTCGGCGCGTAGCGTTCTGATGTCGTTGAGAAGTCCGTAGCGCATCTCCCCGACATAGCCGCGCCGGACCGGGATGCCGGCCAGGAAGGGAGCCAGGGCGGACTTCCAGGAGTTTGGGAGCACAATGGCGAGATCATAGGCTTCCGCGCGCAGTGCCTTGCTGAGCGCAATGCGCTTCGTGAGATCGAAACGGTCGTGAACAACACCGACACTGTGGATCTTGCCGATGCCGTTCATCCGCTCGCAGACCGGGGCCGCCCAGCCCGGGGCCGCGACGTCGATCCGGGCGCCGGGATGCGCCAGTCGGAGAGCCGTGACGAGGCTCTCCGTCATGACCATGTCTCCCACCCAAGAGGGCCCGATAATCAGTATGCGGCGCGTCAAGCTGTCTGGAGCCTGACGCTCGCGCCCGAGCATCCGATCACATGTGTGTTCCCCAACACAGTCTTGATACCTGTATCAAGCTAGAATTCAATCATGCCGGAGTCCACTCGATCGAGGTCGGCGGCGACCATCATCCGGATCACGGATCGCAGATCCTGCCTAGGCGCCCAGCCGAGCCCGCATCGCGCCTTGGAGAAGTCGCCTTTGACCTGCTCGATGTCGGTGGGCCGGAACAGGTTCTGGTCGACACGGACGAGAACCGCGCCCGATTCCGCGTCGCGCCCGACCTCGGCCAGGCCTTCTCCCTCCCAGACCAGGCGAATGCCGGTCTCTTCCGCGGCGGCGGTCGCGAAATCCCGTACCGAATGCGCGATGCCGGTGGCGACGACATAGTCGTCTGGCCGGTCGGCCTGCAGCATGGACCACATTGCCTCCACATAGTCCCCCGCAAATCCCCAGTCCCGCCGGGCGTCGAGATTGCCGAGCGAGAGCGTCGCTTGCCGGCCACGTCGGATCCTCGCCATTGCCAGCGTGATCTTCCGAGTCACGAACGCTTGGCCGCGAAGCGGAGATTCATGGTTGAACAGGATCCCGCTGCACGCGAACAGGCCGAAGGACTCGCGGAAATTCTTGGTGATCCAGTGGCCGCATAGCTTCGCCACCGCATAGGGGCTGCGCGGATGGAAGGGCGTCGCTTCGGTCTGCGGGGATTCGAACGTCCGGCCGAACATCTCGGACGTCGAGGCCTGGTAAAAGCGTGTGTGCGGCGAGACCCGGCGTATCGCTTCGAGCAGGCGGGCGACCGCCACAGTATTCATTTCGATGGCGTCGGCAGGCTGCTCGAAGGAGGCGCCCACTTGGCTCAACGCCCGGAGATTGTAGATCTCGTTGGGCTGAAGCCGGCCGATCGCGGACGAGACCTCCGGCAGCTCGCCGGGATCGAAGCCGATCGTCTCGATGTCCCCCTCAACGCCGAGGGTTCTGATTCGGGGGAGGTCGCCGCCGGTTGCCGGCCGCGCCCCGACGACGCGGTAGCCCTTCTCGAGAAGCAGCTTTGTCAGATAGGCACCGTCCTGTCCCGAAATGCCGGTGATCAATGCCGTTCTCATCGGTCGGAACTCTCCCAGGCGGAACTCTCCCCTGAGAGCCGGGACAACCGGCGCGCTGACCTGCGGCTGCGAAGGTCGTAGGCGAGCCGGCTTGCCGTTGCTTCCAAGCCGAAGCGGATCGCCGCTGCCGCTCCGATGCGGCCCTGCCGGCGGGCACCGGCGACAATCCGGCGAAGCCTCCGCGTCTCGCCGCCGCCGAGGCGGGGCACGAGACGCTGGAAAAGCGCGAGGTCGCTGGCCTGGAATTGCCCCGGCTCAAGGCTGAGCGCGCCGATGCGCTCGAAGAGGCGGGCTAGATCGAGTCGAAGCGGAGCGGCGGCGGCCTCCTCTATCAGGCCTTCCCGGCATTGCCACGCGAGTATGTAAAGATGATGCGCCAAGCGCTGCCTTTCGTCATTCGCGGCCGACACCGAGGCCGAATGCCGGCGATAGTCGACGAGCGGTTCCGGCAGGTTCGCGAGCCTACCGAGCTGGGCGATACGGAACCAGAGATCGACATCCTCCACAAGAGGAAAATCGTTGCGATAGCCACCCGACGCGGCGACCGCCGACCGGCGCAGCATCATCGAGGAATGAACGAACGGATTGCCGCGGACCAGGCGCGCGCGCAGCGCCGCATCTGCGACCGGCACTGCAATGCGGCCGATCGGCCGGGACGCCTCGTCGATGATAACCGCCGGCGACCCGAGGGCGACGACCTGCGGATTGGCTTCGAGAAAATCCTGTTGGCGTTGCAGGCGCGTGGGATGCATGCGGTCGTCGCCGTCGAGCCGGGCCACGAGCGCGGCCTCCGCCAGTGCGCAACCCGTGTTGAGCGCGTCGACGAGGCCGAGGCCGTAGTTTTGGGCAACGCGGATGCGCGCGTCTTGTCGGGCCGAGGCTCTTGCGATCTCTTCGGACCGGTCGGTCGAGGCGTCAATGACGACGATCAGCTCGATGTCGCGGAAGGTCTGCGAGGTGACGCTAGCGATTGCCTCGTCTAGGAAGCGCTCCGCGTTTCGGACGGGCATCACCACGGAGATCGAGCTCATGGGCACACGCAGGCATAGGATGGTATCTCGACCGCAAACCTACTACGGAAGATGGCGGGCGGGCCAACTGCGGCGGGAGCCTTTGCCTTGAAAGATTTGAATTGACGATGCGGGTTCTGTTCGACCTGTCCAGCCTCATTCGTTGGCGTGGGCCAAAAGTAGGGATGATCAGGGCGCAGCAGGAGCTAGCCCGCTATCTCCGCGGCTCCGGCTCGGAGATCGTCTTCACGGTTTTCGATCCCTACCTGAACCGGCCGAGGGCGATCCGGCCGGAATGGGTGGACCGGGTCATCGAGAACGAAGCTTCGGTCGAACCGGCGCTGCTATGGAATGCCGCGGGGAGGGATCGTCCGCTGCTCCGTCGCCTGCCGAGACCGATTGGCAACAGTTTATTCTGGTTGACGCGGTTTCGCCGCAAGCTCATCTCCGAGCTCGAGCGCGGCCTGTTCGTGAACGGAAAGCAGGGAGGTTGGCGGGAGCGCCTGGTGCGCCGGCTGATCAAGGATCGCGAGCGGTCGCTCTACTTGAATGACGATGGCAGTCTAAGACCTTGCCCACCCTTGGACATGATATTGGACGACACGCTGCAGATCGTATCGGGTGACGTCTTCATCAGTGCCCAGGCCGACTGGTACCATATCAATCTCGAGGCGATTATCGCGGAGCAGCGTCGCGGCCTCCGCAGAGTGGTGCTTTGCTACGACATCATCCCGATCCTTTTTCCGGAATGGTATGGCGAAAAGGATGCCGTAGCATTCGGGGGCTACTACGCACGTTCCTTTGCTACCGCCGATCGCGTGATTTTCAACGCAAGCATTAATGAGCGCGACGCGCGTTCCTTTTGCCGCTCGCTCGGCTTTGACCTCACGGATTCCCGCATCGTGCCGCTTGGATCGGATTTCTCGGCTCCGTCCGGCAAGCGCTCGCTTCCGGCCGGGCTGCAGCCCGGTCGATACGCGGTTTTCGTGTCGACGATCGAACCGCGCAAGAACCACAATATGCTCGTCGACGTGTGGTCCAGGCTGAGCGCCGACGGCGTTATCCACAAAGCGGATTTCAAACTCGTGCTGGCCGGCCGCTCCGGCTGGAAAATGGAAAAGTTCTTCGCCGACCTAACCGCAAACCCGGAGTTCGGCCGTTCGATCTTCCATCTTGAGAGCCTGGGCGACGACCTCATCAAAACGCTCTACGCGGAGGCGGCCTTCTCGCTTTACCCCTCGATCTACGAGGGCTTTGGACTGCCGCCAATCGAATCGATGCTGGCGGGAGCCCCGGTGATCGCCTCGACCGGCGGCGCCATTCCAGAGGTCGTTGGCGATGCTGGAATCTGTCTGGATCCGCACGATCCCGACGCCTGGTACCGCGAGATCAAACGCATGATCGATGACGAATCCCACCGGCAGTCGTGGGCCGACAGGGCACGGAGCTATCGGCAGGTAACCTGGCGGGAGTCAGCGGAAAGGTTCGTTGCCGCGGTCGAGGAACCCTTCGGGACGCGTTCCGCCTTTTTTTAGACGCCTCCGGCCGACACCGCGGCAAGCATATGATCGACGCGGGCCCGCACCGTGTGATGGGTGAGCACATGCGCACGCGCCGCCATCCCCATGGCGCCGAGCGCGCCGCGTTGGGCCAATGCGCGACGCACCGCGGCGGTTAGGCCCTGTCCTTCCGGATCGTAGAAGAAGGCCGTATCGCCGTCCTTGAACGGCGCGTACTGCAGGATCGTCGGCCGGCTGATGAGCGGAACCGATCCACACACGGCCGCCTCGTAGTGGCGGAAGGTGTCATGGCCCAAGCCCGCGGGCGACCAGACGAGCCGGGCCCTCGCGCAGCGTCGCAGGAACGCGTCATGAGGCATCATTTCCTCGGCGACGTCGATGGTGATGCTCGGGTCGCTCGCGCGCAAGGCGGCGAGCTCTTCGGTTCCTTTCTCGCGAAGCCAGGAATTGCCCAAGGTGTGGCCGGCAAAGAAGATGTCCACTGTCTTTTCTGGCGCTTCGGGCGAGACTTTTGCTTGGAGCGAGGCCGTCAGGCCAAGAGACATCGGCCGTGCCTTCGCGACCAGCGCCCGATAGCGTGCCTTGCGGCGGAAGCGCGGGGTCGGAAGATCGCCATGCACCGTGAGAGCGAACATCTGCCATGGATCGAGAGGCAGCTCCCGCTTGAAAACGACCGCTGCCTTCCGCCACAGCCAGATCGCATCGCTCGCCGCGAAAGTCGCATCCGATGGATCGAAGACGATCAGTGGCGCCTTTGCGCCGAGGCGGAGCAAGCGGTCGCCGAAGACCCGCAGGGCCGGAACGCCGCGCTCCGCAATTCGTCGGTTGAAGATGAGGCGGACAAGCGTGTTGTACCAACGCCTTTGTGTCGAAGGCCGGGAGACGAAGATCGCATCGAAGGTTGGATCGTTGAGCAAGGTCAAGGTTCGGCGGACCTTGTCGGGCGATAAGTCGTAGGACGTGTCGCTCCGGTCGGCGACCGGATCTGCGCCAATAGATACAAAGACCGTTTCTGCTGGGTATGCGGTCTTGACGAGCGGAAGCGGCCCGAATTCCAATACGCGCAGCGACAAGATCTTCACCCAATCAATTTCCCGGAGCGCCTTTTTTCTCGGTCGCCTTGTTCCAGACTAGAGCAACCCAGCCTCGAACGCATCGGCGTAATCGCTCCAAGACAGGCCTTGTTGAAGCGCCAACGCCGCCTCGTGCTGGCGTCGCCAAAGGGCGTCGTCGGTCAGCAGGGCGACGGTCGCCTCGACGAATGCCTCGTCGTCGGAACAGTGGAAACCGGTCACGCCATTGACGACCCGCTCGGGCAGCGACCCGGTCAGCCCGACCACGGCCGGCAGCCCGAGCGCCTGAGCCTCCGCCAGCGTCAGGCAGAAGGCCTCCGACTTGTGACCGAGATAGGGTATCACACGCGCCTCGCGCATCGCGCGCTTCAGACCTTCGCGGGATGTCGGTGCGTGGATGCGGATGGACGCCTTGGCGGCTGGCGAAAGACCGGCCGGCAGGCAATTTCCCTCCCAGGCCTCCCATCCGCTGCGGCCGTCGGTAAGGCCGTTGATTCCGTAAACGTCGAGGACGGCGTCCGGAACGCGCGGCAGGACGGAGCCAGCCCAGAGAACGGCGAGCTCGTGCAGGCTGCGGCTCGGGTTCGAAGCGAAGATCGCCCGCCTCGGTGGAGGTGTGGCGAGTGGCGGCTGATGGCGGACCTCGTCGGGAAGCCCGAGAGGAATGAAGACCCCATGAGGGCGGGGCAGGAAGGCCGAGTAGCCAGCCTGTTGCATTCGGCTCATGAAGATCGGTATCGGCCGATAGCGCCACATCCGCCCGATCTGCTTGTAGTGGCGAAGATTATTCGGTCTCCAGAGCAGCCATATCGCCAGTCTGGTTGGGCCTGGGACGAAGCCGAGGAGCCGCGGCTGCTGGACCGGGACAAAGAGGTCGCAGGCCACGCGGGCGGGCGCAGATAAAGGGCGCCACTTCACGCCCTGTTGCTCGGACGGTCCTGAGCAGGGAGTATGAACCGTAACGTCATGCTCGCGTCGGGCAAGCTCCCGACTGAGCCGTATGACCGAGGATTCGGTCCCGCCAAGCGGTCGCGCCTCGAGCGCGCTGCCGTCATAGGCGCTTGTCATGTCTGCGAAGACAATCCGGCTCATTGATATTGCCTGGGCTTTGGTCGAGTACCTTTTGAGTGTACCACAAGCCGTGAAGGAAGCGGAACGGAGTGCAGGTGGAGTTCAATTCCGTTACATTTCCTGCAACGAATCGGCTTCTGGTGCCGGCATGAAGCCGCTTTCCGTCGCATTCGGAATCTTCAGGATCGAGCCGCGCGGCGGCGCCGAGAATCTGTGTCTGCAGATCGCCGCGAGCCTCGAGGCGCGCGGCCATGCGGTGACGATCGTGACGACTGCAGCGCCCTCGACCGTGCCGGGAAGGATCCTGCGCATCGAGGGCGCAACGCGGCCGCGCACGAATCATGGGCGGGTTCGCGTCTTCGCGGCTGCTTTCGCCGACGCGACGCGCAGCGGGTACGACCGGACGGTCGCCTTTCAACCCATGCCGGCGCAGATTGTCGTACTCGTCCACCGCATGTTCGACCGACCCGACAAGCCGCTCTGGAAGCGTGCCACGCCACGCTTCCGGACTTTGGCAGGGCTTGAGGCGGCATGCATGGCGCGCGGCAGTGAGGCGCGGCTCATCGGCTTGACGCGCGGCCAGGTGGCCGAGTTCGCCGAGCGCTACGATGTCGCTCCGGAGCGCATTGCGATCATGCCGCCGCCTGTCGCTCCGGCCATGCGCCGCGCCGAGCCTGTCGGCGGGGTGGAACGCAAGGCTCTGCTGAGAGATTTCGGGATTAGCGGGAGCGGTCCGCTATGGCTGTGGATCGGTCTCCAGCCCGAGACGAAGGGGCTGGACCGTGTCATCCAGGCGCTTGCCTGCGTCCCCGAGGCGGAGCTTCTGGTCTGCGGCGTGCCGAAGGACGCCCCGAAGGCCCGCCCGGCCCTGCGGCTAGCGCGGCGACTTAGCGTCGAGAAGAGGATCGCCTGGCTCGGCTACGTGCCCCCAGGCGACGACCGTCTCGCCGGCGCCTTGCGGGTCGCGGACGTCCTCGCCCACCCGGCGAGAAGCGAGGCCGCCGGCATGGTCATTCTCGAAGCGATCTTCAACGGCCTTCCCGTCGTCGCTACGGCGCTGTGCGGCTACGGCGGGCACATCCTCGAGAGCGGCTGCGGAGCCGTGATCCAGGAACCCTTCGATCTCGACCGCTTCGTCGACGCTCTTCGCATCGTCGCGGCCCAGCATGATCGCATGACCGGCAAGGGAATCGCCTATGGTACCGATCCGTCGCTCTATTCCGGCGTCGCCTCGGCGGCGGATCTGATCGAGGCGCCTCTCGATCGGCCCTGGCCGCCGACCTTGCGCCTCCGCGGCGGATAAATTGCACCACTATGAGGGCAGTGCTGCTTTCAACTCGGTGATGTCGCGCTTCGGCGCGCCGAACATGCGCGCATATTCGCGGATGAATTGCGAGGGGTGCGTGCCGTCGGATCAGTGAGGACGTGTCCCGGCCCCCGCGCGAAGATTTCGCCTTCTCGGGCGAACGGATGTTGATGATGGTGCCTCGCCCGCCCGATGGCGCTCCTCGTCGGGCATAAGTCGTTGAGGAGTCGGACGTACCTGGCTGAAAGTTTCTGTATGCCAGGTCAAGCCAATTGGTGACAAATCCCGCCGTATGGTAGGACCCCATCCTTCGCTTGGCGGTGCAGTACGCGGTGCAACTTGACCAACATTATCTCCGGCTCTCCCGAATCCGGGAGCTCCATCCCAAGCCAGAGCACCCCTCCCATTAGCCGCTTTTGGGCGCTCACCCTTGGTTCAGTCGGCGTCGTCTATGGCGACATCGGCACAAGCCGCTTTATGCGTTCCGTGAAGCTATTGCGGCTTCGATGCGAAAGGACGGCGCGGTGTTGGAGTCCAGTGTTCTGGGCATTTTGTCGCTAATCCTTTGGTCGCTTATTCTCATCGTTACCGTGAAATATGTCCTCGTCCTGACCCGTGCCGACAATCGAGGGGTGGGCGGCTCGCTGGCGCTCATGGCCCTTGCCCAGCGTGCACTGGGGGCCGGCTTTTTGAGCGACAAGGAAGATCCGAGGATCCTTGCGGCCCGAGCCATGGCGCGCCCGCTCGATGATCGTGAAGCCTGCGCGTGCGATCTCTGTCTCGAGTAGTGTGGCGTCAAAGAACGAAACGCTCGGCGCCTTGCCGAGCCACCGAGCGATGGGCACTGCGATCTGAATGAAAGGGTTCATCTCGGATAGGCAGGGGGTCTTCGAGATGAGGAGGCCGCCCGGTTTCAAAACGCGGCCGGCCTCGGCCAGCGCGGCAGCGCGATCACGGATCAGGTGCAAGTCGTGCGACGACCGCCATCTTGCGCTGAACCGAAAAACGCTGCGCGCCAGTCCCGGCGACGCCCGAAGGGTCGCCTACGCCAGCTTTGGCGGAGCGCTCCGCCGACCCTTCGGGCTTGAGACCTTCATCATTCGTCATCTGTAACACTCCGGTTGAGGTTCAATTCTACCTCAGCCGGGTGTCTCAATTATCCGTGCCGCACCCGGAAGCGACATTGACGCGCGCGAAGGCGTCGCCGGGGCTTCCGCCAGCGCCTGGAGCTCGTCGGCAGGGACAAGGCGGGCAGTTGCTCTCAAGCGTCCCCCTCGTCGAGGGTCCGGAAGCCGGTATCGGCGTCGACCTCCGGTATGCAGCAAATCTCCGCAACGCCGGCATCGCGGAGCATGACGACTGCGCCGATGGGCGTAATCCGATCATCGCGGAGCAAGCTCTCCGCTTCCTCGATGTCGAACTGCAGCATCTTGAGCCAGGCGATGCCGCGGCGCATGCGGGCTAGGGTGACGTCCTTGTCAGTCATGCCGCTTCTCCAGGCCCGGCGATGATGTCGAGGACTTCGCCAAGAGGACTTGAGGCCCGTCCGTTGGCTTCGCGCGTTAGCGCATGTCGGATCGTCTCGACGTCTGCGCCGAATGGAAAATCAATACTGGCGAGGGTGGCGCTATCTCGCGCCCAAGCCTCGATGGCAGTTCCGCTCTTGACGTTCGCAGCGAGAAATATTTCTGCAATGCTGTTGTCCGGAAATCGACCAATGCCGGCGGTAAAGGTGAAGCCTCCGTGGTCGAAGTTGAGTGACTCGCGATCACGGCGGTTTGGAAGCTTGGCGCGGGGTCCCTGGATATTCATGCGCGCGCCTCCCGTACCGAGAACGCAAGCTCGGCCACGACAGCGGCGGTGTGTGCGCTGAGGCCAAACCGCGACTCCAGGCGCAAAACTTGAATTGCTCGGTTCGGTGACATAAAATCAGGCTCGCTTTTGTTGCTATGAAGGCGATCTTCTGGAAGCCGGTGGGCCTGGCCGCCCCCGGCTTCTTTTATTTCGGCGGCGTCCACTTCACGCCGCCTGCGTTTCGTCGAACATGCGTTCGCGGAGCCGCCGCTTAGGCCACGCCGCACAATAATTGCTACGAGCTTCGGGGCTTGATTGTGTAGTTCCATTCGGGATGGAACGGGTCTCCGGTGATGTCGAGGTCGACCATCTCGGCGTCGCTGACCTTGATGCCCTTTTGATAGATGCGGGTGTCGAGTGC
>CAMCWB010000094.1 GCA_945882315.1 Bauldia litoralis | reverse complement strand
GGCCGGGGGTCCGGGCGCCGGCCGGACTTGTCTCTGCCGCTTGGGAGGGCGTGTCAGAGACCGATCTTGGCGATGTGCTTGCCGGCCTTTTCCAGGAAGAAGCAGTTGGACGTCCTGACCCTGACGCCGAGGATGAGGTCGTTGCCCTCCGCCTGGTTTTCCCGGGATGCCTGCCGGCCGGTCTGGAACGAGCCGCCGGCCTGCTCGGGCAACTGAAGCCCACCTCTGGCGCCGATCTCATTCTCCGATTTGGCGCTGTACTGGATGTCGGCTTCGAGCGCTTCTTCCGTCTGGCACACGGACGCTCCGGCCCGAAGATTCCAGATGATCGCCTGTTCGCAGGTGTCGCGCAGATACTGGGTCCGCACGCCGAGCAGGCTCTCATAGGGCATGGTGACGATGCTGATCTCGCGGAGCGCGACATCCATGTCCTCCGCTCTCGATCCCTTCGCACTCGACTTCACGAGTTGCAAAGCCTCGGCCGAAGCCTCGAACGAGTTCTTCACCTTGGTCACGAAGCTCTGGTCGAGCGTGCCCGAGCGCTGCCACAACGCCGCCAGCGCCACATTGTCCATCTTGCAGGCGAGATGCAGCGTCAGCGTGCCGTCCTTAAGCGGCTCGACCAGGACGAAGGTGCCCGGACCGAAAAACCGGGAGGGCGGCGTCAGGGCCGTGTAGCCGTATTCGCCGAGGATCGGTTTGAGCCGGCCGGCATCGTCGGAGGCGAGGGCGAACCAACCGCCCAGTCCCAGCATGGGCAGCAGCAGGACGCCCGCCAATGCGATTTTTTGCATATTCCAGTTTCGGGTAATCGAGCTTCTTGTCGTTTTGCGTCGGGCCATGGGAAACTCCTTTCGGAGCGCGACTGCCGCCGTCTATTGGGGGCAGCAGAGCTGATTGGTTTCGCCACATGAGATGAAGCCTGCCGGACAGGCTTGCTGCGCCGTTGCGGTCGAGGCCATGACCATCAGCAGCACGAATAACGCTATTCTTGCCATCGTCGCATCTCCTGTTTCCGCGGTTTGAGCGGGCCTTCTTGCGACGCCCGGCTTGTCGCATTTCCATAGAGGGAGGGTGGCACGACAGCACCGCGGCCGAATGTGTAAAACCGCACATTGACTGGCGGTCGACCGGCTTCGATGGACGGCAATTGCTTTGCTGCCGATTAGCGGCTCTCATCGCGCTGTCGCGCCAACAAGAAAATAACCGGGATCGCCATGAACGAGATTCTAACTCTCACGCCGCCCTCGCGTAGCAGGGGCCCCGCCCCTGCTACTCTGTCCGACGAATCCGACGCTGCCCTCCGTCAGCTCACGCTGCAGCGCCTGATGGGCTACAGCGTCGAATATGGCGATGCCGGCGAGCTTCGGAAGCTGGTCGAGCTGGGCGTCCCGTGGAAGGACGCGGCGACGGCCGTTGCCGAACAGCATCTGGCGCGGCTGGGCGATTCCGGCCTGCCGCTTTCGGCTCACAGCCGCCGCGATCTCCTGATCAGGACATCGGCGCTGTTGCGCATGAGCCAGATGATGATGCTGCGCGATACAGACGAGCGGCGGGAGATCTATCGCCATGCCGCAAAGCTGTTCCATGAAGCCTTCACGGCCGATCCGAATTGCGAAAAGGTCAGCGTCGATTTCGCCGGCAAGCCGATGGTCGGCTGGTTCGTCGGGAGCGGCCGAAAGCCGGCGCCAAGTGTCTTGATAATCGGCGGTATCGAAGGCTGGGGCATGGATCTGCTCGGCCTCGGCGAAGCGCTGGCGCGGCGCGGCATCGATGCACTGCTGCTCGACGGTCCCGGGCAAGGCGAGACGCGCTTCGATCACGGTCATTTCCTCGAGGAGAATTGGCCGGCCGCCTATTCGGCGGCGATCACCTTTCTTGTCGAGCGGTCGGGCGGTGCGCCGGTCGGCGTGCTCGGCAACAGCGTGGGCGGTGGTCTCGCCATGAAGCTCGCCGCCGTCGACCGCCGCATCGCCGCCTGCTGCAACAATGGCGGCTTGCGGACACCGCTCGCCCAACGCGAGCGGAAGGGTTTCTTTCCGAAGGTCGAAGCCTTCTGCGGTCCCGTTCCTGTCGATAGCGTCGAAGCCATCTGGCGCACCGTCGAGGTCACGGCCGACCTGCGCGCCATGGCGTGCCCTCTGCTGATCGCGCATGGCGGCCTCGATCCGATGGTCTCGGTCGCCGACGTGACCGAGTTTCTGGGCTGGGCCGGGTCCGCCGACAAGCAGTTGCAGATCTTCGCGGATGGCGATCACTGCATCTACAACCATCCCGCCGACAAGCACGACCTCATCGGCGACTGGTTCCTCGACCGACTGGGCAAGCGTGCCGTTTAGGATGACGGCGGGATGGTTGGTCCTCCTCCGCGAAGCGGGGGAGGGGGACCGCTCAAGTCGGGTCTACCCGACTTGAGCACTATAGGATGCCCAACTCGGCTATGGCCGAGTTGGGTGTAGGCGGTGGAGGGGGCGACCACAGCTTCTGAAGGAAATAGAGAGGCCCTGGGATAAGCTTTCCGTGTCGCCGCCCCCTCCGACGACACTTCGTGTCGCCACCTCCCCCGTAAACGGGGGAGGACCCCAGCAACGCACCGTCTTGCAAAGTCCCCTTACGGGGCGGCTTTTGCGATCAAGTCTTCGACGGATGGGATGATCCGCTCGACGATGACGTCGACGCCGGCCGCGGTCGGGTGCATGCCGTCCGGCTGGTTGAGCGCCGCCTGGCCGAGGAGCCCGTCGAGGAAGAAGGGGTAGAGGAGGGCGTCATACTGCTTGGCGAGGTCGCCATAGATGCGGTCGAACTCATCCACATAGGGCGAACCGAGATTGCGCGGCGCATACATGCCGGCCAGCAGCACCGGCAGCTTCTTCTCGGAGAGGCGCGCCAGGATCGTGTCGAGGGCCTGGCGGGTGACGGCCGGATCGACGCCGCGGAGCGCGTCATTGGCGCCGAGTTCGACGATGACGGCGCCGATGTCGTCGGTGAGCGACCAGTCGAGCCTTGCGGCACCATCGCTCGCCGTGTCGCCGGAGACGCCGGAATTGACCACGACCACATCGTGACCGCGGGCTTTAAGAGCCGCCTGGAGCTTGCTTGCAAAGGAGTCCGTGTCGGGGAGGCCGTATCCCGCCGTCAGGCTGTCGCCGAAGGCCAGGATCTTCAAGGGCGCCGCCAAGGCGGGGGTCGCCATCAGGACCGCAAGGACGGCGAGGGCTGCGGCGATACGATGCGCTAGCTGGACCAATGACTTAAGTCTCCCATATGAGACGCGGCGGAGTTGGTTGAACAAGACAGGGACAAATGGATATAGGGCTCGGCGGCGCGGCGGAACCGGCCATTTTCTGCGAAGGTATCGAAGTCCGGCTCGGGACGGGGGCGGCGGAGGTCCAGGCTCTCAAAGGCATCAATCTCACGGTTGAGAAGGGCAGTTGCGTCAGCCTGGTCGGCTCGTCGGGCAGCGGCAAGTCGACGCTGCTGATGGTGATTGCCGGGCTCGAGCGGCCGAGCCGCGGCCGCGTCGTGGTCGCCGGCGAGGATCTGACGACGCGCGACGAGGATGCGCTGGCGCGCCTCCGTGGCCGCGAGATCGGCATCGTCTTCCAGTCTTTCCACCTCATCCCCAACATGACAGCGCTCGAGAATGTTGCCGTGCCGCTTGAGCTTGCCGGCAGGGCGGATGCGTTCGGCCAGGCCGAGCGCGAACTGGTCGGGGTCGGATTGGGCGGCCGCCTGTCGCATTACCCGGCCCAGCTCTCCGGCGGCGAGCAGCAGCGCGTCGCCATCGCGCGCGCCCTGGCGCCCGATCCGTCGATCCTGCTCGCCGACGAGCCGACCGGCAATCTCGACGCGGCCAACGGCGCCATGATCGCCGACCTTCTCTTCGCGGCTCAGGCCCGCCACGGCACGACGCTCGTTCTCGTAACCCATGACCTTGCGCTTGCGGCACGGGCTGGCCGTGTCGTGCGTCTTCACTCGGGCCTGATCGCCGAGGACGCGCCGGAATTCCGTCGGCAGACGGCGGAAGCCTGAGCATGCAGCGGGGATTGCCGTTTCGCTTTGCACTCCGCGAGATGCGTGGCGGCCTGCGTGGCTTCGGTATCTTCCTCGCCTGTATCGCGCTTGGCGTTGCCGCCATTGCCGGCGTCGGATCGGTGGCGCGGGGCATGACGGAAGGCATCGAGCGCGAGGGCCGCACGCTTCTCGGCGGCGACCTCGCCTTCGAACTCGTGCAGCGGCAGGCCAGTCCGGAAGAACGTGGCTTCCTCGATCGCAGCGGGGCGGTGTCGGAAGTTGCGACGCTGCGCGCCATGGCGCGCAAGCCCGATGGTTCGGGGCAGGCGCTGGTCGAGCTCAAGGCCGTGGACGGCGCCTATCCGCTTGCCGGAACGGTCAGCATCGCCGGCGGCGGGCAACTCGATTCCCTGCTGCGCGAAGAAGGCGCTGTGTTCGGTGGTGTAGCCGAACCGGACCTTCTGGCGCGGCTCGGTCTTTCGGTTGGCGATCTCGTCACGGTCGGCACTGCCACGGTGAGACTCGCCGGCATCATCGACAACGAGCCGGATCAGCTGGCCGGCGGATTCTCCTTCGGGCCGCGCCTGCTGGTCAGTCGCGCCGCCCTCGATGCGGCGGGATTGATCCAGCCGGGCAGCCTCGTGACATGGGCCTATCGCCTCGGGCTCGGAGAGGACACGGACGATGCCGCCATCGCGGCGATGACCGGCAGTGCCGCCAGGGAATTTCCCAAGGCCGGCTGGCAGGTGCAGAGCCGCGAGGATGCGGCGCCGCGTCTGCGTCGCAACATCGAGCGCTTCTCGGTCTTCCTGACCCTGATCGGGCTGACGACGCTGATCGTCGGCGGCGTCGGTGTCGGCAATGCGGTGGCGAGCTATCTCGAAGGCAAGCGCGATGTCATCGCCACGCTGAAATGCCTTGGCGCGCCGGCGAATTTCGCGGTGGTCGTCTATCTGGTCCAGATCCTCATGCTTGCCGGCCTCGGCATCGTTGCCGGGCTTCTGGTCGGCGCCACGATTCCGTTTGTGGCCGACTTCGCGCTGAGGGATGTGCTGCCCGTGCCGATCGGCGGCGTCTATCCGGTCGAATTGCTGATCGCCGCCGTCTACGGCTTCGCCACGGCGCTGGCCTTCGGTGTGCTGCCGCTCGGCCGGGCGCGCGACATCAGCGCCACGGCGCTCTTCCGCGACCAGATCGCGCCGGTGAAGGTGACATCGCGGCCCATCTACCTGGCTGCGGCGGGGCTGCCGCTCCTGCTTCTCGCCGGGCTGGCGATCGGCTTCTCCTACGACCGGCGGATCGCCATCGTCTTCGCGGTAGCGCTGGCGGCGTCCTTCCTGCTCCTGAAGATCGTCGCTTCCGCCATCATGTGGCTGGCGAAGCATGCGCCGCGCATCCACTCCGCCGAATTGCGCCTGGCGCTCGGCAATATCCATCGGCCCGGCGCGCTGACGCCGGCCGTGGTGCTGTCGCTCGGCCTCGGCCTCGCCCTCATCGTCACCGTGGTGCTGGTCGACGGTAATTTCCGCCGCGACCTGATCGGCTCGATTCCCAAAAATGCGCCGAGCCTCTTCTTCCTCGATCTGCAATCGGCCGAGACGGACCGCTTCCGTGACTTCATCGCCAAGGAAGCTCCGGCCTCCGATCTCGATCTCGTGCCGATGCTGCGCGGCCGGATCACACAAGTCGCGGGCGTGCCGGCGGGCGAGGTGGCGGCCGATCCGAACATACGCTGGGCGCTCGATGGCGACCGCGGCGTCACCTTCGCCGCGCAAGTGCCGGCCGCGTCGTCGCTTGCCGAAGGGGTCTGGTGGCCTGCCGGTTATGATGGGCCGCCGCTCGTCTCCATCGAGACGGAAGTCGGACATGGGCTGCATCTGAAGCTCGGCGACACGATCACCGTCAATGTGCGCGGCCGCGAAATCACGGCGACGGTCGCCAATTTCCGCTCGGTCGAATGGCAATCGCTGTCGATCAATTTCGTCATGGTCTTCTCACCCGACACGTTCCGCGGCGCGTCTTACTCGAACATCGCGACGCTGGCCTTTCGCGATGGCGGGACGCTCGACGAGGAACTGGCGCTCCTGACCAAAGTGACCGACAGCTTTCCGGCGGTGACCGCGGTCCGGATCAAGGACGCGGTCGAGACCGCCAACGGCATCGTCGAGCGGATCGGCTGGGCGGTGCGGGGCGCCTCGGCGATCACCTTGCTCGCCTCCATGCTGGTCCTGGGGGGCGCCTTCGCCGCCGGCCGGCGGCAGCGGATCCACGATGCGGTGATCCTCAAGATGCTGGGTGCGACACGGACCCGGCTGATCGGCATGTTCAGCCTCGAATTCCTGATGATCGGGCTTGCCACCGCGATCTTCGGCCTCGTCGCCGGCGCGCTCGCGGCCTGGTTCGTCCTTGCCAATGTCATGGAGATCGATTTCGTCTTCATGCCGGGACCGGCTCTGGGGGCGGCGGCCGTTGCCCTGGCGCTGACCGTCTGCCTCGGCCTCGCCGGCACCTGGCGGGCGCTCGGCCAGAAGGCAGCGCCGGTCCTGCGCAACCTCTAGACGGCGGGCTATTGGTAGCTTCGGGCAATCCCGGCTCCCGATTACCGTCCAGAGGGTCGAACTTTCCTCTCCCGGGAAGCTGGGGAAAAATCCATACCTCGTCGCCCGGCTGCCGGCCGCATAGGTTCCACCTCAATCTCGGCGGCGAACTTCAGGAAAAATGGCCATGAGACGAATTCTTATCGCAGGCGCGGCGTTTCTCGCCTTCTTCTCCCTGCACGCCAGCGCCCAGGCGCCGACGACGCTGCTGAACGTCTCCTACGACATCTCGCGCGAACTCTTCGAGAGCATCAACAAGGCATTTACGGCGGGCAAGGACGTCACCGTCGACCAGTCGCATGGCGGCTCATCCAAGCAGGTCCGCGCCGTGCTCGAAGGCCTCGAGGCCGACGTCGTGACGCTCAACCAGGTGACCGACATCGGTGTGCTGGTCGAGGGCGGCTTCGTCTCGGCCGACTGGAAGAGCCAGTTCCCCAACAACGCCTCGCCCTATTATTCGCTGCCGGCCTTCCTTGTTCGCCATGGCAATCCGAAGGCGGTCAAGAACTGGGACGATCTGGTCCGCGACGACGTCAAGGTCATCTTCCCGAACCCGAAGACCTCGGGCAATGCGCGTTACACCTATCTGGCGGCGACCGCTTATGCGCTCGAGGCCTTCAACGGCGACGCCGCGAAGGTCAAGGAATTCGTGACCAAGCTTTTCGACAACGTGCCGGTCTTCGATACCGGCGGACGTGCCGCCACGACGACCTTCGTCGAGCGCGAGATCGGCGACGTCCTCATCACCTTCGAAGCCGAGACGCGCGGCATCCAGAAGGAATTCGGCGCCGACAAGTTCGACATCGTCGTGCCGCCGGTCGGCCTGCTCGCCGAGTTCCCGGTGGCGATCGTCGACAAAGTGGTCGACAAGCGCGGCTCGCGCGAGCTTGCCAAGTCCTATCTCGACTTCCTCTATACGAATGACGGCCAGCGCATTCTCGCCGAGAACGGCAACCGCGTGAACGATCCGGCGGTGGCGGCCGAATTCGCCAGCCAGTTCCCCGAGGTTCGCCTCCTCAAGGTCGAGGACGTCTTCGGCGGCTGGGACAAAGTCCAGAAGGAGCATTTCGCGGCCGACGCGCTCCTCGACCAGATTTACGGCAGCCGCTAGAGCCAAGATCCGCTGCGACGGAAGCGGATCTTGCTCCAGCTTCTTTGAATTTGCGCAATGTCGGACGGAAAGCCGGTTTCCACTTTTCCTGACATTGCTCTAGGCTCGGCCGCACTGGAGTTCAGCCGGGAGGCCGTGGTATCGGCCTCCCGGCTTCGTTTTTAGGGACAGGGAAAAGATGTCGCGTCGCGTCCTGCCAGGGCTGCCGCTCACGCTCGGCATAACGCTGCTCTACGTCTCGATCATCGTTCTCCTGCCGCTCGGCGCGCTGGTCTTCAAGGCGGCGAGCCTCGGTTTCTACGACTACTGGCGGATCGTCTCCTCGCCGCGGGCGGTGGCGAGCTACCGGGTCACGGTGCTGGCGGCGCTGGCGGCGACCGCCTTCAACCTCGTCTTCGGCTTCGCGCTCGCCTGGGTGCTGGTCCGCTACCGTTTTCCCGGCCGCCGGCTTCTCGATGCGATCGTCGACCTGCCTTTTGCGCTGCCCACCGCCGTCGCCGGCATCGCGCTGACCGCGCTCTTCGCGCCGAATGGCTGGTTCGGCATGTTGCTCGCCCCTCTCGGCATTTCGGTCGCCTACACCATCACCGGTATCATGGTGGCGATGTGCTTCACCAGCCTGCCTTTCATCGTCCGCAGCGTGCAGCCGGTGCTGGAGGATCTCGACACGGCGCTCGAGGAAGCGGCGCAGACGCTCGGCGCCCGTGACGGCACGATCTTCCGCCAGGTCATGCTGCCGCTGCTGACGCCGGCGCTGCTGGCCGGCGTGTCGCTGGCCTTCGCCCGGTCGCTGGGCGAGTTTGGCGCGATCATCTTCATCGCCGGCAACCAGCCCTTCGAGACCGAGATCACCTCGCTCCTCGTCTTCATCCGCCTAGAGGAGTTCGACTATCCCGCGGCCGCGGCGATCGCCTCGGTCATGTTGATCATCGCCATCGTCATGCTGGCCGTGATCAATATCCTGCAGGCCCGTTCGCTCCGCTACATGGCGAGGGCGCGATGAGCGGTCCCGGCAGGCGCGTTCCGCTCACCGGCGACAACCCGGCCTTCCGGCGGGCGCTGATCGGCTTTGTCCTCGTGGTCTCGGCAATCGTCATCGTGGCGCCGCTCGTCGCCATCTTCGCACAGGCCTTCTCGCTCGGCGTCGACGTCTTCGCGAAGACGGTCGGCGATCCGGATACGCAGCATGCCATCCTGCTGACGGTCGTGACCGCGCTCATCGTCGTGCCGGTCAACACGGTCTTTGGCCTCGCCGCCGCCTGGGCGATCACAAAATTCGATTTTCCGGGACGGCGCTTCCTGCTGGTCCTGATCGAGATTCCCTTCTCGATCTCGCCGATCGTCGCCGGCGTCGCCTATCTCTTCGTGTACGGCCTGCAGGGGTTGCTCGGGCCGACGCTGCAGGATGCCGAGATCAAGGTCATCTTCGCCCTGCCCGGCATCGTGCTGGCCAGCATGTTCGTGACTGCGCCCTTCGTGGCGCGCGAACTGATCCCGCTGATGCAGGCGCAGGGCAGGGACCTCGAAGAGGCCGCAACCTCGCTCGGCGCCGGCGGCTGGCGGACCTTCCTGTCGGTGACGGTGCCGAATGTCCGCTGGGCGCTGCTCTACGGCGTCGTGCTCTGCAATGCCCGCGTCATGGGCGAGTTCGGCGCGGTGTCGATCGTCTCGGGCAGCATCCGCGGCCAGACCAACACGCTGCCGCTGCATGTCGAGCTGCTCTATCACGACTACAACACGGTCGGTGCCTTCGCCGCCGCCTCGGTGCTGACGGTCGTTGCGATCGTCACGCTCGTTGCGAAGCTCCTGATCGAGCGCCGCGGCGCCGGCCGCAGCCCGCAAGCCGTTTCGCCCGCCGATCAACCCGCGCTCATCAAGAGGGCCGCGTGAGAATCCGCCTCGCCTCGGTCGTCAAGACCTTCAATACCTTTCGCGCCGTGCGCGGCGTCTCGCTCGACATCCCGAGCGGCGAGCTAGTGGCGCTGCTCGGCCCGTCGGGCTCGGGCAAGACGACGATTCTCCGCCTCGTCGCCGGGCTCGAATTCGTCGACAGCGGCGAGATCTATTTCAATGAGGAGAACGCGACCGACATTCCTGTCCGCGACAGGGGCGTCGGCTTCGTCTTTCAGAATTATGCGCTCTTCCCGCATATGACGGTCGCCGAGAATATCGGCTTCGGCATGAAGGTCTCGGCGGTGAAACGCTCGCGGGCGCAGATCCAGGAGCGTGTCCGCGAACTCCTCGGCATTACGCAGCTTGACGGCCTCGACGAGCGCTTCCCGGCGCAATTGTCGGGCGGCCAGCGCCAGCGCGTCGCGCTCGCCCGGGCGCTGGCGGTCGATCCGCGCGTGCTGCTTCTCGACGAGCCTTTCGGCGCGCTCGACGCCAATGTCCGCCACGATCTCCGCCGCTGGCTCCGCGGCCTGCATGAGGAGCTCGGCATCACGACGCTCTTCGTTACCCATGACCAGGAGGAGGCGCTCGATCTCGCCGATCGCGTCGTCATCCTCGACAAGGGCCACATCATCCAGGATGGAACGCCCGAAGACGTGACGCGCCGGCCGGTATCGGCTTTTGCCATGCAGTTCCTGGGCGATGTCAATAAATTCGGCGCCATCGTGACGGACGGAATCGCGGCGCTCGAACATGGCGTCACCGTTGCGGCGTCCGGCGTCCGCAACGGGCCGGCCGAAGTCTATGTGCGGCCTGCGGACCTGCAATGGAGCGCCGAGGCGCCGGGGCTGCCGGCCCACATCCTCCGCGTCATGAGCCGGCCCGGCAGCCGGCGCATTGTGGCGCGGACCGATTCCGGCGAGACCGTCGAGATCGACGTCGACCAGGATCATCCCGCCGCGACCGGCGACGCCGGCTATCTCCGCATCGCGCGCGCCACGGTCTTCGCCGCCGATCGTTGAGCGACGGTCGGTTCAGCCGGTGTGTCGTCAGGCTGTCATCGTAGCCCGGCTAAATTCTTCGTGACTTGACGGGGAAGCAACTCTCCGTGGCGCGCTCCGTATCCCTCCCGATGCGGTCGCGGACGCGGACAATTGCAGGCGACGCCGGCTCGCGTGCACCTCCATGCCCGCACCGGCTCAGAATGACGGGGCGACACGATGGAAGTCGATATCTTCAAGGAGATCATCGTACCGGTGATCGGCGGCCTGGGCATCTTCATGCTTGGCCTGGAATTCATGGCGACCGGCATCCAGTCGCTCGCCGTCAACCGCATGCGCTCGCTCCTCGCCAAGGTGGCGGGCAAGCCGATCACCGGCCTTGCCGCCGGCACCTTCATCACCGGCGTCATCCAATCGAGCACGGCGATGACCGTGATGGTCGTCGGCCTCGTCAATGCGGGGGTGCTCGGCCTCAGGACACCTGCAACGATAAGTGAATCGTGATCCTTGGGCGTGCGGCGAATCGACTCGGGCGGATTCCGGTGCGGCGCGAACGGGTGTAAGTGCCGTCGGCATGATCGACGGGGACGGCATCAGACTGCGCTGGGAAACGCTGGGCTGCAAGCTCGACGAGCGGGGACAGCGCTTGTTCGCCGCTAACGAGGTCCGTGCCGCCGGGCACGGGGCGCTCATTATCGTGAGCAAGA
>CAMCWB010000093.1 GCA_945882315.1 Bauldia litoralis | reverse complement strand
CTCGGTATCAGGCTGAACGGCTTCGGGCTTCGTGGTAGTGCTCGTCATGGCGTGGTCTCCTGTCCGGCGCGTCAACGCTGGACTCGTTCGGGTTAAAGCACCCGGAGACTACGCCACCCTCAATTCCAACCAACTTCGCGACGGCACCTGGATGAGCGGCTGGACATCGTAGTTCTGCTTCAGAACCGTCACACCATCCGGGCCGCCATCGGTGGGGACGCCGAGCTTGTTCATCCAGGCGTAGAATGGAACCTCGTTCCCGAAGAACCAGACGCCGAACGTCTTGCCCTTGAAGTCGGCTTCGGTCTGCACCGGGCCGTCCTTCGGGCAGATCATCAGCAGGCCGCCCTTCTTGAATGGCTGCGCGATGTTGACGAGCGGCACGCCCTTCTCGCGGGCGGCGAGCGCGGCGCCCATCCAGTCGACGATGACATCTGCACCGCCGCCGGCGATCACCTGCTCGGGCGCGTTGTCCGGGCCGCCCGGATTGATCGTGACGTCGAGATTCTCCTCCTCATAGAAGCCCTTGTCCTTGGCGACGTAGTAGCCGCCGAACTGGGCCTGCGCGACCCACTTCAACTGCAGCGTCACGGCGTCCGCCGCGAAGCCCGGGCCACTCGCGAGGCCGGCGACGAGGGCGACGGCGCCCAGCAAGATCTTTCTCATGAAACTCCTCCGATGATCAGGATTGCCGAAACGATGGATGCCAGAAGGTGGCGAGGCGCTCAATCAGCGTGACGATGCCGTAGAAAAGAGAGCCGGCGAGTGCCGCCACGGCGATTTCCGCCCAGACCATGTCGATATTCAAGCGACCGACCTCGGTGGAGATGCGAAAGCCCATGCCCACGACCGGCGTACCGAAGAATTCGGCTACGATGGCTCCGATCATCGCAAGAGTCGAGTTGATCTTCAAAGCATTGAAAATAAAAGGCAAAGCCGCGGGCAGCCGAAGTTTGAAAAGCGCTTGGCGATGGGTCGCCGCATAGGTCTGCATGAGGTCTCGCTGCATGGCATCGGACGCCGTCAGACCGGCGAGCGTGTTCACCAGCATCGGGAAGAAAGTCATGACCGCGACGACGGCGGCCTTGGATTGCCAGTCGAAGCCGAACCACATGACCATGATCGGTGCGATGCCGATGATCGGCAGCGCCGAGACGAGATTGCCGATCGGCAGCAGGCCGCGCTTCAGGGAGGCGACGCGATCCGCGGCGAGCGCTACGAGAAAGCCGGAGAGGCAGCCGATGGCATAGCCGGCGAGCACGGCCTTCAGGAAAGTCTGCCGGAAATCGGCCAGCAGGATCGGCAGCGAAGCGGCGATCTTCGCGCCGATCGCGGAAGGCGGCGGCAGGAGGACGAAAGGCACGCCAAAGCCGCGCGCCAGAATCTCCCAGAGGAAGAGGAGCGAGAGGCCAAAGATCAGCGGCACGGCGATGCCGAGGAGGAAATGGGCGCTGCTGTTGGGGCCGCGGGCGACGGCGAGGCGCGAGACGAGTTGCCAGGCGAGGAGCCAGGCGAGAAGCGCCAGCGCCCAGAGGCCGGGAACGATCGCGATGCGCGCCAGCATCGTCGAGCGGCCCGCCGCCGCGGCGCTGCGGGCGGCTTCGGTCATCGCCAGCTCGGCGCCCGGCAGATAACGGATCGTCAATGCTGCGGCAGCGAGAGCGCCGACGGCGAGCGCCAGATCGCCGGCCGGTGCCGCATCGGTCCGCGTCGCGGCGAACAGCGCGAAGAGCAACAGCAGAAGCACGAGGATCATCTCGACGCCGAGGCCGGCGACGAAGACCGGGAGGCCATCGACAAGCGCCACCGGCAGGACGAGCAGCGTGACGAAGGCGAGAATCGCCGGAAAACCCTGCCAGTTGCGCAAGGTGGCACTCACCGCGCAAGCCCCATGCGCCGGACGACACGGCGCTCGATGAAGCCAACGATAGCGACCAGTATGCCGGCCATCAGCGAGGCCGCGACCAGCGCCGCCCACATCTGCAGGGTGAGACCGTAATAGGAGCCGCCGAGAAGCCGCGCGCCGAGGCCGGCGACGGCGCCGGTCGGCAACTCGCCGACGATGGCGCCGACGAGGCTCGCGGCGATCGCCACCTTCATCGAGACGAAGAGGAAGGGCAGCGAGGCCGGCCAGCGGAGCTTGGAGAAGATTTGGGCGCTGCCGGCATTGTAGGTGCGCATCAGGTCGAGATGGATCGGCTCGGGTGAGCGCAGGCCCTTCACCATGCCGACCGTGACCGGGAAGAAGGAGAGATAGGTCGAGATCAGCGCTTTGGGCAGGAGACCGGTGATGCCGACGGCGGCGAGCACGACGATGATCATCGGCGCGATGGCGAGGATCGGTACGGTCTGCGAGGAAACGATCCAGGGCATCAGGCTCTTGTCGAGGCTGGCGACGTGGACGACGAGGACGGCGAGGCCGATGCCGAGCAGAGTGCCCATGGCAAAGCCGAGCAGCGTCGAGGAGAGCGTCACGCTGGTGTGGTAGAAAAGTCCCTGCCGGTTGGCGAGCGTCTTCTGAACGCGCTCGACGAAAGTGCCCTTGGTGGCGAGCGCGATCTCGCCGGTCGTATTCCAGAGTTCGATCGCGATCTGATGCGGCGCCGGCAGCCGCGGCTTCGACTGGCTCCAGGTGCTCTCGATGAATTGGCGGAGAGTCGGCGTGCGACCGTCGCGCGCATCGAAGAGGTTCTGGGCGTTGGTGTTGAGGAAGATCGCGCCGACATACCAGACGGCGAGGATGACGAGCAGGATGGCGCTGACGGCAACGAAGCGGCTCGCGAGGAAGCTGGGGCGCGGCACAGCATAGGCGGCGGCCATCGGCCGTGTCGCCGATGTCATGGAGCGCACAGAGCCTGCGGCCTTGAACCTCCCCCTCGAGGGGAGGTCGAAATCGGCAAGCGAAGCGCCGACGATTTCGGGAGGGGGTATGCCACGAGGTGAGGCCCAGCCCCCCTCCCAAAACCGCTACGCGGTTTTGACCTCCCCTCGCTGAAGTCGGATGTTTCCGACTTCAGCCTTTTTGAATGCCAAACGCGGGTAAACCCGCGTTTGGTGGGGAGGTTCAGCTCAGCATTCGTGGAAAGGTCAATCCTCATAGCTATGCCCAGCCCGCAGGCCCTCGCGAACGCGGTGGGCGATCTTGAGGAACTCCGGCGTCTCGCGGATGTCGAGATTGCGGGTGTGGGGCAGGGTTGATTTGATGACGTCGTGGATGCGGCCGGGGCGCGGCGACATGACAACGATCCGGGTCGAGAGGAAGACCGCTTCGGGAATCGAATGGGTGACGAAGATCACTGTCTTATTGGTCTTCGACCATAATTCGAGAAGCTGCTGGTTGAGATGGTCGCGGACGATCTCGTCGAGGGCGCCGAAGGGCTCGTCCATGAGCAGAAGGTCCGGCTCGACGGCGAGCGCGCGGGCGATCGAGGCGCGCTGCTGCATGCCGCCGGAAAGCTGCCAGGGGAATTTGCGCTCGAAGCCCTTGAGATTGACGCGTTCGAGGTTGTCGGCGACGCGCTGGCGCTGCTCTTACCGGGTGAGGCCCATGATCTCGAGCGGCAGGGCGACGTTACGGGCGATGGTGCGCCAGGGATAGAGCGCTGGCGCCTGGAAGACATAGCCGTAAGCGCGCTTCTTGCGGGCTTCCTCGGGCGAGACGCCGTTGACCGTGATCGTGCCGTAGGTCGGCTTTTCGAGATCGGCGATGACGCGCAGAAGCGTGGTCTTGCCGCAGCCGGACGGCCCGATCAGCGAGACGAACTCGCCGCGGCCGACCTTCATGCCGATATTGGAGAGCGCCTCGACCGGCCCGTCATTGGTCGCGAAGGTCAGCGACAGGCCGCTGATATCGATGACGGTGTCGCTGTCGGCTCGCGCCGCTTCACTCTCAGTTGTCGCGACAATCGCCTCCACCGTCATTCCTTTGTCCTAAACACCCATCGGCATGTTCTTCGTCGACCGCTTCACCGGCTGCAGCGTCGTCAGCGCCTTCCACGAGGAGAGCGCCTGGCTGACCGGTGCGTTGGGCGGCCGGTCGACGAACTTGCCGCGGCCATCCTCGGCGGTGATCTTGCCATCCGCGAAGACGACGTCGCCGCGCGACAGGGTGAAGCGCGGCAGGCCCTCGACCTCGAATCCCTCGAAGACATTGTAGTCGATCGCCGAGGCCTGGGTGGCGGCGGTGATGGTCTTTTTCTTCTTCGGGTCCCAGACGACGATATCGGCCTCGGCGCCGACCGCGATGGCGCCCTTGCGCGGATAGATGTTGAGGATCTTGGCGATGTTGGTCGAGGTGACGGCGACGAATTCGTTCATCGTCAGGCGGCCCGTCCTGACGCCCTTGGTCCAGAGGACCGGCATGCGGTCTTCGAGGCCGCCGGTGCCGTTCGGGATCTTGGTGAAGTCGCCGACGCCCATGCGCTTCTGCTCGCTGGTGAAGGCGCAATGGTCGGTGGCGACGACCTGAAGCGAGCCGGAGGAGAGGCCGGCCCAGAGCGAATCCTGGTTGACCTTGTCGCGGAAGGGTGGCGACATCACGCGGCGGGCCGCATAATCCCAGTCGCGGTTGAAATATTCGCCCTCGTCGAGGGTCAGATGCTGGACGAGCGGCTCGCCATAGACGCGCTTGCCGAGCGCGCGAGCCCGGCGGACGGCCTCATGCGCCAGCTCGCTCGAGACATGCACGACATAGAGCGGCACGCCTGCGGCGTCGGCGATCATGATGGCGCGGTTGGTCGCCTCGCCTTCGACCTCGGGCGGCCGCGAATAGGCGTGGCCTTCCGGACCGGTGATGCCGGCCGCCATGTATTTCTGCTGGAGGCGGGCGACGACGTCGCCATTCTCGGCATGGACGAGCGGCAGCGCGCCGAGCTCGGCACAGCGCAGGAACGACTGATACATCTCGTCGTCGTTGACCATCAGCGCGCCCTTGTAGGCCATGAAATGCTTGAAGGTGTTGACGCCGCGCTGGACGACTTCCTCCATCTCCTTCCAGACCTTCTCGCCCCACCAGGTGATCGCCATGTGGAAGGAATAATCGGCGGCCGCCTTGCCCGCCTTCTGGTGCCAGTCCTGCAGCGCCTCGACCAGCGACTGGCCGTTACCGGGCAGGATGAAATCGACGATCATGGTGGTGCCGCCGGAGATCGCCGCCTTGGTGCCGGAGGAGAAATCCTCGTAGGCCGTGGTGCCCATGAAAGGCATTTCGAGATGGGTGTGCGGATCGATGCCGCCGGGCATGACGTAGCAGTCGGAGGCATCGATGACCGTGTCGCCGGTCAGCGCCTTGCCGATCGCGGTGATGACGCCGTTGTCGATGAGGACATCGGCGGCGAAGGTCATGTCGGCGGTGACGATCGTCCCGCCCCGGATCACTGTGGACATCGCAACTCCTTCCGAGACATCACGCGGCTGCGCCGCCTATTCGTCTTCCTCGTCGTCCTTGGCGGCGTCGAGTTCGACGATGGTCATTCTTGCAATAAAGGGGCCGGAAAATTCGTAGACATGCTCGACCTGGCGATTGAGCAGGATCTTGCCGTCGAGCGCGCGGACGAGCTGGTCGACGCGGACATGGGCGTTGCCGTCGGCGTCGAAAGTGATGTCGAGCGGCTCGACGCGCGGATCGATCTCGGACCACTGCTTCGTCCAATAGCGGCGTACCGCATCGCGGCCGATCTCGCGTCCGCCGGTCGTGGCGTTCGGCCAGTCGACGCCCGGCGCCAGATGTTCGAGCACGCTCTCGATGTCGCGATCGTTAAAGTCGCGATAGAGCTTCATCAGCGTCTTGCAGTGCTCTTCCATCATCCGACGATCTCCGCCGTCTCGACGACGGCATGGAACAAGACGTCGGCGCCGGCTGCGGCCCATTCCTTGGTGATCTTCTCGTCCTCATTGTGCGAGAGGCCGTCGACGCAGGGGCACATGATCATGGTGGCGGGCGCCACCCGCGCCATCCAGCAGGCGTCGTGGCCGGCGCCGGAAATGATGTTCATGTGCGTATAGCCGAGCCGCTCCGCCGCCTTGCGCACGCGATCGACCAACGTCGGATCGAATGTCACCGGATCGAAGTGACCGACCGGCTCGATCGCACAGCCGACGCCGAGCGCCGCGCAGATCTTCGGCGCCTCCGCCTCGACGCGGGCACGCATGGTGTCGAGCTTCTTCTGCTCGGGAGAACGGATGTCGACGGTGAAGACGACTTTGCCCGGCAGGACGTTGCGCGAATTCGGCGAGAAGAACACCTGCCCGACGCCGCCGACTGCGCCCGGCTGGCTCTCCATCGCCACCGACTGGACCATCTCGAAGATGCGCGCCATGGCGAGCCCGGCATTGACGCGGAGGTTCATCGGCGTCGAGCCGGTATGGGCTTCCTTGCCGGTCAACGTGAACTCCAGCCACCACAGGCCCTGCCCGTGCGTGACGACGCCGATCTCTTTGTTCTCGGCTTCGAGGATCGGCCCCTGCTCGATGTGATACTCAAAATAGGAATGCATCTTGCGGGCGCCGACCTTCTCCGCGCCCGCCCAGCCGATGCGCTTCAGCTCGTCGCCGAATACTTTGCCCTCGGGATCCTTGCGGCCATGGGCGTAGTCCTGCGTGAAGACACCGGCAAAGACGCCGGAGGCGAGCATCGCCGGCGCGAAGCGGGCGCCTTCCTCATTCGTCCAGTTGACGATGACGATCGGACGCCGCGTTTTGATGTCAAGGTCGTTCAGCGTGCGGATGAGCTCAAGGCCGGAGAGGACGCCGAGAACGCCGTCATAGCGGCCGCCGGTCGGCTGCGTATCGAGGTGGCTGCCGACATAGACCGCATCAAGGGCCGGCTCGGTGCCCTCGCGACGGGCGAACATGGTGCCCATCTGGTCGACGCCCACGGTGAGGCCGGCAGCCTCGCACCACTTCTGGAAGAGATGGCGGCCTTCGCCGTCCGCATCGGTCAGGGTCTGGCGGTTATTACCGCCGCGGACGCCAGGACCGATCTCGGCAATCTCGTGGATCGTGTCCCACAGCCGGTCGCCGTTGATCCTGAGATTGTCGGCGGGCCGGGGCATGGGGTCAGCGCTCCGTCGTCGCCGGAGAGCCCCACCCACCACGCTGCGCGCGGTCCCCCCTCCCCGTGCCGGGGAGGGATTGGAGATTGGGACGGCGTTTCGGCAAGGCCGCAAGCACAGTCGTTATGTTGCTCGTAAGACCATCCGCGAACTCCCATCCCTCCCCGTTTGGGGAGGGGGGACCGTCCGAAGGACGGTGGGTGGGGCGGCTCGGCGCCTCGGTGTTCACGTCGAGAGGCCGCAGCCCCTCACCCTTCTCGCCTAATCTCGCTGCGCTCGCTAAGGCTCGAAGCCCTCTCCCTGTGGGAGAGGGTAAGCCGCTTCTGGTGAGCGCAACGCCCTGCATCGCGCTTCCTAGTTCATCGTCGGGAAGGCGAAGGCGGCGCCGGATTTGATGCCTTCCGGCCAGCGCGTCGTGATGGTCTTGACGCGGGTGTAGAAGTGGATGCCTTCCGGTCCATAGATGGCGTGATCGCCGAACAGCGAACGCTTCCAGCCGCCGAAGGAATGGTAGGCGACCGGCACCGGGATCGGCACGTTGATACCGACCATGCCGACCTCGATCTTGTCGGCGAAACTCCTGGCCGCGTCGCCATCGCGGGTGAAGATCGCCGTGCCGTTGCCGAACTCATGGGCGTTGATCAGCTTGACGGCGTGATCGTAGTTCGGGGCGCGCAGCACCGAGAGCACCGGTCCGAAGATCTCTTCCTTGTAGATCGACATATTCGGCTTGACGTGATCGAACAGCGAGCCACCGACGAAATAGCCGTTCTCGTAACCCTGGAGCTTGAAGCCGCGGCCGTCGACGACGAGCTCGGCGCCTTCCTTGACGCCGGCGTCGATGTAGCCGAGCACCTTCTTCATGTGCTCCTTGGTGACGAGCGGGCCCATCTCGGCATCGGGATCGGTGCCGGGTCCGATCTTCATGGCGCGGACGCGCGGCGCCATCGCCTCGATCAGCCGGTTGGCCGTCTCGTCGCCGATCGGCACGGCGACCGAGACCGCCATGCAGCGCTCGCCGGCCGAGCCGTAACCGGCGCCCATCAGCGCGTCGGCGGCCTTGTCGATATCGGCGTCGGGCATGATGATCATGTGGTTCTTGGCGCCGCCGAGCGCCTGGACGCGCTTACCGTTGGCGGTGCCGGTCTTGTAGACATACTCGGCGATCGGCGTGGAGCCGACGAAGGACACCGCCTTGACGTCGGGATGCGTCAGGATCGCGTCGACGATCTCCTTGTCGCCGTGGACGACGTTGAAGACGCCCTTCGGGAAGCCGGCTTCCTTGAAAAGCTCGTGGATGATCATCGAGGCCGACGGATCCTTCTCGGACGGCTTCAGGATGAAGGTGTTGCCGCAGGCGATCGCCACCGGGAACATCCACATCGGCACCATGGCCGGGAAGTTGAAGGGCGTGATGCCGGCGACGACGCCGAGCGGCTGGTGGTCGGAATGGCAGTCGATGCCCGGGCCGACATGGCGCGAGAATTCGCCCTTGAGAAGATGCGGAATACCGCAGACGAAATCGACGACCTCGACGCCGCGCTGCACCTCACCGACGGCGTCGGCGAAGGTCTTGCCGTGCTCGGCCGAGATGGCGCGGGCGATGCGATCGGTATTGTCGTCGAGAAGCTGCTTCAGGCGGAAGAAGAGCTTGGCGCGCTTCAGCGGCGGCGTCTCGGCCCATTCCGGGAAGGCGAGCTTGGCGGCGGCAACCGCCGCATCGAGTTCGGCCTTGGTCGACAGCGGCAGGATCGCCGACTGCTCGCCGGTGGCCGGGTTGAAAACCGGGGCAGTCCGCGGGCTCGTCGAGCCGACAACCTCGCCACCGATGCCATTCTGTACCGTCTGCATATTCCCTCCCTGGTCCGCCCGGACGGCGGTTGCTTCCAACATTCAATCAAGTGTTTGAAGGATGCCCCGGATGGTGTCAAACAGGAAATCGATCTGCGGTTTCTCGATGATCAGCGGCGGCGACATGGCGATGGTATCGCCGGTGGTGCGGAGCATCAGGCCGCTCTCGAAAGCCTTCAGGAAGGCTGCAAAGCCGCGCTTGGTCGGCTCGCCGGGGATCGGTTCCAGTTCGACGGCGCCGACCAGTCCGCAATTGCGGATATCGACGACATGGGGCAGCCCCTTGAGGCTGTGCAGCCCGTCCGCAAAATAGTCGGCGAGCTCCGTGCCGCGGGTCAGCAGCCCTTCTTCCTCATAGGTGTCGAGCGTCGCGAGCCCGGCCGCGGCCGCCATCGGATTGCCCGAATAGGTGTAGCCGTGGAAGAACTCGATCATGTGCTCCGGGCCGGTCATGAAGGCTTCGTAGATCTCCTTCTTGACGAAGACGGCGCCCATCGGGATGACGCCGTTGGTGACGCCCTTGGCGGTGAGCACGATATCCGGCGTGACGCCGAAACGATCGACCGCGAACGGTGCGCCGAGGCGGCCGAAGCCGGTGATGACCTCGTCGAAAATCAGGAGAATTCCGTATTTGTCGCAGATGGCGCGGAGCTTCTCGAGATAGCCCTTCGGCGGGATGAGGACACCGGTGGAGCCGGCGACGGGCTCGACAATGACGGCGGCGATCGTCGAGGCATCATGGAGGCCAACCAGCCTTTCGAGATCGTCGGCGAGTTCGGCGCCGTATTCCGGCTGGCCGCGCGAATAGGCATTGCGCGCCGGATCATGGGTATGACGGATATGGTCGACGCCGGTGAGCAGCGTGCCGAAGACTTTCCGGTTGCTGACGATGCCGCCGACCGAGATGCCGCCGAAATTGACGCCGTGATAGCCACGCTCGCGGCCGATCAGGCGGGTGCGTGTGCCCTGGCCGATGGTGCGCTGGTAGGCGAGCGCGATCTTGAGGCCGGTATCGACCGATTCCGATCCGGAATTGGTGAAGAAGACATGGTCGAGGCCGGGCGGCAGATGCGCGACGAGACGGGCGGCGAGCTCGAAGCTCTTCGGATGGCCCATCTGAAAGGCCGGCGCGTAGTCGAGCTCCTTCGCCTGGTTGGCGATCGCCTCGACGATACGCGGACGAGCGTGGCCGGCATTGCAGCACCACATGCCGGCGCAGCCATCGAGCAATTTCCGCCCGTCATCCGTCGTGTAGTACATGCCCTCGGCGGCAACCAGCATGCGTGGCGCCTTCTTGAACTGCCGGTTGGCAGTGAAGGGCATCCACAGCGCTTCGAGATTATTGGTGCCGCTCGTCGCTTGCATCGCAGACATGGGAGCCTCCGCAACGCCGCTTCAATGGATGGCACCCGCCTCATGCGATTTGCGCCTGCGGGCCATTTGATCTACGAGAAACGGCGAAAATTCGACCAATTGGTCAAGGGACGTTAGATAGATTCAAAAGGCTCCTCAAGGGGCTTATCGTCGCTTTGAAAATGTGCGGAAGAGGCGCGGCATGACCCCGACGTCCGACGGCAACACGGCCCGCGCCGGACAGACGCGCAAGCGCACCCGCATCCAGGAAGAAAACGAAGAGAAGATCCTCGACGCGGCGCTCGAGGTCTTCTCGACCTACGGCTTCCGCGGCGCGACCGTCGACCAGATCGCCCTCCTCGCCGGAATGACGAAGCCGAACCTCCTCTACTATTTCCGGCGGAAGGACGACATCTATCTGGCCGTCCTCCGGCGGACGCTTGAAATGTGGCTGACGCCGCTCGAAGCGCTCAACCCGGAGGGCGATCCGGCCGCCGAGATCACCGCCTATATCGACCGCAAGCTCGAACTGTCGCGCGACGACCCGAAAGCCTCGCGCCTCTTCGCCATGGAGATCATGCAGGGCGCGCCGATCCTCGGCGAGATCCTGTCCGGACGGCTCAAGATGCTCGTCGACGAAAAGGCGGCGGTCATCCGCCGCTGGACCGGCGAAGGACGGCTGGCGCCGGTCGATCCCTACCATCTGATCTTCATGGTCTGGGCGACGACGCAGCATTATGCCGATTTCGATGTGCAAATCCGCGCCATACTTGGCGAGCGTGTCGAGCGGGCCGACCATTTCGAGACGGCGAAGCGAACGTTGGAACGCGTGTTCCTCGGCGGAATTGCAACAGGTACGAACAACTCTTCTTGAAGTACCCTGCGGGCGATTGCCCAGCTATAGCCCCTGCCACTATTCTCAGGGTTTGAAGGCGCCAGCGCGGAGCGCGCGCCAAGAGGTCGGCAAGATGCAACTCAAATTGTTCCTGAAGGTCTTCGCGGGTGCCGTCGCGAAGTTGGTTGGAATTGAGGGTGGCGTAGTCTCCGGGTGCTTTAACCCGAACGAGTCCAGCGTTGACGCGCCGGACAGGAGACCACGCCATGACGAGCACTACCACGAAGCCCGATGCCGTTCAGCCTGATACCGA
>CAMCWB010000092.1 GCA_945882315.1 Bauldia litoralis | reverse complement strand
AAAGGACGGCGGAAGAGACTGAAGGCGGGCGGCATCAAGGACCGCATCATGCACCGCTCGCACAAGAACCAGCCGGACCTGCCGCATTGGCAGAAGCGCCGCAATCTTCTGATTGCTCCGATCCGTGCCGCCGTCGAACGCGTCTTCGGCGCCTTCAAGCGATGTTCCGGCTACACTAGGGTCCGCTACTTCTCGCTTGCCGCCAACTTCACCCAGCTCAGACTTCTCGTCATCGCCTACAATCTTCGCAGGGCCGCCGTCCTCACCGCCTGAGCCGGTTCCCCCGCAACCCTTCCCACCCGAAAACCACCGCAGGCTACTCAACACACAAATCCTCGCCGCGCGCCGCGTTGTGCAAAGGTCTCCACAGGGAGAGGGCCGGGGCGCTTAGGAGCGTCGCGACTTAGCGCGCCGGGGTGAGGGGGTAAGGCACAAGTTATTTGCTCCCCGGTAGAGCCTTCGAACAACACGGACGGGCCCTAACCCCTCACCCTTCTCGCCTAAATTCGCTCCGCTCATCAAGGCTCAAAGCCCTCTCCCTATGGGAGAGGCTATCGCACCGCTTCCGCCAAGCCCTGGAAAGCTCTAGTCCCCGGCGAGGTCGAGGAAGGCCCGGCCCGCCTTGTCTTCGATCTCGACGATCCAGATATCCGGATCGAAGCGAAGCTCGCTGTCGATGCGCTTCTGCACAGCGGGGCGATCCGACCTCTCGAGCCAGCGGTGAAACAGGCGGTCGCTCGGGCGTGTCTCGGTGAAGGCCGATTGCGGCGCCGGGCCGTAGAGATCGACGGTGCCGTCGAGCCAGTCGATGACGACGAGAATGGCGCCGGCCTCATCGGCGCCGTGGCGCAGGACCATCGCCACGGAACCGGCGCCGAAGCAGCGGCGAATATAGGCGCCAACCCAGAGGGCCGAGGTGACGCGCACCATCGACATGCTCAGGCCGTCGGCAAGGCCCCGATCGCGACCAGACGCTCGATGACCTCCTCGCCGGCGGAGCCGCTGATCGGCAGGCCGTTGTCGAGCTCGAAGCGACGGATGGCGTTCGCGGTCTCCTCGTCGGGCGTGCCGTCGACATGGACCGGGCCGTAGCCGATGCGGTTCAGCGCCGTCTGGATCCGCTCATAGCGCAGGCGTTCGATCTCGGCGCGGACCTCTTCGACACTCGGCGCGACGACAACGGGGGCGGCGGCGACCGGCGGTGGTATCGGCACAGCGGCCGGCGGCTGCGGCGCCGTCACGGCGGCGACGACGGGGGGCAGCGGCGTCGCGGCGGCGGACGAGCGCATATGATCGAGGATGGCCGGCGTCGCCTCGCCCGTCTCGGGCAGGCCGGCGGCCTTCTCGTAGGTCATGATCGCCGAGCGCGACAGCGCGCCATACATGCCGTCGAGCGCGCCGAGATAAAGGCCGCGCTTCGCCAGGACCGCCTGGATGTCGCGGACGGTCGTGTCCTTGACGATTTCGGCCTTGTGCATCGGCGCGAAGGGCGCCGGACGCGGCAGCGGCGGCGTCACCGAGCCGGTCTGGTCGTCGCGATGCGGCGGCAGCGGAACCGGCGCCGGGGCATTGCGCTCGACGACGAGCGGCGGGCGCGTCGCGAAAAGCGGTTCGGGATGGCGGACATTCTGGAGGAACATGGCGTTCGACATGATGGCGCTGGCGGTCAGCGCCATGACGAACAGGCCGCCCGACATCGCCGGATTGTCGAAGACCCGGTCGACGAAACGTCCGATGACGCCGTCAAAGACGACCTCGCTTGCGGCAGCGCGCGCTTGCGCCGGCCGGCGCTTTCCCTTTTCAGGCACTCTTGCGTTCCTTCTCGTCGACCCGTCCAAGAATTTCATCCGCAACCTTCACCGGCTCGGCCGCAATCATCGGCTCGATCGGCAGCCACACCGTCGCCGTGGTGCCCTTGCCCGGCCGGCTCTCGATGGCCATGCGGCCACCGTGCAGGCCGGCAAGGCCCTTGACCATCGACAGGCCAAGTCCGGTGCCTTCGTAGTAACGGCTGTAGACCGTCTCGGCCTGCACGAACGGCGTGCCCAGCCTCGGTATATCTTCGGCGGCGATGCCGATGCCAGTATCGCGGACAAATATTGCCACGAACTTTCCATCGACGCGGGCGCCGACATGCACCGTGCCGCCCTTATCCGTGAACTTGATCGCGTTGGACAGGAGATTGAGGAGGATCTGGCGGCAGGCGCGCAGATCGACCGAGATATCCGGCAGTGTCGCGGGAATGCTGCGCACGACAACCACGCCGCGGGTCGAGGCCTGGCCGCTCATCATATCGCAGCAGCCGGCGACGATGGGGCCGAGCGGCAGCTTCTCGGGCTGGATGTCGAACATGCCCGACTCGATCTTCGACATGTCGAGGATGCCGTTGACGACCTCGAGCAGGTGCTCGCCGGAGGTATGGATCAGCTTGGCATATTCGAGACGACGGTCGAGCTGCAGCTTGCTGATCGTGTCGCTCTCCAGAATCTCGGAGAAGCCGATGATGGCGTTCAGCGGCGTGCGCAGCTCGTGGCTCATATGGGCGAGGAACTGCGTCTTGGCGTGGCTGGCGCGTTCGGCGAGTTCGCGCGCCGCGCGGAGCTCGTCGCCATGCTCCTTGAGCGCGGTGATGTCGCGCGTGACGGCGACGACGGCACTGACGGCGCCGTCCTCGGCGACGACCGGGCGGCAGCGCATCTCGACATCGACGAACTGCATCGCGGCGGCGCTGTCGGTGCGGCGCTGGAGGCGGAAGCCGGCGGTGACGGCGCGCCTGGCGGCGTAGGCTTGCGACAGCGCGTTCAGATAGGCCGGCCGATCGCCGACATGGACGCGGCGGAAGAGACCGTCGCCGAGAAGATCGGCGGTGCAGAGGCCGATCAGGGCGCGGGACGCGGGCGAGGCGAATTCGACGTCGCCATTGGCACCGTGGCGCGTGATCATGTCGGTGGCGTTATCGGCAAGCAGGCGATAGCGCTCCTCGCCCTGCCGGGCGGCCTCGGCGCTGACGCGCGCCAGGAAGTCGACGCGAAGGGCGAGACCGCCGGCGTAGAAAATGGCGCCGAGCACGATGGCCATATTGGCGGCTGTCGATATGCCGAGACCGCCGAGCCCCGGAAAGAAGGCATTGCCGGTGCCGAAAGCGAGCGCCACGAGGCCGGCGACGGCAATCGCCATCGCGCCTGCGGTGACGCGACGGGCGCCCGACAGTGAGGCCTCGACCGGCACCAGCGCCAGCCAGACCAGCGCCAGCGAATGGACGCCGCCGGTAAGCCCTGCCGTCCAGACGATCAGGCCGGTGAAGACGGCGGCGGAGAGGAGATGCGCCGCGTCGAGATTGCCGCTGTGCGACAGATAGAGAGCGACCGCCATCGGCGCGACGAGCCAGGCGAAGGTCAGGGCTTCGGCAAGAGATGTCGGACCGGCGGTAGCGAGCCAGACCGGGAAGGCGCAGAGCGCCAGCAGGCCGAAGCCCAGATGCGCCATCAGGAAGGAGCGATGGCGCAGCATCGACAGCCGGTCGCCGACGGCCGACATATGGACCATCCCGTCCAGGAACTTGCTTATGGCGACGGGATCGAAGGTCATATGCAAAGGACAACAACGCGACACAAGAAACGGTCCGCGGACTATGTCAGTCGCGCCTTAAGGAACGCTAAAGCCTAACGCCGCCGCGAGAATTCCAGGGACCGCCGGCCGCCGACGCGATTTTTTTGCCGACGATGCGCAACCAGCGAGGAAAAGCGCGGTTGATGCTTACATTTTTAAGCAAATCCGCGGTTTGCGCTGAACGGCACTTTCAGGGGCTTTTGCCTAAACTGCACGGCATCGAGAGCGATCTTTACGCTCTCAGGTCGGGGACGAAGACAGATGTTTCTTATTCGGGCGGCTTTCTGGCTGTCGATCGTGGTCATGTTCATTCCGGCCGATCCGGAATCGAACAGCCCGGCGCCACGCGTGTCGCTGATCGAGGGGATGATCGCAGCACGCGCTGTTGTCACCGACCTGTCGAGCTTCTGCGACCGCAATCCGAATGTCTGCGTCACCGGCGGCGCCGCGCTCCAGGTCTTCGCCGACAAGGCGCAGAACGGCGCCAAGATGCTCTACCGCTATCTCGACGACGGCCTCGAGCCTGCCGCCCCGGCCGAGGGCCAGGGCACGCTCACCGGCGAGGATCTCTCGCCGGAATGGCAGGGACCGGCCGCTTAGTCACGCGGCGTCGTTTGCAGCGCGGCCGGCGACACTATATTCAGCCGGCACAGCCATTGCGCCGGACGCCATGAAAATCGACAAAATCCTTGAGAACTTCGCGCTTCTCGACGACTGGGAAGACCGCTACCGCTATGTGATCGAGCTCGGCAAGGAACTCGACGTACTGCCCGAGGCCGAGCGGACGGCGGAGAACAAGGTGCGTGGCTGCGCCAGCCAGGTGTGGCTTGCGACGCATGTCGACCGCGGCCAGACGCCGCCGCACCTCACCTTCGCCGGCGACAGCGACGCCCATATCGTGCGTGGCTTGGTGGCGATCGCGATCGCCCTCTTCGACGGCAAGAGCCCGGCCGAAATCCTCGCCACCGACGCCGAGGCCGTGTTCGACGGCATCGGCCTTCGCGAGCATCTGACGGCGCAGCGCTCGAACGGCCTCCGCGCCCTGGTCGACCGCATCAAGGCCGACGCCGAAGCGCTCCGCGCCGCGGCCTGAACAAGAATTCCGGACATGAGAAAGCCGCCGCCGAGGATCGGCAGCGGCTTTCAAAACTCTAAGCGAGATTGCCTAGCGGCGACGGCGCTGCTGGCCGAGGCCCATCTTCTTGGCAAGCGCCGAGCGCGCGGCGGCATAGTTCGGCGCGACCATCGGATAGTCGGCCGACAGGCCCCACTTCTCGCGATATTCCTCGGGCGACAGGTCGTAATGCGTGCGCAGGTGGCGCTTCAGCGACTTGAACTTCTTGCCGTCCTCGAGACAGACGATGTAATCTGGAAAAATCGACTTCTTCGGGTTGACGGCCGGCTTCAGCGGCTCCGGCTCGGGCTCCTGCACGCCACCATGCGTGTTGCTCAAGGCGCGATGCACATCGGCAATAAGGGCCGGCAAGTCGGAAACGGCAACCGTATTGTTGCTGACATAGGCAGAGACGATGTCCGCCGCCAGATCAATCAGGTCGGCGCCAGCCGTTTGGTCGTTCATGGTTCACCCGGTTTGGTTTCTATTCAGGAAATCTGTCGTAACGGCGTATAAACTCTACAATTGATCGCGCCGCTCATGTCGAGCGCAACGACTAGAGCAATCCGTTACTTGTGGCCGTCTTATAGTCATAGCGCCTCAAATACAAGGGGGATATTTGACAGGGTCAATGTACTTCAACACCCTCGCGACGCGCGCCAGTATGTCACAGAGTAACAAACGACACGAGAAACCTGCGCTTCGCAAAGCGTAAATCGTCATTGCGGCGAGAATGTATACTAACGTCCACTCAATGAGCGCGCCGCACTACACCCAGGGGTTGCTTTTTGCGTCGCCCCGACCGCAGCCGGTGCAGTCCAAGCCGGCGAGCCTATCGCGTTGTGCCACCTTCGCCTCCTCCCTATATCTCCAGACCGGACGCAGCACCACGCGGCTCCCACCGCCGCCGACAAGCGGCCCGAACAATATTACGTTACTCGTGAGGCCGGGCGCGCGCCGGCCTTGGTTACTGCACAGACCTGAAACCGGATCCCGATGGCCAATAGAACAGCAGACGGAATGACGCCCACGGTGCCCGCCGAGACCAGGGGCGGCGGGTTTACGCCGCCGATCGCGGCGCGGCATCCGACGACCACGAGCAATCATGGCATCGCGCGCGAAGACGACTACGCCTGGCTGCGCGCCGACAACTGGCAGCAGGTCATGCGCGACCCGACCGTGCTGCCCGCCAATATCCGAACCTATCTCGAAGCCGAGAACGCCTATACCTCGTCGGCGATGGCCGATGTCGAGACGCTCCGGCTCGACCTCTTCGCGGAGATGCGGGCGCGCATCAAGGAAGACGATTCCTCGGTGCCGGCGACAGATGGGCCCTATGCCTATTCGGTCCGCTACACCGAGGGCGCCGAGCACCCTGCCCTCGTCCGTAGCCGCCGCGACGGCAGCGACGAGCGGGTCATCCTCGACGTCAACCTGCTTGCCGCCGGCAAGGCCTATTACCGCCTCGGCGGCTCGGCCCACAGCCCGGACCACCGGCTGCTCGCCTATGCCTTCGACGACAAGGGCTCGGAATATTTCACGCTGCACATCCGCGACGTGCACACCGGCGCCGACCTGCCGGACGTCGTTCCGGCGATGGCCGGCGGTGCCGTCTGGGCGGAAGACGGGCTTTCGCTCTTCTATGTCTGGGTCGACGACAACCACCGGCCGGCCAAGCTCTTCCGGCATGTGCTCGGCACCGACCCGGCCAACGACCTCCTCGTCTATGCGGAACCCGATCCGGGATTCTTCCTCGGCGTCGGCAAGACGCAGTCGAACCGCTACATCCTGATCGACAGCCACGACCATGAAACCTCGGAAGTCCGCTTCATCGACGCGACGACGCCGGCGGCGGAGCCGATCCTCGTCGCCGAGCGGCGGACGGGCGAGGAATACAGCCTCGACCATCGCGGCGCGGATTTCTACATCCTGACCAATGCCGGCAGCGCCGAGGACTTCAAGATCGTCACCGCGCCGATCGCCGATCCCGGCCGCGCCAACTGGCGCGAGCTCGTCCCGCATCGCGAGGGCCGGCTCATCCTGCACCACGTCGCCTACCAGGATTATCTGATCCGGCTCGAGCGCGAGGACGGACTGCCGCGGATCATCATCCACACGCTCGCGAACGGCGCCGAGCATCCGATCGCCTTCGACGAGGAGGCCTATTCACTCGGCATCCTCGACGGCTACGAATTCGAGACGCAAACGCTGCGCTTCACCTATTCGTCGATGACGACGCCGGCCCGTATCTATGACTACGACATCGAGACCGGCGAACGCGTGCTGCGGAAAGAGGACGAGATCCCGTCCGGGCACAATCCCGACGACTATGTGACGCGCCGCGTCTACGCCCCCGCCGCCGACGGCGAGACCGTGCCGATCTCCCTCCTCTACCGCCGCGACACCAGGATCGACGGGACGGCGCCCTGCCTCCTCTACGGCTACGGCGCCTACGGCATCTCGATCCCGGCTGCCTTCGGCACGTCGCGCCTGTCGCTGGTCGATCGCGGCTTCGTCTATGCCATCGCCCATATCCGCGGCGGCAAGGACAAGGGCTTCCACTGGTATGGCAGCGGGCGGCGCGAGAAGAAGGCGAACACCTTCACCGACTTCATCGCGGCCGCCGACTACCTGATCGCCGGCAAGTTCACCGCCAAGGGCCGGATCGTCGGCTGGGGCGGCTCGGCCGGCGGCATGCTGATCGGCGCCGTCGCCAATATGGCGGGCGACCGCTTCGCTGGGCTGATCGCCGAGGTGCCGTTCGTCGACGTGCTGACGACGATGCTCGACGACACGCTGCCGCTGACGCCGCCGGAATGGCCGGAATGGGGAAACCCGATCGAGAGCGCCGAGGACTACCGGACGATCGCCGCCTACTCGCCCTACGACAATGTCGCTAAGCGCGACTATCCTGCGATCCTGGCGCTTGGCGGCCTCACCGACCCGCGCGTCACCTATTGGGAGCCGGCGAAATGGGTGGCGAAGCTGCGCGCCGCCAAGACCGACGACAATCTCCTGGTGCTGCGCACCAACATGGATGCCGGCCATGGCGGCGCCGCCGGCCGCTTCGACCGGCTGCATGAGACGGCCTTCGCGACGGCCTTCGCGCTCAAGGTTGTCGGGAAAGTCTAATTCACCGACGAAGCGGCGGGGGGCCGCGGGCGCTCGATGGTGATCAGGTTCTGAATCTGATCACCGACGACGCCGGTGCTGGTCGGCGAGCGGACGCCCGCGATCGCCTGCACGTCGAACAGTTCGGTGACGCCGCCCTCGAGCCTGATCCATTCGACGATGTTGCCGGACGCCAGGTCGATCACCTGAATGCCGCACCAGGGCTCGGCATCGCGCTTCTTCAGTTCCGCATCGAGTTGCAGCCCGGCGAAGGAGCCGTTGCGCGGCAGCGACAGGCCGACAATGGCGAAGCCCTTGTGGAAGGCCAGGCCACGCAGGAAGCCCGGGCAGAAAACCGTTGGCTCGAACTCGCCGGTCTTCGGATCGATTGATCCGAGATGGCCGGTCCCCGAATTCAACAGCCACAAGCGACCGCCATGGAGACGCGGGCTGTGCGGCATCGACAATTTCTGGGTGACGATCTCGTTGCTCTGGACATCGATGACGCAGCCGCCCTCGCCGCGCCGGTCGCGCCAGCCGGTGATGATGTCGCTCTTGCACACGGCCGTGACGAAAGCCGCCTTGCCGTCGCGCATCGCCAGTCCATTGAGGTGGCAGCGGTCTTCCGGCGCGAGCTTGGAGATGAAGGGCGGGCGCCAGACCGGACGGAAGGAATGGGTGCGGCTGAGCTCGGCGAGGCAGGAATAGAATGTGTTGACGAAAACGATGCTGCCGTCAGCGCGAACGCCGATGTCGTGGACGTCGAGATCGCCGGTGGTGTGTGCGGTGCGTGGCACATAGAGCCGGTCGTGACCCTCGGTCGTCTTGCCTTTACCGAGGACATTCTCGAAACGCCAGATCTGGAAGATGGTTGCCAGGAAAAGGCGCTGCGGGTCCGCCGCGAGGCCCATGGCGCGCGCGAAGTAGCGCTCATGGAAGGAGATGCGCTTGTTCTCGCCGACGCCGGTGAGATAGAGCCGGCCGGACTGGTAGGAGGTGAAGGCCAGGCTGACATTGTTGCGCGTCAGCCAGCCGGCCATGCCCCGGCTGCAGGAGATCTTGACCTTCTTGCCCTGCTGGCCGGCATCCGAACCTTCGGCCTTTGCGGGGCTCGAATCAGAGTTGTCGGCAGCGTGCGGCTGCAATGTCTCCGTCGGACTCATGCGCCTCTCTCCACTCTTCTCGCCCTTCTATCGTGCGGTATCACCGCCAATGCCCGCAGCCTATCAGCAGATTGGCCGGAAAGCCGGCATACACGCTGAACGTGAGGCTTTTTCGTCACATCCGTAATTTAGTCAGGAGTCCGTTCCCGCATCGGTAGAAATCGGGCGCGATTGAGATAGCATTCTGGCCGATTGGGTAGCTTGCGGCCGAATCGGGCCGCCGAGGGGAACGTCTCATGGCAAGAATGGGAACGCAGCGCCTTTTAAAGTGCCTCCTCGACGGTCCGCAAAGCCACCCTCCGACCACCGGTCGATCATTCCATCTACAATTACAGCGCCGATGCCGGCCTTGGCTCGGAGACGTTTGGCACCAAGCCGAACTGGAAGGCGGCGCTGCTCGGCACGGCGGCGGCCGGCGCCATGTGGCTGGCGATGCCGCGCGCCGCGAGCGCCGATCCGGCGACCTGCACGATATCGGCAACCACCGCGACCTGCACCGGCGACCAGAGCGACGGCATCTCAAGCGACGGCAATGACGACTTCGACGCCGCGGTGATCGAGGACCTGAACATCGAGAACCTGACGCGCGATATAACGCCCGATGCCGCGGATGGCACCGGCGATGCGGTCGGCGACGGCGTCTTCTTTCATGCGACCAGCGGGCAAGACATCGACATCGACAGCGACCTCGGGTCCTTCGAGATCGACGCTTTTGGTGACGGCTTCGATATCGAGACGTCGGGCAGCGTCAGCATCGAGCACGAAGGAGATGTAACCGCCGGCGACTATGGCTTCCTTATTGATGCCGACGGCGATGTCGACCTGACGAGCGCCGGCGATATCGACTCCGGTGACGACGGCATCAGCATCGACTCCGGCGGCAGTGTCGACGTCGATCATACCGGCGACGTGAAATCCGGCTACGACGCCATCTACACCAACGCGGCGGGCACCGTCGACCTGACAGTCGATGGCGAAATCGACGCCGCGCTTGACGGTATCGACATCGAATACGGGACAGACATCGATATCGAAGTGACCGGAGACATCACCGCGGGAGACATTGGCATCGAGATTGGTGAGAGTTCCGGCTACGTCACCGGAACTACCACGGTCAAAGTCACCGGCGATATCGATGCCGGCGACAGCGATACCTACGACGCCGGCGGCGTCCAAATCTATTCGGAAGGCGATATCGACGTCGAGGTGAGTGGTGATGTCGATGGCGGCGTCGGCAACGGCTTTCAGCTCTTTTCTTACTATGGCGGTGTCGAGCTGACCGTCGGTGGAGATATTTCAGCCGATGACGATGGCGTTTTCGCCAGAGCGTACGGAGACATCGACATCCAGGTCGACGGTGGGATCACCAGTGATGATGGTGACGGCGTCGATGCATCCTCCGAATATGGCTCGGCTTCCGTAACGGTCGGCGGCGCCATCGATGCCGCCAATGACGGCATTGATGTCCGCGCCGACGGCGACGTCGACATCACGCATTCGGGCGGCGCTATCGACGCCGATGACGGGGCCGGTATCTTCGCCTACAGCACCGGCGGAAAAGTCGACATCGACAATGAAGGCGATATCACCGCCGGCCGGCAGGGCATCTACGCGAACGCCTCGGGCGACATCGATATCGAACAGACCGGCGACATCACCACATACGCCGATAGTGATCTCTCTTCGTACTATAATGACGGTATCTATGCGGTCTCCCGCGACGGACGCGTCACGGTTACAACTGACGGTTATATCAGCGCCTACGACAGCGGCATCAATGTCAACGCCTATGGCGATATCGACATCGACCATACCGGCAACATCTTCGCCCTTAACGGCGCCGGCATCTATGCGAGGACCGAGGGTACGATCGGCTCGGATGTCGAAATCGATGTCGTCGGCGACGTCGACGGCAACAAGTTCGGCATCAGTGCCTATGGCTATAGCGGCGTCGACATCGACGTCACGGGCGATGTCGAGTCGAGCAGCTACGCGGCCATCTACGCCGCTTCGGACGGCGGCAACGTCAAGGTCAAGGTCGACGGCGACATCACTGGCTTCGGCGACGAGTCGGAAGGCATTTCGGCATCCGCTTTCGGCCTGATCGATATCGACGTCACCGGCGACATCCGGTCGAACGCGCTTTCGGCCGCGGCTCTCGACCTTTACTCAAGCGACGGCGGCATCGATGTGATGGTCGAGGGCGACATCAGCGCCATCCATGCCGGCATCTATGCGCTGGCCGACGAGGACATCGACATCGACGTCACCGGCGACATCACGTCCCGTGACGATTTCGGTGCCGTCGCGAAGTTGGTTGGAATTGAGGGTGGCGTAGTCTCCGGGTGCTTTAACCCGAACGAGTCCAGCGTTGACGCGCCGGACAGGAGACCACGCCATGACGAGCACTACCACGAAGCCCGAAGCCGTTCAGCCTGATACCG
>CAMCWB010000091.1 GCA_945882315.1 Bauldia litoralis | reverse complement strand
GAGCGCACCTACCAGAAGGGCATCCGAATCAAGAAAGCCGAGATGAAGCTTCTCGACATCGTGGGCGACGCGTTCCATCCCGACTGGAACTATGCGATCAAGCCCCGTATCCCCAAAGAACCGTAGCGGTTATCGCTGCGAGTGTCCTTAATTGGTATCGGGTGGGAGCTTGGATAGAGAGGAGCTTCGCTTAATCGACTTGCATCGGTCGCCGCACCGGCGCGACTTTTTCATTGGCGATCGGTCGGGTATCTTTTTTGATTCCACGATGAATCGATGGGTCGTCGACAAGGCAGAATTCGCCGCCGAGCTTCTCGCAGATCCGCGCTTCCTCACCGCCGATTTTGAAGGCGTCTGCAAGCATATGGCAAACGCCGGACAACCGGTGGAAAACCTCGCCCTGGCCTATGCCAACATACCCCTCTGCCACGATGGCGAACGCCATAAGGCGTTGCGCCGCGTTATGTCAGAACATCTCGCCGCGAAGCGCAAAGAGATCACCCCCGAGATCGCGGCAATTATTGCACCGCATCTCTCGCGGCTCATGCGGCCTGGCAGAGTCGAGGTAATGTCGGAGATACTTTCGCCGCTCGTTGATGCATTTCTGGGCCGAGTAATCGACGTCGTAATAGAGGACAAGCAGGCCCTCGCGGCGCTTTCGCCGGCCTTTGACCACGCGATGGGACCGCGAAAACTGATCCAGACCGACCGCAACGTCGGCAAGGTGCGCACCACCATACAGCAGTCGCTCCCTCAAGACCGACTTGAAGCGGAGGGTCGTCATCTGGCCCTTCTCATGCTCGGACGCGATCCGCTCCTCGGCTCCCTTGGCGAGAGCCTTCGCTACATCTTCGAACTGGAGAGCGGTCGGTCGACGGCCGAAATGAACTTTCCCTCCACGCCGCCGGAAACCGGTGTTCCCTATATCGAGCGGATCGCCAGCGAGGATTGCCGTTTCGTCGGAATCGACCTCGCTCGCGGCGCGCGATTGCGTATTATGCTGCAAGCCTTCAGCTATTCCGCAGAGGAACGCGACCGCCTGCGCATTTTTGGAGTGGGAGCGCATGCTTGCCTGGGCCGACCACTGGCCCTTGACCTTTGGAAGTGCATGACCACCGCTCTTTCAGGGATGGACATTCGTCTTCGCTTTGAAGGATCCATTCCTCGAACAACGGATTATGTTTTCACCTGTCCCCGCTATCTCAATGTCGAGGTCATGGGATGACGCCGACCGCAATCCGTCAGGTGATCTTGGACGCACTCGAGGAGTCTCTCTCTATATCGAAGAACAGCAGCATCCGACCGCGCATGCACGATCCGGCGGCGGATATCCGCTTCGATGAGCTGGAATTCGACAGTCTTTCGGCGGCCGAGATCTCGATGAAGATCGAGGATGAGACTGGCTATGTCCTTGATCTAGGCGATTTCCTGGCGTTTCCGTCAGTCAAGGCACTGGCTGAACACATCGCCTCGCGAGGGGACGGCGGAGACGAATGAGATAATACTAAAGGTCCTTCCGCCTGACTCATCGGGGATTCCGGTCAGCTTGTTTTCGTGATTCCGTGGCGCGACAGGAGATTCGCGCCATGGCAAGCCAGACCAACTTAGAAGCTGGCCCCCTGACCGGCGTCAGCATCCATTTTTGACGTCATAGTCGTCGCGCTTATTCGGGCGCATATTGACCGGGAAATGGAACTGCGATCAAGGAATCAAGATCCGCGCTTAAAGGCTCTACGGGGCTGGCGGGCCTCGGGTTGCCCGTACCGTTCAGAATGAGCGTCAGCGGGAGCCGCTCCTGGCGGGCTGCCCTGAACGGCAGCTTTGCTGACCGTATGCCGATGTCCGTTCTTTCGTAGACTTTCTTGAGCCGGCGGCTCGCCGCCAAACGCCCAGGACACGCGCTCTTTGAGGGCTTTATGCGATATCACGTGCATCTCACTTTCAAGAACCGTGGCGGCTCTGTCGAGCACTATTATCACTTTGTGCTTGGGTATCTCGTACCTCTCCTCAATTCGCTCGGAGAGATCGGCGAGGTGGCTGCGGCGCGGCGCGTCTATTTGAGAAGCTGCGTCCTATTCGATCCGCTGTTGATGGAGATAGAGCTGCCCAATCTCCGGATCCTTCCGCGCCGGCTCCACAAATGGTTGGGAAGCTTTCTGAGGATCTTGCCTGAATCGCTTTCATTTAGGTGCTTCAAGATGCGCGGCTTCGACACGCCCTCGGCCTATGACCCTCACGTCTTCCGCAATGTCTCGAAGATACTGCGTGAAAAACTGCAGGAGAAGATCGACCACGCCGCCGATGAAATAGGCCGGCCAGAGGCCGGTATGGCTCCACGTGTTTTGTTAATCGACAGGGCGGCACCTCATACCCACTATCTGGCTCGCCGGAAGGGGCGAACGCCCAGTGCGGGGAGCGGCCGTCGCTCCATTGCCAATGTCGACGCACTTGAAGAAGCACTGCGTTTGCCCGGCCTGAATCTCCGTGTTGAAACTCTGGAGGGCAAATCCCTTGCCTTTCAGATTGCGCTATTTCAAAGCGCCGACATTATTGTGGCCCAGCATGGCGCCGCACTTTGCAACATGCTCTGGTCGCGGCCCTCGACCGCTATAGTAGAGATTTTGCCTCGGGGAGCCGACATTACCAGACCCCTAAACCACTTTAGCGAACTCGCCGGATGCCTGCGCCTCGCCTATCGAAGCGTGGCCCAGGATGGCCGGCACGGCGCGGTCGATGTAACCCAGGTGACGGAGGCAATACACCAGTTGCTCCAAATGATGCCGACAAGAGGCGGAGCGGTACTGTGAGGGTCGCCGTCTTCAACGACACATCCGGCGGAGGCCATTACGGCTGCGACCTGGTAATGGATCGGCTGCGCCATTACCTGGATAGGCAGGGGTTCGAAACGCTTTGGACATACCCGTCAGGCGTGGATTGGCGGCCAATAGCCACTGATCTTGCCAAAAAGCCGAGGGTCGATGCGATCATCGTGAATGGCGAGGGCAGCATTCACCACTCCAGCCGAAACCAGAAGGCGGCCTATCTGCCTGCTCTTGCGCCGTTCGCTCGTGACCTCTGGGGAATTCCTGCTTATCTGGTCAACGTCACAATCACCGAACTGAGCCCGGAAGCAGTCGACAACCTGCGGATCTTCGATCGAATCTATGTGAGAGAGAGCGGCAGCGCCGTGGAACTGGGAGATGCCAAGGTCAACGCGACGGTGGTACCTGACCTAACACTCAGCGTCGGCCTGATCGAGGCGGCAGGCCCGAGGGTCGGCGTTCTGGTGACGGACAGCGTCCGCAAGGACGATACAGGATTGCTGTCGAAACTCGCCCGTGATCGCGGCTGGACCCTTCATCCGATACAGAAGAAAAAGAGACGTTTTTCTTCCCTGCCCTGGCGTCGCTCGCCTCGGATCCCGACCGAAGACTTTCTTCACGTACTTTCGCGCAAATCATTCGTGGTCACTGGTCGTTTTCACACAGTAACGCTAGCCCTTGCCGCTGGCGTTCCTTTTGTCGCCCTCGAATCGAATACGCCGAAAATTTCCTCGCTTCTGAGAGATGTCTTCGGCACTGCACGCCGGGTGGTGTCGACTGACGTCTTGCGAAAATCCGATCTTTCGGAGTTCTATCACTGGACGCCGGACGAATTTTCCGCGGTACGAAGCTTCGTGCAAAATGTCCCAGGGCGCGTCGAGGCTATGTTTTCCGAGATTCGCCAAAGGATCTTGGCGCAGAGCCCGTAGGCAGCAAGACTGGAAGCCGTACAAGCACCGGACTATCGCCGCCCCTCGCCGTACTTTCCGAGTGCGGCCTCCAGGCGCTCAGCCATCGCACTGTAGGCAGCCTTCTCGGATAGCCGCTTGATGGCAAAGCGGCGTCCACAGGCTCCGACCTTTCTTCGTGCCGCCTCATCTGACTGCCAAGCTTGGAGAGTGTCGATCCAATCCTGCTGTCGTTCAGCGATACAGAGGCCATCCGGACTCGCCTCCTCCAGTCCTTGGGCGCCTACGGGGGTGGTCAGCAGCGCACAGCCAAACGCCAGCGCTTCGACGTTCTTTATCTTTAGTCCGCTGCCGAAACGCACGGGATTGATAGCGACATCGATCTTCGGCCAGAACTCGTCGACGGAGTCGATGGCGCCACAGATTTGAATGCCGTGCTCTCTGGGCGGGGTCCACCGGTCGCAAATCTGGCCGGCAACGACGAATTCAACACTACTACCCTGCGCTGCTCGTAACGCGGGCCATACGTTCTCGACGAACCAGTCAAGCGCGGCGCCGTTCGAGATGTCGCGGCCGCCGAGGAAACCGATTCGCATGACCGCGCCATCCGCCCTAGCAGCCTGCGCCGGCCGGGTCGGGATATCGACCCCGTAAGGCACGACGAGAACGGTCTTTTCAGGCAGCAATTGCCGTACAGTCTCGGCCTCGCGCGCTTGAATCGCGATGACGACATCGAAGTGCGATATCGCCCGGAGCTCGGTCTCCCGATTAACGTCGATGGCGGGTCGGAAACCCTCACCGCGCGTTCGTTCGGCACGCTCGTGCAGCAGATCATGCAAGTCGAGCCAGTATTCCGGCTCCTCCCCGTGCACGGCCGGACGAGGCCATACAAGCCCTGTGAGCCGAGTGAACTCGACCACCACGACGCGCGGTGCCCGCTCGCGTATGAGGCGGCCAATAAATGCGCGACGTCTTGGCGAGATTCGCTCCAGCGGGCTGCCTGGCAATGCACCCGCGTCGGCGTCGAAGAGTTCTTCGCCCGCGCGAATGTCACTTCTCGGGCGGAGGTACCCAAGCAGACTAAGCAAAGCCAACCGAAGGCCCAGCCTTCGATCGAACACGACCAGATTCCTACAGGCGGCGCGAAAGCGCCGGAGAGCGCGGCGGTCTCCGCGACGCAGTCTTCCTGTGTAGGCTACCGCGATCGGCAATTCGCGACGACAGAGGTAGCGGATTAGTCCAGCGACACGTTGCTCAGACCCTATAGAGGCGTCCCAGTAGCGGCGATCGGTAATGAACAGAATCTCCCCACGAACAACGCCGCCGATGTTTGGCTGCTTCGCGGACATGATGTGGACTCCACTGAGAGTGCTTCAGGAATTGCTACTTTGATGGCCGCTGAATTTTGGCAAGGCGCCGTTCTAATAGCGGGCGCGTAGCAGCGAATTGATACCACCGGCCCGCTGTTAACGCTTGGCTGGCTTAGTAGCCCTTCCGCCAGGCAAGAAACCAAGATGCCACCAACGTTGCTTCGGCGGCCGTGGCAGTCTCACCGGAGCGATATTCAGGTCCGGAATTCCAAAGATCATCGACGTGTAGTGCGAAAATCCAGACCACCAGTCGTACCCTGCATTGATGAAATAGTTGAAGCTGGAATGTTTGAGGAGATCGAGATCTCGAACGACGGGCTCGACACTGCCACCGAATGCGCCGTGCTGCGGCACGTGGTCAAGGTAGAGCACGCCATACCGGTTTCCGAGTTCTCTCTTCAGCAGAAGGGAATCGCTCGTAACCAGGATCGGATGGGCCGCCGAGACGAGAATTCTTTCCTCGATGGTGCGGAACAAGAGAGCTTTGTGCGCACTCGCGATCTCTTCCTCTGCGGAGTTAAAGAAGCTGTCGCCGCAGCGTACGGAGAGGACGGTATAGGGAGCCTCTCCAAGGACAGCGAGGTTCGCCTCGTGAATCCTGGGAATGAAATCGAAGAAGTGGCTGGTCAGGCTCCGAGCCTCGTCGGTCAACCACGCCCGCTGCCATGCCCCAAGGTTCGTGCAGACTAGGAGATCTTGCACACCATCCGCGGCGACGAGGTCGTCGATCTTTGCGAAGAGTTCGGTTGGGACAACCTTTTTGAAGTATTCTGGCGCTTCGGCAATTCGGCTCGGATCGCTTTTCGAAAAATATCGAGGGTCTTGGGCGATGTATTTGGAGAATTCGGTGGCGCTGACATCGAAGCGGACGCGTAGCCCATGTTTTTGTGCAACATCGACGAGATAGCAGGCGCCGCGCAGGTAATCGCCTACACCAATAGGAGCTGATCTCCACTGGTTTGGCGGCTTGTAGACTTGGACAATGTTCTTTTGCAGCAAGGCGGCTATCTACTTCTGAGCCTGTAGAATGCAAATGCCACTCCGGTCGCAAGAAACAACCGCCGAGAGATGTTTTTTTGTTGTCAATGACTTAATCGCATTGTTAGCTCTTCGAAGAAAGACCTTATTGTAAAAAGCTTGGCTGTCAAATGAGCGCGCTTACAATCGCGAGCCTTGCGCATCTGCTCGCCGAGGTTGCCAAAAATCGCTCCTCAGTCCTCAGAACCGGCGCTACCTAGAGGCTTATCTCGGTAGCGCAGAGTTCGGATATGCGACCGAACTGATTCCGCGAAAGCCGATCCATCAGTAACCTACTCGAAATTCTGCTTCACACGCCGAAGCATGCCGGTGGCTCGAATGCCACCGAGACGCCGGCCCATGGACGCCCGGCCAATCGGCACGGGGGTCAGTCAAAGCTCTGCCGTTCCTGTCGCCAGGTGGAGACATAGAACCTCTTGCGAATGTTTAAAGCCCCTTCCAATCTTGCGTCTTTCTTGGAAGCGGCCATTCTTTTTTACGAAGCACGAGCAGTTGTCGCCGCCTATGATCAAGACTCAATCATCCTCGATCGAGGCGGCAATGGAGTGGAGGATGCGCGCTCGGTCCTCTTTTGAATGCGCCCCCTTGATCAGATTAAGCGCTCGAACAGCATTGAAGGACTGTGGTGAAAGGTCGTAGACATCCTCGCGACCGAGCGTAAACGCGGGATTTGTCTCCGCCATGCGAAGTGCCGTCGGATGAAAGAGCGAGATCTCTTCCGCCGTCCGATGCCGGCTCTTGGTGAGCGACCAAATCGGGCGCAGCGCAAACCGCAAAATGCCGCGCCGCATCGATACGGCAACGCGCCCGAAACCGATCTGCAATGGCATCCAACCGGCATCCGCAGGATGACCGGCTCTTCGGCCAAGATTGACACCAGGGACGGGCAGTCGCAAGCCCGACCCCCTCCGTGAGCGATCAGATGCCCCGGCGGCCGTTAAATTCGGCGCGTCGGGTCGCGGAAGCTCCGATATTGTCCTCATCAAGACGCACCTCTCCCTTGGTTCTCGTTGGTACGCATAACAACCGGCCAAGTTCATCAGCGACTGTTCAATTCCTCTCAATGCGAAGTTCATGGAAGCCTCTCCGTCGCCCACCACCGTCGATGTCAATAATGACGAAAACGAGCAGCCCGCGGGAGGTATCCTATACGCTTTCTTAATCGGTGACGTCGCGTCCGAGGAAGGGGCAAGCGCAACGAACTGCTTGTTCGTTATCGCGAAATTTCATCGCAGTGCCAAACGCTGCGTGTAGTCGAGCCTGATTTTGTCAGCGAACCGCGGGTAGATGAAGCGGAAGATATTCTGATCGGACCCGCAGCCCAGGGGGAATGGTCGCGGCGGATTTAACGATCGGCCGTATTGGAGCTTGTACTGCGGGTAGCGGGCATCATACTCGGTTATGTATTTGGCGACCTCTTCGAGAAAGGTCAGCAAAAACGCCCGACGCCCCACATAAACCCCGGAATTAAGATGAAGAGCTTTCCCTGTGCCGTAACCGGCTGACCGGGCCGCGCTCTCGAACACTCCTTGCATCTCCGGCATAAAGACGTAGTCGGCATGTGGCGTGGTCGAGATCAACATCTCTCCACCGCTCTGTTGGAGACAGTCGATGGCTCTAGCGGGGTCGCCAGTGAGAACTGCGTCGTCGCTGTCGGCGTAGAGTACATATTCCTCGCGACAGTCCCTGAGGAACTCGACGGCTGCGGGAATTTTGTACGTGTTGCGCCAGATTCCTCGAGGGAGCCGCGGATGCACCACCGCATATCCCTCAACTCCAAGATAATCCAAGCTGTTCTCAAGAGCCGTTTTGTAGGGCCTGTTGTGAATTGCCAAGATCGCCAATTGTGATGGTCGCGAGAACCGACGCCTTTCGGACGGGCAGAGGATTCTGATCAGAACCTTTGAATCTATCTCTTCTGTATAGCGGGTGTTGTGGAGCACGAGCGACGTGCGGACCTGACGCCGCCGTCGCAAGAGCTGAATGATGCGCGATGTTTGCTTGCGAAGAGACTTCGTCCTGGAAAGGATGGTCATGGAATCCATGCAGTCATTGATAGAACCGACGATAGAACCGACCACTCGGTTGCTGACGTCCGCTCAGCGAAGCCTGTCCTCGCTCTCGCGCGATGTGACGGGGGGAGAGGATTGTAGCGCCTGATGATGCGGCATTTGCCATTTACTGAGACGCGCGAAGTAGCGGGACGTCTGCAGTATCGAGCTGCAATAGGCCAAGTCGTCTTCGTTCAGATCATCCTGATATCCGGCAACTTGGCCTTTGCGCAATTTTAATGACGACGCGTCGCCGGCTCGCGTGGCGCCGAGGGCCTTTCCAAACTGACTATACTCTCCACGCTCTTCCCGGCCCCTCATGTCCGAGAACGAATTGCGATCGGCCACCCGACGGATCTGATCGTCGGTCCGGGACTCGCCGAAGAAGCTCAATATTTTCCGCAACGTTCCGAACGCGTCCGCATGGGTATCTTCGTAGGAAATGCAAAGGCCGGAGTTGCTCGCGAGGAACTCGCTCCACATCAGGTTAAAGCGGACGGCCTTCTCTATGCCGAACCGTGGATCTCGAATAAATTCGCTCATGCTGCCGGAGTAGGCTCGTCCGGACCTATCGCGCAGGTGATAATACCCGCTCACGACAGCATCGCGAGGGTCGCGCACCAGGAGCGCGATTTTCGAGTAGTTGGACGCCGTCGATGTATCGAGTTCCTCAAGGGACTTTGCGAGACCCAAATCCGACCCCGCATGATCCAACCGCACCTTAAGAGAAAGCTCACTGAGCAGGACCAGATACCAAGAACGACCGGACTTGGGAAACGAAACGACCACCGGCGGCCGTCGATTGTGGGCTCGGTCTCCAAGCCTTTTAACAAGTCCCATGCAGCGTCCCTCACGGTGCCCGATCGAGGCACACATCGAATTTATCGGAATTCGTCCAGTCGTAACAATTCTGAAACAGCTCGAGTTCAACGCGCGCCGGCGGTTTCCCTAAGCGCCAGGCAATGTCTCAGCCGCGCTCCCACCGCGCCAGAACGCGTTCTGGTGCGTATGGGGAATGGTTGTAGATCTGAAGCCCCTTCGTTTCGGCGGCCTGTCGGAACGCCAGCAAATACCTCTCTATGTGCTGGACTGGGAACCGGCTTGGCCCTGTCGATGCAGCGCCCGCGACGGCGATCGAGTAGTTGGACGCCGAACTTGCCGGACCGGAGCCCATGTCGAAGCCAATCAAATGGATCTCCCGGGTCGCAAGCCCGAGAGCTACCGTGATCGCCAGCAGCATCACGCTTATCGGATAGATACAGCGCTGGGAAAAGGGATCAACAACTAGCGGCTCGCCATCAAATCCGGCCAAGCGAGGCCTGAGATAGAGACGGTTCGACACTGGATCGCCTCGCGTCGGATATTTTTCCCGGAAGACCGGTCTTGGCACTATGAAAGTGTCGGCTGGTCGGATGACCTTCAGGATCTTCCATGCCCCGCCATAGTGATGGACCGAGATAATTTTCGTCATCGAAGGTGGAACGCGGGCATAGGTCGACAGGATGGCCTCGGTATCCTGGCACATCCAAACCAACCGATTGCCGGCGGGTATCCTCGCGTGAATATCAACCGCGCCGTTGAGAAGAAATATCGTCGACTTGTCGATTTCCCCGAGGGCGGTTGCGTCTAACGAAGGACCCGACCCGATGCAGTAGACCCTCTCGCTAATGTGCCGGGCCTGATCGAAGCGGCTGAAGTTTTTCTCCGCGGCCCGATAGGTGAGGTAGCCGGCAAGTGCCGGCAACCTTTGCACGAGGCTCGTGAGGTTGAGACGTCGATCCACAGTGCTCAGCTACCTAGAAGCAAACCAGTGAACTTAGTCTGTTTTGCGTGACGCCGAGCGAGGCAAGCTTGTCGACACGTTGCGGCTCCAGTTCCAGGATGCTTTGTCCCGGTAACCAAGCGTAAGCCCGTCCGTCATGAAGCACTGATGGCGTACAGGTAACAAATCCGCCGATACCGATAACGTGCCCCTGTTTCCTGCCGCGTATGTAGAGGCTCTTGCAGAAGACGTCGGTTTGTACCCTGAGATACACGTGATAACCGCTCGGCGTGCGCTCAACCGGCGTTGCCTTCACCAAGCTAGTGTTTCTCCGCTTAAATTTTTCAAATGACCGTTCACTGTCGAAATCCAGAACAACCAGACCGTTCGTTCCACAAACCACGCCGATATTGCCGTCACTCACAGCATCGGAAAACCATTTTCGACAATCACTCTCCGTGACGCCGTTCACCATCAACATATATGACAGGCTCTGGTGAGCCATTTTTCTCCAGTACTTTTTTTATAGATCAAGTCATGGGACCGCGACCCCATCGCAAGAAAATTAATGTGTTTCGTTCCGGGCATAACCGGGCATGTGATTACACCGACTTTAAGCAACGGCCTTTCCGCCAAAACCGGCTCTCGCTTCGGCGTGGACTTCGTCCAGCATTTTTTGAAGGCGGGCACTTGCTTCGCTTGGCAAGGTCGATTCCTTGGTCGGCAGGAGAACCAACCTACGCATGGATCAACATGCCATGACCACTGTCAACTTTTAGAAAATCCCATAATCCGCGCGAAATGACGCCAGTACCGTGAATCAGAGCTTCCGTCCCCTTGTCTCGGCTGCGAGCACTTGTCTGACGGCCGCTTGCGAGACCCCGAATTGCCGCGCGATGGTCGATGGCTTGACGCCGGCCATAAAAGCGGCGCGCACGGCATTTGTCTTTCCAACGCTCAGCGCCGGCACCGCATCGTCGGAGGCTGTTGGGGCGCGTGAAGAAGCAGGCTTCTTCAGCCCTGCCGGACGCGGCACTCTATCGACAGCCGGCTTAACATCCGCCGGCTTTATCGGAGCCCTTGTTACCTCTGGAGGTAACCGGCCTCGCTGCGTCGCCTCGGCAGTCACCGCGGCAAGCAGCGTGCCGACCCGCGAGCGGATGTCCTGGATGTCCGACTTGATGGTCGAGACGTCTCTCGCAAACTGCTGCTGCCGATCCGGCATGACCGCCTCCCAGAGCTTGACGATCGCGAGGATCGCGCCGGCAAAGGCGCCGAAGCCGATGATGAAGGTGACGACCATCGGCAGATCCGAGGTCCAGTCCTGTGGCATGGCTTGCCTCCTATCGCGTGTCCATTCCCGCGCCGCCATGCGGAGCCTTGAGCTCGAGCTGGGTGACGAAGCCGCCGCCGCGCGAGTAGGTGTGGGTGACGGTCTCGATGCGATAGGCGCCGTCGATGCCCGGCCGGGCGCCGGTGACGATGCAAAGACCGTCCGGGATCGCTTCGGTGTTACCTTCGATGGTAACGCTGCCTTCGCCGGCGTCGCGTTCCGATGTTGCCTTGTCGGAACTGATCTGCTGGCTTGCTTCATCCTGATCGGATTTGGCGTAGCGGTGCTCGTGGC
>CAMCWB010000090.1 GCA_945882315.1 Bauldia litoralis | reverse complement strand
CTGCTCGGCGCCATGACGACAACCACGATCGCGGCTCTCCTCGGCGTGCGCATCGCGGCGCCGGGCGTCGTCCGGACACCGATGCTGGTGGTCGTCGGCGTGATGGTCGGAGCGACGTTCAAGCCCGACATCTTCACGAATTTTGCGGCGTGGTGGCCGACCGCGCTCGTCCTTCTGGCGCTGGTCGCAGTCTCCGCACTGATCGGCATCTACTATCTGGAGCGATTTGCCGGCTTCGACCGACCAACCGCCTATTTCTCCGGCATGCCGGGCGGTCTCATCGAGATGATCGTGCTTGCCGAGGAGCATCGCGCCGACCTTCGCGCCATAGCGCTTGTCCATTCGGTCCGCATTCTGGTCGTCGTCTTCACCCTGCCGTTCCTCATCAGCCTCATCGAGGGGGTCGCCGTGCAGACGTCGAGCGTGCCGCGGCCGTCGATGTTCGAAACCGAGTTCGTCGAGTTCATGTGGCTCGGCGCGACGGCGGTGGTCGGCATCGTCGTCGGCTATCTCCTGCGGATGCCGGCGCTCTATCTCCTCGGGCCGATGCTGGTCAGCGCCGCGGTCCACGTTGCCGGCTTCAGCGAATTCACTATGCCGGTCGAGATCCTGAACTTCGCCCAATATGTCGTCGGTACCACCGTCGGCTGCCGCTTCGTCGGGGTCGGCTCGCGGACGATCTTCCGCATCTTTGTGATCTCCGCAGGAATGTCGGCGGCGCTCCTGGCCGTGACAGCGCTCTTCGCCTGGTTGGCGACCTTCGTCTCACCCTACGGCTTCGTGCCCATACTCATCGCCTTTGCGCCGGGCGGCCTGCCGGAAATGAGCCTCGTCGCGATCGCCATCCATATCGAGGTGGCCTTCGTCGTCACGCATCACATCCTGCGCCTCTTCGTCGTGATGGGCGGCGCTTCGGCCGTCTACAGGATCTTGGAAAAGCTCCGAAAACCGGCGACATCCCACGGACCGTCGCTTTGATTGACTTGCGCCGACGAAATAATAGGCTCCGCCCGCTTCAAGCCGGCAGGAAACAAAGCCAGAGATGAAACGCCGCTATTACACGGGACGGAACGTCGAGAAGGCGATCAGCATCGAAGAGCTGCGCCACATGGCGAAGAAGCGCGTGCCGAGCTTCGCCTACGAGTTCATCGAGGGCGGGGCCGAAGACGAGTTGTCGCTCGCCTGGAACCGGGAAGCCTTCGCGGCGCTCCGCTTCGTGCCGCAGACCCTCGTCGACACCAGCCGGCGCCACACCCGCGTGACGCTGTTCGGCGTCGAGCAGCCGTCGCCGCTGGTCGTCGCGCCGTCCGGCCACAACGATATCTACCGCCGCGGCGCCGACATGATGCTGGCCCGGACCGCAACCGCGGCCGGCATCCCGATGGGGCTCTCGACGCTTTCCAATACGCGGCTGGAGCGGCTGCCGAAGGAGACAGGCGGGCGCTTCTGGATGCAGCTCTACATGTTCAAGGACCGGGCGCTGACGCTCGACGTCGTCCGCCGCGCCGACGAGGCCGGCTATGAAGCGCTGGTCCTGACGACCGACTCCTACGTCTATGGGCTCCGCGAATGGGACCGGCGGCATTTCAAGGCGCCGGGGCAATTGAAGCTCCGTTCCAAGCTCGACGCCCTCATGCATCCGCGCTGGATGTTCGACGTGATGATCCCGCATGGCGTGCCGAAGCTCGAAAACGTCATCGACTTCTTCCCGCCTGAAGCGCGCGACACGCGCATGGCGACGACCTTCATCCCGACCCTCTTCGTGCCCGACATCACCTGGGAGCATGTCGACGAGCTCCGCAGGCTGTGGCCGCGCAAGCTGCTGATCAAGGGCATCCTCAGCGTCGAGGACGCCCGGCGGGCCGCCAATCATGGCTGCGACGGCGTCGTCCTCACCAATCACGGCGCCCGGCACCTGGATTCGGTCATCTCGCCGATGGAAGTCCTGCCGGAGGTCGCCGCGGCGGTCGGCGATCGGCTGACCATCGTCATCGACAGCGGCTTCCAGCGTGGCAGCGACGTCGTCAAGGCGATGGCGCTGGGCGCCAATGCGGTCCAGGTCGGGCGGGCGCCGCTCTGGGGCATAGCCGCCGGCGGCGAGGCCGGCGCGGCGCGGGCGCTGCATCTCCTCCAGGAGGAGACCTATCGCGTGCTCGGCCAGATCGGCTGTCCGTCCTTCGACCATATCGGTCCACAATTCCTGCGGCGCGTGCCGCAGGCCGCTTCGTGAGCGGCAAATCCCTTGTCAGGAGTTGGAAGAGTGAGTGAAAAGCGCATTGTCATCGTCGGCGGCGGCCATGGCGGCTCGCAGGCGGCCGCAAGCCTCCGCGAGAAGGGCTATGACGGCGCCGTGACGCTGGTCACCGCCGAGGTCGATCTGCCCTATCAGCGGCCGCCGCTCTCGAAGGCCTATCTCAAGGGGCTCGATCACGACCTGCTGCCGCTGCGGCCGGAATCCTTCTACACCAAGAATGCGATCGACCTTCGCCTGGCGACGACCGCGACCGGGCTCGATCTCAACGAAAAGACCGTGACACTTTCCGACGGCGGCCGGCTTTCCTTCGAGGGGCTGGTGCTGGCGCCCGGTGCCCGGCCGCGCGTGCCGGCAATCGAAGGCGTCGACCTCGACGGCGTCTTCTATCTTCGCGATGCCGCCGATGCGCGGACGCTCCGCCACCGCCTGCATGAGGCGACCAACGTCGTCGTTGTCGGCGGCGGCTTCATCGGGCTCGAGATCGCCGCGACGGCGCGGCTTCTCGGCAAGACCGTGACTGTGCTCGAAGCAGCCGACCGGCTGATGGGCCGTGTCGTCGCGCCGGAGATCTCGGCTCATTTCCTCAACCTGCATCGCGGCTGGGGCAGCGACATCCGCCTCAGGACGGCGATCGGCAAGGTGATCGGCGAGGGCGGCCGGGTGGTCGCGGTCGAGACGGCGGACGGATCCCGGATCGATGCCGAGATCGCCGTCATCGGCATCGGCGTCGTGCCCAATATCGAGCTGGCGCGCGATGCGGGGCTGGCCGTCGACAACGGCATCCTGGTCGACGAGTTCATGCTGACCGCGTCGCCGAATGTCGTTTCGATCGGCGATTGCGTTTCCTTCCATCACTGGGAGCTCGGCCGGCGGGTGCGGCTGGAATCGGTGCAGAACGCCGTCGACCAGGCGCGTACGGCCGCGGCAACCCTGCTCGGTTCGCGTGACGCCTACCGGGCGGTGCCGTGGTTCTGGTCGGACCAGGGCGACGTCAAGCTGCAGATGGTCGGGCTGCCCTTCAAGGCGACGCGGAGCGTGCTGCGCGGCAAGGCCGATGACGGCGCCTTCTCGGTCTTCCACTATGACGGCGACCGGCTGGTGGCGATCGATTCCGTGAACCGGGCCGGCGACCATATGGTCGGCCGCAAGCTGCTGGGCGCCGGCGTCGGCCTGTCGCCGGAACAGGCGGCCGACGAGGGCTTCGACATAAGACAGCTCGCCAAGCAGGTGCCCGCCGCCGCCCATGCCTGAATCGGCGACCAAGGCCCGCCGAGGCCGAGCCGGCTCCTGAAATCGGAATAGGTCGATTCGACCTGTTGCCGGCACGCCCGCCTTACAATAGAACGGCCGCCCACCCATTTATCGCGTTTCGACATGGGCCTGCCCGGGCCCAAGCCGGCCGGAGACCTTATGGCGCGCCAGTTCATCTACCACATGAAGGACCTCACCAAAGCCTATACCGGCGGTAAGAAGGTCCTCGAAAACGTCCATCTCTCCTTCTATCCGGACGCCAAGATCGGCGTGCTCGGGCCGAACGGCTCGGGCAAGTCGACGCTCCTCAAGATCATGGCGGGGATGGACAAAGAGTATACGGGCGAGGCCTGGCTCGCCAGCGACGCCACCGTCGGCTACCTGCCGCAGGAGCCGCAGCTCGATCCGACCAAGGACGTGCTCGGCAACGTCATGGAAGGTGTCGCCGACAAGAAGGCCGTCCTCGACCGCTACAACGAGCTGATGATGAACTACTCGGACGAGACCGCCGAGGAAGCGACCAGGCTCCAGGACGAGATCGATTCCAAGAATCTCTGGGATCTCGACAGCCAGGTCCAGCAGGCGATGGATGCGCTCGGCTGTCCGCCCGACGATGCCAACGTCACGGAGCTTTCCGGCGGCGAGCGACGCCGCGTGGCGCTCTGCCAGCTTCTGCTGCGCCAGCCCGACCTCATCCTCCTCGACGAGCCGACCAACCATCTCGACGCCGAGACGGTGAACTGGCTGGAGAAGCATCTGCGCGAATATCCGGGCGCGATCCTGATCGTCACCCATGACCGCTACTTCCTCGACAATGTCACCGGCTGGATTCTCGAGCTCGATCGCGGCCGCAGCATTCCTTATGAGGGCAATTATTCGGCCTATCTCGAAAAGAAGGCCAAGCGCATGGCGCAGGAGGGCCGCGAGGACGTCGCCCGCCAGCGGGCGCTCGACCGCGAGCGCGAGTGGATCGGCTCCTCGCCGCGCGCCCGCCAGTCGAAATCGAAAGCCCGCATCAGGGCCTATGACGAACTCGTGGCACGTAACGAGGAGCGTGCACCGGGCACGGCGCAGATCCTCGTGCCGCCCGGCGAGCGTCTCGGCGACCTGGTCATCGAGGTCGAGAACCTCTCCAAGGGCTATGGCGAGCAGCTGCTCATCGAGAATCTCTCCTTCAAGCTGCCGCCGGGCGGCATCGTCGGCGTGATCGGCCCGAACGGCGCCGGCAAGACGACGCTGTTCCGCATGCTGACCGGGCAGGAGACGCCCGACGCCGGCTCAATCCGGCTCGGCGAGACGGTCCATCTCGGCTATGTCGACCAGAGCCGCGACGACCTTTCCGCCAACAAGAATGTCTGGGAGGAAATCTCGGGCGGCAACGACATCATCAAGCTCGGCAAGCGCGAGATGAATTCGCGGGCCTATGTCGGCGCCTTCAACTTCAAGGGCGGCGACCAGCAGCAGAAGGTCGGCTCGCTCTCAGGCGGCCAGCGCAACCGCGTGCATCTCGCCAAGCTCCTCAAGGAGGGCGCGAACGTCCTCCTCCTCGACGAGCCGACCAACGATCTCGACACCGAGACGCTGGCGGCGCTGGAGGACGCGCTGGAGGATTACGCCGGCTGCGCCGTGGTCATCAGCCATGACCGCATGTTCCTCGACCGGCTCGCGACCCACATCCTGGCTTTCGAGGGCGACAGCCATGTCGAGTGGTTCGAGGGCAATTTCGAGGAATACGAAGCCGACAAGCTCCGCCGCCTCGGCGCCGACGCCGCCAACCATCACCGGCTGAAATACAAGCAGTTCGCGCGGTAGGGTCAGTCCGCCAGTAGCCGCACAAGCTGGTTGGTGCTGATCAGGCGGTCGGCGAGCATGCCGGCCATGCCGCGGTGGAAGGCGATGACGGCTTCCGGCGAACTGTGGCGGAGGCGTTCGAGGTTTTCGCCCGAGAAGCGCCAGGCGACCAGCGGGGCTTCCGCGACGACCGAAGCGGTGCGCGGCTTGCGCAGGTAGAAGGCCATTTCGCCGACGATCGAGCCGCGGCCGATGGTGGCGACGCGGACCGGCGCGTGATCGCGGCTTTCGAGCTCCACCGCCGCCCGGCCACGCTCGACGAAATAGATGTCGTCCGACGGCGTGCCCTGCTCGATCAGCTTGGTGCCCGGCTCGATGTCGATGCGCTCCAGGAAGGGCAGCAGCGCCTCGGCAAGCGGGCGATCCTTGACGATCTCGAAGAGGAGATCGATGACCGGCACGGACGCGCCGCCGACGATCTGCGGGGCGACCTCGCTGAGGAGCTGGTTCTCGGACCATTCCAGCCCGTGGTCGAGGTCGCTTTCGACATGGATGCGGGCGCCGTCGCCGTTTTCCAGGCCGCCGCGCGTGATCGCCGAGCGGACCGCGTCCGACATGCCGCACAGCACCAGCACGAAGCCGTCGGGGCCGGTCATCTGCGCCAGCCGGGTGAAGCTCAGGGCCGTCGAGGAATCGAGGCCGCTGACGCGCTGGAAGTCGACGACGAGGTAGCGGATCGGCAGGCCTTCATGATGCTCGATGCGCTGCTGGATGCGCTTGCGCAGGCGATCGGCGGTGCCGAAGAACAGGAAGCCCTGCAGGCGGACGATGAGGATCGCGGCGCCTTCCGAGCGCAGGACTTCGCGGCGGTTTTCGGAGGTGTCGTTGCTGCTTTGATAATCACGGCCGGTCATGACATGGCGGACAATTTCGACCTGGCCGTATTCGACGACGAAGAGGATGGCGGCGGCGATCAGGCCGACCAGGATGCCGGCGGCGAAGCTGACCAGCACGATGACGAGGAAAATCAGGAGAACGACGAGATATTCCCAGCGCGTCAGCCGGGATTGGGCGCGCACCAGCCATTCGATGAGCAGGGAAAGGCCGATCCAGATGAGGAGGCCGCCAAGGAGGGGCGTCGGCACGATCGACAAGACGATGTTGCCGAACAGCAGCGCCGCGACGCAGAAAGCCGAGGCGATCAGCCCGACAATGACGTTCGGGGCGCGCAGCCGGTTGGCGAGCATGGTGAGCGAGATCGATGGAAAGCCCGGCATGCCGCCGCCGATGCCGCCAAGCAGGTTCTGCAGGCCGACCGAGCGCAGCTCCCGGTCGAGATCGACGTCGCGCCGCGTGTCGAGCTCGATGCCGGTGGCGTTCATGAGGACGGCGATCACCGTCAGGATGACGACGGTGGGGAGATTGACGAGCTGGGCCGCGATCTCGCTCCAACGGACGAGCCCGATGTCGGCGGGGTGGATCGGCGGCCAGAGCGCGGTGCCCTCGGGGAGGCTGATCAGCCAGTTGCCGGCGCGCAGCGCGTCGTCGTCGAGGCCGGCGGCAAGGACGACGAGATTGAAGACGACGATCACCGCCAGCGCGACCGCCGGCAGCGCCAGGCTTGTCGGCAGGCGAAGCTGCAGGAGCGCGAGCGGAACGAGGAAGCCCAGCGCCGCGGCGAAGCGCAGCAGCACCGCGGGATCGCCGAGGGCGGCGAGGCTCGTCCAGGAAAGCGATTGGCCGGCGACGACGCCGAGGCCGCCCATCAGGATCAGGTAGCCGGACCCGGCCAGGAATCCGCCGATGACCGGGAAGGGGACGAAGCGGATGAAGCGGCCGAGCCGCAATCCGCCGAGGATCGCGGCGGTGATGCCGATGGCTATCGTCGCGAGCGCCACTGCGACCACGACAGTCACGCGCGCCGCTTCTCTTATGGAATCCCGGCGGAGGCGATTGGCCGATTCGAACGCCCGCCCGTCATAGAGGGATTTCCTGTCATGGGGCTGTCATATTATGAACGCCCGATATGGGAGAGATGTCCTTGATGGCTGCACCAGAAACCTTACCCGGCCGCCGCTTCGAGAGCCGCGTGGCGCTCTGCCTGATTGCCGATGGCGGGGATTTCGTCTCGCGCCCGGTCGAGGCGCTTGAGCTGGATTTTGCCGGCATCGTCGGCGACGCGCATGCCGGTCCGACCCGGCGCTCCTCGTCGCGCGAGCCGTGGTATCCGCGCGGCACGGAAATCCGCAACGACCGGCAGTTGACGATCGTCTCCTCGATCGAACTCGCCGAGGTGGCGGCCTTGATGGAGCTGCCGGGGATCGAAGGCGGCTGGATCGGCGCCAATCTGGTTTTCGACGACATTCCCGACCTGACCCGCCTGCCGGCCGGCACGAAGCTTCTCTTCGCGGGCGGCGTGACGCTCAATGTCGAGGCGGAGAACGGACCATGCCGCATCGCCGGACGGTCGATCGGCAGCCATTTCGTCGATCGCGCCGGTCTCGACCTTCTCTTTCCGAAGCTGGGGAAGCATAAACGCGGCGTCGTCGCTTCGGTCGAAAAGCCCGGTTCGATCCGCAAGGGCGAAGCCGTCAAGGTAATGGTGCCGCCGCAGCGGCTTTATACGCATGAGGAGGCGGCGGCATGAGCGCCTGGTCACCCACCCAGTATCTGAAGTTCGAGGACGAGCGGACGCGGCCGGCGCGCGACCTGCTGGCGCAGGTGCCGCTCGCCGATGTGAAGCGCGCCGTCGATATCGGTTGCGGCCCGGGCAACTCGACCGAGTTCCTTGCCGAGCGCTTTCCGAATGCGGAATTGCTCGGCCTCGATTCCTCGCCGGAAATGCTTGTCGCGGCGCGCAAGCGCCTGCCGAAAGCGACGTTCATCGAAGCCGACATCGCCACCTGGTCGCCGCCGGCCGGCACCGATCTTCTCTATGGCAACGCCATCTTCCAGTGGGTGCCGGGGCATCTCGGCGTGGTGGCGCGGTTGTTTTCCGAGCTCTCGCCGGGCGGCGCCGTGGCATTTCAGGTGCCCGACAATTTCGAGGAGGCGTCACACTGGCTGATGGCCGAGGTCGGCAAGGATGGGCCGTGGGCAGCGAAGCAGGCGACAGCCAAACGGGCGCGCGACGTGATCCCGACGCCGGAGGAGTATTACGACCGCCTGAAGCCGCTGGCGTCGCGCGTCGATATCTGGCGCACGGTCTTCCAGCATCCGCTCGACGGCACCAGGGCGATCGTCGAGATGCTGCGCTCGACCGGCCTCCGGCCCTATCTCGCGCCGCTCGACGACGCCGAGCAGGTGGATTTCCTCAAGGAGTATGACCGGCGACTTGCGGAAGAGTATCCGCCTCTCTTCGACGGCAAGGTCATGCTCTGCTTTCCACGCCTGTTCGTCGTCGCCGTCCGCGGGTGATCTGACATTGCTTGTGCGGCGGCCTGCCGCGCAACGCCTTGCCGCATGAGTGGCGGGTCCATCTGTGATAGGCTCTGCCGTGTCTTGTTGAAGGTCACGACGGGAGTCGTTCGATGGAGCTCGACGCAGTCGTTCTGGCGCGTATCCAGTTCGCGTTCACTGTTTCCTTCCACATCATTTTCCCGACCTTCACGATCGGCCTGTCGGCGTGGATCGCGACGCTGCTCGTCATCTGGCGGCGGACGGGCAATGTCCGCTACCAGGAGCTGGCGCGCTTCTGGACGCGCATCTTCGCCGTCTCCTTCGCCATGGGCGTCGTGTCGGGCATCGTGCTCTCCTACCAGTTCGGCACAAATTGGAGCCGCTTCTCGGTGGTCACTGGCAATGTCATCGGGCCGCTGATCGGCTACGAGGTGCTGACCGCCTTCTTCCTCGAGGCGACCTTCCTCGGCATCCTGCTGTTCGGCTGGAACCGCGTGCCGCCGACGCTGCATGTCGGCGCGGCGATCCTGGTCGCCGTCGGCACGCTGTTCTCGGCCTTCTGGATCCTCTCGGCCAATAGCTGGATGCAGACGCCGGCCGGCCACGAGATCATCGACGGCATCGCCTATCCGGTCGACTGGCTGGCGGTGGTCTTCAATCCGTCCTTCCCCTATCGCCTGGCGCATATGGTGATCGCCGCCTATCTCACGACCTCCTTCGTCGTGCTGGCGACCGGGGCGCGCTACCTGATCGCCGGCCGCGACCGCGACCATGCGATGATCATGGTGCGGATGGGGCTCGGCATGGCGATCCTGCTGGCGCCGCTGCAGGCGGTTGTCGGCGATATCCACGGGCAGCACACGGCCGAGTTCCAGCCGGCCAAGATCGCGGCGATCGAAGCGCATTGGGACGGGGCTCGTCCGGCCCCCTTGGTGCTTTTCGCCCTGCCGGACGAGAAGAACGAGACGAACCGCTACGAGATCGCGATCCCGGGTGTCGCCAGCCTCTTCATCACCCATTCGATGGAGGGGCTTTTCCCCGGCCTCAAGGATTTTCCGGTCGAGAACCGGCCGCCGGTCTGGGGGCCGTTTTTCGGCTTCCGCATCATGGTCGGCGTCGGCCTCGCGATGATCGCCATGGCCTTCTGGGGCGGCTTCCTGTGGTGGCGCGGCAGGCTCGGGGGCGCGCGCCTCTACCTGCGGCTGGCCAGCTTCACCTGGCCGCTCGGTTTCGTCGCGGTGCTGGCCGGCTGGACGGTGACCGAGCAGGGACGGCAGCCGTGGCTCGCGACCGGGATCCTGCGCACGATGGACGCTATCTCGCCGGTCAGCGCGGCGCAGGTGGCGACGACTTTGGTGCTCTTCGTCCTCGTCTACAGCGTCGTGTTCACGGCGGGCATCGTCTACATCAACCGGCTGATCAACAAGGGACCGACACCCGAGGATGCACTGGCGGAGGGCGTGCCGAACCGGCCGCTCACCGGTGCGACCTCGCCCGATGCGCCGGTCGGGGCGGAGATCTGACGATGGAAGCCTATCTCCCCGTCATCTGGGCCGGACTGATCGCGACCGCCGTCGCCCTCTATGTCGTCATGGACGACTTCGACCTCGGCGTCGGCATTCTCTTTCCCTTCGCGAAGAAGGAAGAGGAGCGCGATGCCATGATGAATTCGATCGCCCCCTTCTGGGACGGCAACGAGACCTGGCTGGTGCTGGGCGGGGGAGGGCTCTGGGTCGCCTTCCCGCAAGCCTATGCGGTGATCATGCCGGCGCTTTATCTGCCGGTGACCGTGATGCTGCTGGCGCTAATCTTCCGTGGCGTCTCGTTCGAATTCCGCTTTGCCTCGAAGCCGAAACACGCTTTGTGGGATTTCGCTTTCACCGCCGGCTCGATCCTCGCTGCCTTCTCGCAAGGCGTCATTCTCGGCGGGGTGATCCAGGGCATCACCGTCGCGAATGGCGAATTTGCTGGCGGCGCCTTCGACTGGGCGACACCGTTCGCGCTGCTGTGCGGGTTGGGTCTCGTCGCCGGCTACGGCCTGCTCGGCGCGACCTGGATCATCTCGCGCGTCGAAGGCGATCTCGCCGAAGCCGCACGGCGGCAGGCGACGGTGCTCTTTCCGGCAGTACTGGTCTTCATCGGTCTGGTCAGCCTGTGGACGCCGCTGCAATTCGACCGCATCGCCGAGCGCTGGTTCTCGACACCGAATATCTGGTTCCTGTGGCCGGTGCCGCTGCTCACCGCCGGACTCGCCTTCCTCGCCTGGCGGTCGCTGCGGCTGAAGCAGGAGATGGTGCCGTTCTTCACCGCCGTCGGGCTCTTCCTGCTGTGCTTCATCGGCCTCGCGATCTCGACCTTTCCCTATCTGGTGCCGCCGTCGCTCACCATCTGGGATACGGCGGCGGTGCCGGCGAGCCAGGTCTTCAGCCTGATCGGCGTGGTCTTCATGCTGCCGATCATCCTCGGCTATTTCGCCTTCGTCTTCTGGACCTTCCGCGGCAAGGTCCGCGTCGGCGAGGGCTATCATTAGGCCTTGCGGCGGAGCGTCCGGACCAGGCCGAAGTCGATGGCGAGCAAGGCAAGGCCAAGGATGCCCATGCCGACAAGCGCGGCGGCGAACTCCTTCCGCCATGGCGCGAAGATCTCGCTCTCGGGGCGGGAAACCGCGATCGTCAGCCCTGTATCGTTCGTTTCATAGGCCGTGAGGAAAGGGCTGCCGCTGGCGTCGAGCTGGGCGAGATGGATGCCGGTGTTTTCGGCGGCCGGCTTCGACGGATCGAGCGGCAGGCTCGGCCAGGGCTCCTGCATCGGATTGCCGGCCGACGGCTCGCGGAGCAGGACTTCGCCGGCCGGCGAAAGAACCCAGACGATGGCGCCCGGACCGGCGTCGACGGAACGATAGAAAGCGGTGAGGCGGGCCGGCGCGATCGTCGCGATCAGGACGCCGTCCAGCCCCCCCGACGTCGTGCGGTTGGTGCGGCCGACCGGCAGGACCCATCGCCCGTCGACGGGGCTCCGCATTGGCGGGTCGGCGACAAGTCGGTCATTCATCGGATTCGCCGCCAGCTCCGAGAAGATCCCGCTGGTGGCGTAGCTGCCGCCCATCGTCTCGGTCAGCGTCGAGAAGGTGACGTTGCCGTCGCTGTCGGTTACGGTGAGCGATCCGACGCCCGACAATCCGGCAAGTGCGGTCGAGAGCGTCTGTATCCAGGCCTCGCCGGACGAGGACGGGCCGCCGCTCCGGCGGCTGTAGGCGGCGAGCTGCTCGAGCGCCGCGGCGGCCGAGTCGGCCTCCGTCGAAAGCTGCTGCGAGAGGAGGTGCGCGAGCCCTGAGAGGCTGCGCCGGGCTTCGGCTTCGATCGACTGGCGGTGCGTCAGGAGGCTGACGGCTGCCAGCCCGGCGACGCAGGCGAAGACCAGCGCCAGCGAGAGCGCGACCGCGATCAGCGGTCGTTGGCTCCGGGCGCGCGGCCTGTCCGTTTCGCCTACGGCATAGGACGCCGGCTCCATGGGTATTTCCTCCGCGGGTCGTTTCTTGTTGCCGGCATCTTAGGACATTCCGAACAACAACTGAATCACGCTCTGTCGGGCGTGCGTCGCTGTGACTCGGTTCTAGAGGATTCCTGAGAGCTTCGAACCGGCGTAGGTCGGTCGCATGATCGACGCGGATGCCATCAGGTATCGCTGGGATACGGT
>CAMCWB010000089.1 GCA_945882315.1 Bauldia litoralis | reverse complement strand
CGGCCGCACGCTGCGGCGCTCCGCCGCCGACAATATCGTCAAGCCGGCGATGGAGCTCGGCGGCAACGCGCCGTTCATCGTCTTCGAGGACGCCGATATCGGCGCCGCCGTCGATGGCTGCATGATCGCCAAGATGCGCAATCTCGGTGAGGCCTGCACCGCCGCCAACCGCATCTTCGTGCATGAATCGGTCGAGGCCGAATTTACGAAACGCTTCAGCGAGAAGATGGGTGCGCTGAAGATCGGCAACGGCCTCGACAAGGGCATCGATGTCGGTCCGCTCGTCAATGCCGAGACGCGCGACAAGGTCGTCCATTTCGTCGATGACGCGCTCGCCAAGGGCGCCAAGCTCGTGCTCGGCGGCAAGAAGCCCGACGGCAAGGGCTATTTCTACCCGCCGACCGTCATCACCAACGTGCCCGACAATGCCGAGTGCCTGCGCGACGAGATCTTCGGGCCGGTCGCCATGATCCAGACCTTCAAGGACCAGGCCGAGGTCATCAGGCGCGCCAACGACACCGAATACGGCCTCGTCGCCTATCTCTACACCGAGGATCTGAAGCGCGGCCTGCAGGTCTCCGAGAAGCTCGACTACGGCATGATCGGCCTCAATCGCGGCCTCGTCTCCGATCCGGCGGCGCCCTTCGGCGGCGTCAAGCAATCCGGCCTCGGCCGCGAAGGCGGCCATGAAGGCATGCTCGAATTCATGGAGACGCAATACATCTCGACGGTGTGGTAGCGGCGCGGGCGGCACGCTGCTCGACGGACTCGGCCGGGCCGCCTCGTCCTTCGAGGCTCTCTACGCTCGCACCTCAGGATGAGGCGGAACTACGGCTGCATCGCAAGGCGACCAAAAAGAGCAGAACTTTCCCTCAATCTTCATCCTGAGGTGCGAGGGCCACAAGAGATCAGACAAGCACTGCGGAAAATCCCGAGCCTCGAAGGACGAGGATTGAGCCGCGGCGTTCCATGCCAACTCTCAACTCCTTAAAGCTCCAGCGCTTCCTTCAGGGCCGGGCCGGTCCGCGCACGGAGCTCGAGGTCGGCCTCGATATGATCGATATGGCTGACGATCAGCGTCGCGGCCGATGCTGCGTCGCGTCGCTCGAGCGCATCGACGATCCCGGCATGCTCGTCATGCCCGCAGCTAGACACGCCCGACCGTCCGTAGAGCGCGATCACCAGCGACGAGCGGGCAACCAGCTCTTCCATGAAGCGCTGCAGGATTCCGTTGCCGCTCATCCCGGCGATCAGCAGGTGGAATTCGCCTGATGCCTTGATCTCGGCGCGGCGGGCGGTTGCTCCCCTCTCGCTCATATGGCGTCCCTCCGCAGCGAGATGGGCGCGCAGGTCCGCGATGTCGGACTTCGTCACCCGCTCGGCGGCCGACGCCGCGATGCCGGGCTCGATCAGACGGCGCGCGGAAAAAAGCTGGCGCGCCTCGTCCGGCGAGGGATTAGCGACGAAGGCGCCGCGGTTGCGCTCGATGCGGAGCAGGCCCTCGAAGGCAAGCATCCGCAAGGCAGACCGCACGACCGTCCGGCCGGCATCGAACAATGCCCCGACCTCGCTCTCCGAAAGCTTCGTCCCCGGAGCGAGGCGCCGATCGACGATGGCGTCGCGCAGCCGGTCGCGGATCAGCTGCGTGCGATCGTCGGCCGATTGCTGGATTTCAGGATGCGTTGAGGCGACGATGCTCATCTGTCGGTTCCGTCCGGAGTTTCCTTCTAGCGGGAATCGTGCCGGATGGAAGCCCAGTATTGCTGACAAACTCTGCACCGGATTGCGTACAATCTGCCCAGAGCAGCGCGAACAATCGTCTAGAATTTGTGCAGCGCAGCAACCTAGGCTTTTTGGCCTCGTCTTTGCGCCAAACCAGAATTTCCTTCGGATTCAAACTCTTAAATCGCGGCCGCCTAACTGGCATGGCTGATGCTTGGCAATGCGAAACGGGGAGTTCGCATGAGCAAAGCCGCCGCAATCGACATCGCCTCCGTATCGAAGGTCTATGGCACCACGACCGCCGTCGAGGCGATCAGCCTGAAGATACCCGCCGGCAGCTATTGCTGCCTTCTCGGACCATCCGGCTGCGGCAAGTCGACGACGCTGCGGATGATCGCCGGCCATGAGAGCATCTCGTCGGGAGACATCCGGCTCGGCAACACCGTGGTGACCGACCTGCCGCCCGCCAAGCGCGGCACGGCGATGATGTTCCAGTCCTACGCTCTCTTTCCCCATCTCGACGTGGCCGACAACGTCGCCTTCAGCCTGAAGATGAAGGGCGTCGCCAAGGACGAGCGCCGCGCCCGCGCCCTCGACATGCTGAAGCTCGTCCAGATGGAAGCCTATGCCGGCCGCCGGCCGGCGCAGCTTTCCGGCGGCCAGCAGCAACGCGTCGCGCTGGCCCGCGCCCTCATCACCGATCCCGAGGCGCTGCTTCTCGACGAGCCGCTTTCGGCGCTCGATCCCTTCCTCAAGATCCGGGTCCGTGCCGAACTGAAGCGGCTGCAGACGCAGCTAGCCATCACCTTCGTCCACGTCACCCACAGCCAGGAAGAGGCGATGGCACTGGCCGATTTGATCGTCGTGATGAATGACGGCCGCATCGAGCAGGCCGCCGATCCGCGCACCGTGTTCGAGCACCCGGCGACCGCTTTCGTCGCCCGCTTCATGGGCGACCACAACGTCATCTCCGGTCGCGTCGCCGAAGCGCGCGAAGACGGCATCACGCTGGAGGTCGCCGGCGGCGGCAAATTCAGCGCGACCGGCAAGCCCGGCGAGGTCGGCGAGGTTGCCGACATCGCCGTCCGCACCGACCGGGTGCGGATCGGCGACACGCCGGAGCCGGGCTTCGGCTTCACCGGCATCGTCACCAACATCGAATATCGCGGCTCCTCGGTGAAGCTCTCCGTCAACGGCGCCGGCATCGAGGATTTCACCGCGATCGTCGCCGATGTCGACTTCTTCGCTAACCCCGTGGCCGTCGGCGAGGCCGTGCCGCTCATTTGGGAGGCCAACGACGCGATCGTCCTCGGCCGCCTCGATTCATAACGCGTCCGTATCAGTCAAACAGGGGAACAGCTCATGACCAAGACGACGAAACGCAATGCGGGCATTTCGCGCCGCTCACTTCTGAAGACCGGCGCGGCCGCGGCCGGTCTCGCTGCGGGCTCCGGTCTCGTCACCGGCTTCCCGATGATCTGGGCGCAGACCGCGATCACGCTGCGCCAGTTCGGCACCGGCGTGTCGAACCTCAACGACATCGCCGCCAAGTGCAAGGAAGACCTCGGCATCACGCTGGAGATGACGGCGACCGATTCCGACGCCGCCGCCCAGCGCGCCGTGACGCAAGCGGACTCCTACGACATCGCCGATATCGAATACTGGATCCTGAAGAAGGTCTTCCCGGCCGGTGTCATCCAGCCGATGGATATCTCCAAGCTGAAGTATTACGACAAGATCGTTCCGCTGTTCAAAAACGGCAAGCTGACCCCCGACAGCGTCATCGCCCAGGGCACCGCGCCGCACACCGTCGGCTTCGTCGAGAAGCCCGGAGACACCACCTTCGCCGCCGCCGAGACGGGCTGGTTCACCATGGTGCCGACGATCTACAACGCCGATACCCTCGGCATCCGTCCGGATCTTGTCGGCCGCGATATCACGACCTGGGCCGATATCATGGACCCGGCCTTCAAAGGCAAGGCCTCGATCCTCAACATCCCGTCCATCGGCATCATGGACGCCGCGATGATCATGGAAGCGATGGGCAACATCAAATATGCCGACAAGGGCAACATGACCACGGAGGAGATCGACAAGACGATCGACTTCCTCATCAAGGCCAAGCAGGACGGCCAGTTCCGCGCCTTCTGGAAGTCCTTCGACGAGAGCGTCAACCTGATGTCCTCGGGCGAGGTGGTCATCCAGTCGATGTGGTCGCCGGCCGTGGCCGCCGTGCGCGCCAAGGGCATCGCCTGCAAGTATCAGCCGCTCAAGGAAGGCTATCGTTCGTGGGGCGGCGGCCTCGGCCTGGCCGCGCATCTCTCCGGCGCACAGCTCGACGCGGCCTACGAGTACATCAACTGGTACACGTCGGGCTGGGTCGGCGGCTATCTCAATCGCCAGGGCTACTATTCCGCGGCCATGGATACCGCCAAGGAATACATGTCGGCCGACGAGTGGGGCTACTGGATCGAAGGCAAGCCGGCCGAGGGCGAGATCAAGGCGCCGGACGGCAAGGTCATGGAGAAGCCCGGCGCCGTCCGCGACGGCGGCTCCTTCCTGGAGCGCATGGGCCACGTCGCCTGCTGGAATTCGGTCATGGACGAGGACCGCTACATGGTCCGCCGCTGGAACGAGTTCATCGCCTCCTGACGCAAGCAGGCACCGCCTTCCCCGCATCCGGGGAAGGCGGTGCCTCTCCTCCCGCCGCTTCAAGAGGCCACCGATGACCGCCGCCATAGACGACGCGATTGCCAATCCCGCCGCCCTGAAACGGACGCGCCGGCCGTCTCGATTTCTTGCGGCATTGCCGTCCTACATCCAGGCGACGCCGCTGGCGCTGATCCTCGGGGCCTTCCTCCTAGCGCCCGTGCTGATGATCGCCGCCGTCAGCTTCTGGGACTACGATTTCGCCCGCCTCTACCCGGACTTCATCCTCACCAACTACGCCGAGACGCTGGGCTCCTGGGTGACCTGGCGGACCTATCTCAACACACTGAAATACGCCGTCATCGTCTGGGCACTGACCCTCTTCATCGGCTTCTGGGTGGCCTATTACCTCGCCTTCCACATCCGCACCGCGACGATGCAGATGGTCCTCTTCCTGGTCTGCACCGTGCCGTTCCTGACCTCGAACATCATCCGCATGATCTCCTGGATTCCGGTGCTCGGCCGCAACGGCCTCGTCAACACGACGCTGATCGAGCTGGGTATCGTCCCGGCGCCGATCACGTGGTTGCTCTATTCGGATTTCGCCGTGGTCCTCGCCATGGTGCATCTCTACACGCTGTTCATGGTCACGCCGATCTTCAACACGCTGATGCGCATCGACCGCTCGCTCGTCGAGGCGGCGCGCGACGCCGGCGCCAATGGCTGGCAGATTCTCTGCAACATCATCCTGCCGCTGGCCAAGCCCGGCATGGCAATCGGCACCATCTTCGTCGTCACGCTGGTGATGGCCGACTTCACCACGGTGCAGGTCATGTCCGGCGGCCAGAGCGCCTCGGTGGCGCTGATGATGCGCAACCAGATGTCGCTGCTGCAGTATCCGGCGGCAGCCGCCAACGCGGTCGTGCTGCTCGTCGTGGTCCTGTTCATGGTCGCCGGCATCCTGCGTGTCGTCGACATCCGCAAGGAGCTCTGACATGAGCAGCGATAGACGTGGCCTCGAATTCTGGATTCTCTCGGTCTTCTTCGCGCTGTTCGTGCTTTTTCTCTATGGGCCGCTCTCGGCGATCCTGATCCTCTCCTTCCAGGGACCGAATGGCGGCCTGACTTTCCCGCTGAACGGCGTCTCGCTGCACTGGTTCTACAACCTCACCCAGCAGCAGGCGGTGGGCGATTTCGGCGGCTCCTTCCGCCGCTCCTTCACGCTCGGCATCATGGTCACGCTGGTGACCGTCGTCGTGTCGCTGTTGGCGGGGCTGGCCTTTCGCCGGAAATTCTTCGGTGCGACGCCACTCTTCTACCTGTCGATCGCGAGCCTCGTGGTTCCCTCGATCATTATCTCGCTCGGCATCGGCGTGATGTTCCAGCAGATAGGCATCCGCCCGTCCTGGTACGGCTCTGCCTTCGGCGCGCATCTCACCTGGACGCTGCCTTTCGGCGTGCTGATCATGTTCGCGGTCTTCAACCGCTTCTCGCCATCCTATGAAGAGGCGGCGCGCGACCTCGGCGCCTCGTCCTGGCAAACCTTCTTGCATGTCCTGCTGCCGATGATCGCGCCGATGCTGATCGGCGTCGGCCTGTTCGGTTTCACGCTCTCCTATGACGAGTTCGCCCGCACACTGATGACCGGTGGCACCTACAACACCCTGCCGCTCGAGATCTACGGCATGACCACCAATGTGACGACGCCGGTGCTCTATGCCCGGGGCACCGTCACGACGATCTTCTCCTTCCTCGTCATCGCGGCGACGCTCGGCATCATCCTCTGGCTTGAAAGGCGCAGGGCGCGGGGGTAACCAAGCCCCGGCATGCGCATCCAGATCGTCAATCCGAACTCGACCGTCCCCATGACGGAGAAGATCGCCGCGGCCGCACGACTGGCGGCCGCCGCCGGCACCGAGATTCTCGCCGCGACCTCGCTCGCGGGGCCGCCATCGATCCAGGGCTACCATGACGGCGCCCTGGCTTTGCCGGGCCTCCTCGCCGAGATCGGGCGCGGCAAGAGCGACGGCGTCGGCGCCCATATCATCGCCTGCTTCGACGACACCGGCCTCGATGCCGCGCGCAGCCTCGCCAGCGCACCGGTCATCGGCATCGGCGAGGCGGGCTATCATCTGGCCAGCCTGATCGCGGCGCGGTTCAGCGTCGTCACCACGCTCTCCTGCTCCATCCCGATCCTCGAAGACAATCTCCGCCGCTACGGGCTGGCGGCGCGATGCGTCCGTGTGCGCGCCTCGGATGTGCCGGTGCTGGCGCTCGAAGAACCCGGATCGGACGCACGCCGGCGCATCTCTGCCGAGATCGCCACGGCGATCGCCGAAGACCGCGCCGAAGCGATCGTGCTTGGCTGCGCCGGCATGGCCGATCTCGCCGCCGCGCTCGCCAGGGAGCATGGTATTCCGGTGGTCGATGGTGTCGCAGCCGCCGTCAAACTTGCGGAATCTCTTGTCAGCCTCGGCCTTTCCACGTCTAAATCCGGCGGCTGGGCATTTCCCCATGCGAAGGGCAGCAGTGTCAGCCCTGTCGATAAATAGGGGTAGGTGTCATTCAGATCAGGACCGCCGAGCCGGCCGAGATCGAACTGATCGCGTCATGGGCAGCCGCGGAAGGCTGGAATCCCGGTCTTGACGACGTCGCGGCCTTTGCCGAGGCCGATCCGGACGGCTTCCTGCTCGGCTTCATTGATGGCCAGCCGGCGGCCAGCATCTCGGCCGTGCGCTACGGCCAAAGCTTCGGCTTTATCGGCTTCTATATCTGCCGCCCCGAGTTTCGCGGAAAGGGGCATGGCATGGAAGTCTGGAACGCCGGCATGGAGAGGCTGTCGGGCCGCACCATCGGGCTCGACGGCGTCGTCGCCCAGCAAGCCAACTATGCAAAGTCCGGCTTCGTCCTCGCTCACCGCAATATCCGCTTCGGCGGATTGGCGACCGCGTCGGAGACATCCGACCCCCGCCTCGTCGAAGTCGGCTTCACGCGGCCGGTGGGCCTCGCCGGCGCCATCATCGGCTACGACCGTGATTTCTTCCCCGCGACCCGCGAGCGATTCATGCGCGCCTGGCTGTCGCCGGCCGGGCGGCGCACGCTTGCCTTCATCGAGAACAACCAGCTTCTCGGCTATGGCTGCGTCAGGCCGTGCCAGACGGGCGCGCGGGTCGGGCCGCTTTTTGCCGACACGCCGGCGATCGCCGAACGCATCTTCGGAGCCCTCACCTCGCGGCTGCGAGGAATGCCGATCTTCCTTGACGTGCCGGAACCGAATAGCGAGGCCGTCACGCTCGCGAAGCGGCATGGCCTGGAGCCGGTCTTCGAGACGGCGCGCATGTATAGCGGCGATACCCCTGCCCTGCCGCTCGACCGGATGTACGGCATCACAACCCTGGAGCTCGGCTGAGAGGCCGCGACGGAGATCGTCTGCCGCAATAAAAAGTGGCCGCCTCGTCCTGGACGAGCCGGCCACCATTATCGCTCAAACAGAAATCGCGTCGTTCTACGAAGCGGCGAGCTTGTCGGCGCAGCTCTTGGCCACGCCCGGAAGCGGGCTTTCGCCGCCGGGCATCGTCGCCCAGCCGCCCTTTTCGACGAACGGTCCCTGATTGAAGCTCGTCGCCGCCTTGAGCGCGACGAGATGAGCAGGTGCTTCGGCGTCAGCGTTGAAGCGCGCAACGCAGATCGGAGTCAGCACGTCGATGACCGCTGTTCTCGCCGAACTGGTCGCCGCCGCAGCGGCCGTGCTGGCAGGCAGCCACCCGAAAACCAGAAATCCGAGCAGCATGACGGCCATCGCACCGCCGACTGCTCCTATAAGAATCTGCCTCCATTCCGATATTGCTTGCATGTTTCAGTCCTCCCAAATCGGGCGAAGATTCGCCCGATGAAATCCGTGCGCCGCTGGAGCAATGTCAGGAAGAGCATGCCCCGGACCACGATCCGGGGTGAAAACCGGCTTTCCGTCCGACATTGCGCAAATTCAGAAGTATCTAGAGCGTGATCCGATCCTATCGAATTGGATCATGCTCTAGGGCTTCTTGGCCGGTGCCTTCGTGCTCTTGCGGCGCGGCTTCTTCTCCGGCTTGACGATCAGCGCCTTCGCCTCGGCGTCGGCGGCCTCCTTGGCGAGGCGGAGCGCCCTCAATCTTGCCGTGTTGGCGTCCATTGCCTTTGAAGCGGCCTCATAAGCGCCGACCGCGTGCCGGGCTTCCTGCGCCCGCGCCTGGCGGGCTGCCATCTTGGCGCCCGCACCCTGACTGGAATTCCTGTCGTTGGACATTCGAAGCCCCTGTTGGTTGGCTACCGCTTTCGCGCCGTCTTCGGAGCAGCGATGAGACCGTCATGCTGGGCGCGCTTCCGTGCCAGCTTCCTTGCCCGGCGAACCGCTTCGCTGGCCTTTCGTGCACGCCGCTCGGACGGCTTCTCGTAGGCGCGGCGTCTTTTCAGTTCCCGGAAAAGTCCTTCGCGCTGCAGTCTTCGCTTCAGGACCTTGAGCGCCTGATCGACATTATTATCGCGAACTAGAACTTGCAGAGTATTTCCTTTCGAGACGCATCGCTTCGCCGATTTGTCCGGCCTGCCGTCGCTCCTCCCGGTGCGCTTGCTCCGGGAGGAAGAATCTCAGCTAGGCGGTCTGCAGATTGACGGCAGTGCTCTTGCCCGAGCGCCGGTCGGTCTCGACCTCGAAAGAAAGCTTCTGGCCTTCATTGATCGAGGACATGCCGGCCCGCTCGACGGCGGTGACGTGGACGAATACGTCCGACCCGCCATCCGAGGGAGCGATGAAGCCGAAGCCGCGGCTGTGATTGAAAAACTTTACGGTACCTATGGCCATACTGGCCTCCTTTGAAGACGCGCGCACGCGTTCCGCCGGCGCGAAGGTCGCGTCAGCTGCCATCCGAGTTCAGCGATGTCTTGAAAGAAAGCTCTAAAGCCGACGCGCAAGGCAGAGCAAAAAACGAACAGTATTACATATAGTCTTTTATCGAGACTTCAGCAAACCAAAACGTACCAACATAAGTTTACGCACGCTTCAGCTTGCGCGAAATCACCAGCATTGCGATCGCTCCGACGGCCGCCGTGATGATTACGCCGACGGCGCCGTCACCCAGCGAAAGGCCGATGGTCGGCAGGATGAATCCCGTCGCCATGGCGCCGCTCATGACGGCAAGCACGTCACCAACAAGGCCGACCAGCAGGATGATCAGGACTGGTCTCGAGCAACATGAAGCGTGATCGTCCGCTGCATCCGAAGGCCTGCCGGCCTTCGGCGGCAGCGCGTCGATCAGCCTTTGCGCGCCGGCTTGCCGCCGGTGCCGATCTGCATCACCTGCGCTTCGCGGAGGTATTTCGGCCCGGCAGATTTCTTGTTCTGCGGATCCTTGACCTTGCGCGTTTCCTTGTTCTTCCGAACCTGTCCCTTAGCCATGCTCATCTCCTTCGGTCGACGCCGCTTTCGTACCCAGTTGATTGTCGTTCGTGCCGGCCAGCAGCTTTTCGATGTCGCTCAGAAGATCCGTCACGAGCTTTCGCCGGCGCGGGTCCTCACCTTCCGAGGTGGCGAGGAACAGCGACAGGAGATAGCGCAGCTTGTCGGTAGCCTCGGCCCAGGTGACGGCAGGCGACGCCGCCATGAAATGCTCCAGGGCATCCTGCCGCGCCACCAGCCGGGCCTTGTCGTCGGCAACCTCGCGGACCAGTCGGCGGATCTCCGTCGCCTGTTGCGCGGCCATGCCGCGCCGCTGATCCAGATCGACAGTGTCATCAACCAAGCGACGTCCTCCTGCTCGGACCGCTAGGATGCCTTCTTCAGCCGCCACATCTGAAAGCCATGCTCGGCGATGGCATCCTCGACCGCCTTGCGACTGAGTGCATGCGGCAGGCGCTGGCGGGCGCTGATATTGGCAATCGGCTTCCACGGGCCGTGACGGGAAGGCAGAGACGAGCCGACACGATCGCCGGCAAAAGCAAACAGGCCGCCCGGGGCACCGGATTCAAACGTATAGATAACCACGGATCGGGAGTCCTTTCGGGCAGCCGGACGAACTCAGCTAAATAATGGTGCTATCGTCCAGTCTTATAAAATGGACTTTTTCCTTGAGTAATCCAGCCTTCAAAAAAATAAATATCACTTCTTGCAAGTTTTTCCGAAAGCTTTATTCTCGGCTTTGTTCCATAAATATGTTGCGCGAACCGGCAACTATAGCCGATTTGTCTTTTGACAAATCGAGAGCCGGCCGCAGGATAACTTCATAGATCGCTGGAAGACGGCGACACCTTAAGCCCGATATTGAGCGTCTCCGATCGGCAAGGGCGTCAGCCCGACCGCTCGGCGATTCCTGCTTCGGAGGAAAATTGACCACCAGGACGACTGGGAAGACGGTGCGCTTCCACCACGCCTTTACGATGGCGGGAAGCGACGGCTCCTATCCGGCGGGCGAGTATCTCGTGCAGACCGACGAGGAATTGCTCGAGCAGATGTCCTTCCCGGCGTGGAAACGCGTCGCGACGACGATCCTTCTGCAGGACGGCGCGACAACCCGGAGCCTGCTCATCGACCCGGCCGAGCTGGAGCGCATGCTGGAGCGCGACGCCACGGCAGGAGAGGCCCGCTAGATGCGGCAGGTTCGATTGGACGGCTCCTCGCTCCGCCATATGTCTTCGCTGGGATTCAATGATGTCCGCCAGGGCGCCATGATGTCCGGACGGACGAGCGAGCACGATGTCGTCGTGATCGTCTACTGGGCGGCGCTCAGGAAGTGGTTCCCGCGCATCATCTCGTCGGAGAACTGCGTCGCCTTCGTCGAGCGCAACCTGGAACCGCTTCGCGGCATCGTCGAACGCAAGCTGGTCGCCGGCCACTCGATGCATCTTCCCTCCGGCGCGGGCCGGCGCCAGGCGGCACTTTTCGTCGAAGTCGGCCCGATCGAAATCGCACGTTCACGGCGCTGGCTGCTTCAGTAGACCTCGAAGCATCAGGGCCAACTACAACAGCAACCCCAAAAGGTGATCTTTGTCTCAGCATCAATATACCGTCGGCCAGCCGATCCGCTTTCGGTTTCAGCAGCAATTGCGATCGGCCACGGCGACCCAATACCGCATCGTCAGCCTCCGCCCCTATGAGGACGGCGATCCCCGCTACCTCATCAAGAGCGACGACGAGCGGCACGAGCGCATCGCCCGCGAAAGCGAACTGCGCTCTTAGCTGGCCCGCCTCGGATTGAGCCGAAGCCCGCACCGCCGAGGCTCAGGCCGCGGCGGCATGCGCCGGGACGAGGCCGAAGCGGCGGTGTCGTGAGCGGAATTCCGTCAGCGCCTCGGCGAGGTCCTCGGCTTCGAAATCGGGCCACAGCCGGTCGGTGAAATAGAGTTCGGCATAGGCGCTCTCCCAGAGGAGAAAGTCCGAGAGCCGTTTCTCGCCGCCCGCCCGGATGACGAGATCGACCACCGGAACGTCGCGTTCGCCTATCACCAGCGCCGAGAAATCCTCGCGGCTGCAATCGCTGCCCGCCCGCCGGGCCGCGGCCAGGATCGCCTCGCGCGCCGAATAGTCGACCGCAATCCGCAGATGCAGCCTGGTTCCCGCCGCGGTCGCGGCTTCCGCCGCGCCGATCGCGGCCGCAAGCCCGGCCGGCAGTCGGTCCCGCCGGCCGATGACCGTCAGGCGGACGCCGGCTGCGGCGAGGCGATCGGCTTCGCTGCCGACATAATGCCGGATCAGGGCCATGATCGCTCCGACCTCGGCCGCCGGCCGTCCCCAATTGTCTGAGGAGAAGCCGTAGAGCGTCAGCGTGCCGATGCCCTGGCGGATGGCGGCCTCGACGATCCTGCGGATCGCATCGACGCCGGCGCAGTGCCCGGCCGACCGTCCGATGCCCCGGCGGACGCCCCAGCGGCCGTTGCCGTCCATGACGAATGCCGACATGCGGTTTCTGATCAAGAGTAGTTTGCATTGCAAAGCATCCTTTCAAAAAATGGGGGACTGAGGGTTTCTACGCGGGACGCGGCTTCAGACTCGCGGCAGGCGCCGGCTTGCCGGCGACTTTCGCGGCGTCGCGGACGACCTTCACCCAGGCGACCGGGACAGAATAATCGTTGGTCCTGTAACGCACGAGCGACTGGGCCGTGACACGTGCGCTGGTCTGGTCACATGCATCGAAGGGCGCGGCCGGCAATGCACGCATGGCGGCGAGATCACGTTGCAGACGCTCGCCGATC
>CAMCWB010000088.1 GCA_945882315.1 Bauldia litoralis | reverse complement strand
GGACAGATCGTCATGCGCAAAATCGACGGTTGGCAGACCCTCGCAACCAAGCCCGTCGATCAGCCGGTTGACCTGGCCGCCTGAACCGATACCTTCACCACGCCGGAGCCACGTCACGCGAATTCCAACACGACCAGCGACGGCACCGGTTTCGGTTTTGTGGAAATGAGATTGCGCGCCGATATGTCGGACGCGCCCGACGATCTCAGAGGCGCTCGTCGTAGTACCGCAGGACGACAAAGAGGCCGGCCGTGCCGATAAGGCCGAGCGCGCCGCCGATGACGAGCGTGCCGACCACGCCGGAATACAGCCCGGCCATCGGCGCGCCGACGATCCCGGCGAGAAACGCCGCAACGCATCCGATCGGAAATATCCGCCGGATCCGCCGGTGGCGGAAGAGACGAGACAGCATGAGTGGCCCCACTCATGGAGCGCCTCACCCCTGAAGCGCTCCATCCGGGATCATCTTTTCACATTTTTGCTGCACCGCAACTATCCGTATTTCGAACGGAAATTCGGGCGTTGGGGAATCTCTACGTGTCGTCGAATTCGCAGTTGCGAAAGCGTCCCGTCGGCGTCCGTTCAGATCGTCCAGCCACCATCGATGAACAGGGTGATGCCAGTGACGTAGTCGGACTCGTCGGAGGCCAGGAAGACGGCGCCGGGCGCGATGTCGGACGGCTGCGCCACGCGCTTGATACTGCACTGATCGACAAATTCCTGACGGACCGCCGGGTCCTTCAGAAGGTGGCGGTTGAGATCCGTCTCGGTGCCGCCCGGTCCCAGCGCGTTGACGTTGATGTTCTTCGGCCCGAGCTCCTTGGCGAGCGCCACCGTGAAGCCGGCGATGCCTGCCTTTGCCGCGCTGTAAGCGGAATTGTCGGCGATTCCGATACGGCCGGCGATCGACGCCATGTTGATGATCTTGCCCTTTCCGACCTTCTCGAACTCGGGCAGCACCCGCCGGCAGCAGAGAAACGTGCCTTTCATGTTGGCGGCGATGGTCTCTTCCCACATGGCCTCGGTCGTGTCCGCGAGGCTCGCCGTGTACATGATGCCGGCGATGTTGGTGAGCACGTCGACCCTGCCGAAGGCCGCGACGGCGGCGGTGACGATGCGGTCGACATCCGCACTCACCGAAACGTCGCCGGCGATCGCCAGCCCCTCACCGCCGACGCCGGCAATTGCGGCGACCGTCTCGTCGAGCTTCTCCTGGCGTCGTCCGGTGACGACGACCCGGGCACCCTCGCTCGCGAAGGCAACCGCGATGGCCCTGCCGATTCCCGTGCCGCCGCCCGTTACGATCGCAACCTTGTCCTTCAGCCTCACAAACACGCTCCCTGGTTGGTGCGACCTGCCGTGCCGGCAGCAACGCTCGTTGATTGATCATGATTGCGATAATGCCCGACGGGCTTCCGGCCTTCGGACGACGCGCACGCCGGGCGCGGCGCGGACCGGCGGGCAAGCCCGGCTGTTCCGGGACCACCGCTTCTGCCGGCCTGTCGCCGGGTTCAGGCCGTGACGCCCTTCGCGACGGCGCCGTCCTGCATCATCGCCTTGGCGATCTCGAAATTCGACGGGTCCGCCGACAGCTCGCCATTGCGGATGCGCCGCGTGATCTCGACGACGATCGCATTCATCGGCGCCTCCTCGCCGCGCTTGCGGCTTTCCTCCAGGACGGCGCCGTTGATGAGATCGACCTCGCTCTTGCGGCCCTTCATATGGTCCTGCCGGACCATGTCGATCGAGGTCGTGCCGACATCCTTGACGATCTTGTCGAAGAGCATTTCGAGAAGCCGGTTGGTGCCCTCGATATCCTCGCGCGTCAGCCCGAAGATCGGCTCGATCGTGTAGCCCTGGATCTGGCCGGCGCGCAGCGCCTCCTCGCCGCATTTCAGCATGAAGTCGCGCATGCCGGGGATCTTGATCGCCTCGCTGTTGTTCAGCCCGAGCATGTGGCCGGGCAGCATCGAGTTGACCATCAGCTTCATCCATTTCGAGGATTTCACCTGGTCGGTGATCGTGATGCGGCCGGCATTCTTCATGATGGCCTCGATCTCCGCGACGCGCGGCGTCATCGACGGGTCGAGCGCGCCGAGGCCGAACCAGGTCTTGGCCCGCGTGATCGAGCGATTGACATGGCCGGGATCGAAGATGTTGGAGGCGAGCTCGACGATGCAGCCGATGGTCCGCTCAGGCCCGACGATGCCGGCGATGGCGTCCGCGGTCATGCCGTTCTGGACGCCGACGACGATCGCGTCCTCGGCAAGATAGGGCTTGATCAGTTCCGCCATCCAGCGCGTGTCGAAGGCCTTCACGACGAGGAACACGATATCGAAGGTGCGGTTGAGGCTGGCAAGATCGCAGAGATGGTGCGCGTCGACCTGGACGGTGAAATCCTCGTCGGGCGCGGTGACGCGCAGCCCGTCGCGCTTCATCGTCTCGACATGGGCCGGCCACTGGTCGATCAGCGTGACGTCGAGCCCCGCCCGCACGAGATCGGCCGCGATGCAGCTGCCATTCGCCCCGGTGCCCAGCACCGCAATCTTCTTGCCCATCATTCTCCCTTTCATCCTCGGACACTTCGGTCCGTCGGCTCCTTTCTGGCACAGGAAGAGACGGTGAATCGAGTTTATTTCGCGTCTCGCCGGCCGATAGTTGCGGGTATAGTCCGGAGAAAAGAGAGGGATTTAGCCAATGGATGCAGTCGACACGCCGGTTCCCGCCCCGACCCTTGAATCGTTTCTCGCCGATGGCTGGAGATCGGCCGACACGCGCGGTTTCATCGAGCTGGTCGGGCCGATCCTCTACAAGGAAGACGGCGGCCGGTTGCGGCTCGGCTTCCTTGCGGCGCCGAAGCATGGCAACAGCCGGACCGTCGTGCAGGGCGGCATGATCGCGACCTTCTGCGACAGATCGCTCGCCATGGCCGCTCGCCGCGCCAATAACGACCTCCCGCAGGCGACGATCGAACTCAGCATCCGCTATATCGACGCGGTCCAGTTCGGAGAATTCGTCGAGATCGCCCCGGAAGTCGTGCGCAAGACGCGCTCGATCATCTTCATGCGCGGCACGGCGACGGTCGGCGCCCGCATCGTCGCGACCGCCGACGGCGTCTGGAAGGTGCTGGGCCGCGCGGGATCGTAAAGACCGTCTGGGGAAAATCGCTGCCGGCGTCGCTACTGCTTGAAACCCTCAAGGAGCTTCTTGATGGCCGACGTCACCGAAGGCGGCGTGTCCACAAGCGACCTGATGATGGCCTCGCCTTCTTCCGGCATGACGAAGGTGTAAGGGTGGCCCAATGCCTTGGTCGCTTGCTCGCTGAAAGCGACATCCTTTGCCGCCGCCTCATATCCCGTCCGCAGATCGGCTAGCGCCGCCGGATCGGTTCCCGGCGGGGCGAGGCCGACGATCGTGATCTGGCCGGCCAGCCGCACAAGCCAATTGAGCGCCTCCCAATCGGGGCCCGCCGGTGCCTTTCCGTGAATCTCGCGGTACAGATCGGGAAAGGCCGGCATCCCGGTTATGTAGGGGTTCGGCGTAAACTTCCCGTCGGCGTCGGTCGGCACCAGGTAGTAGAGGGCCGTCCCCTCGCCGCTCTGGACAAAATCGGCGCTTCGCCCGCGATAGGAGACAAGGCTTGTCGTGGATATCTGCAACTCCTTGCCGAGCATCGCGGCATAAATCTCGCTGCCGCCGCCATAGCCGGGCACGTAGTTGTATCGGACTCCGAGCAGGTCCAGGCTGAGGCGAACCAGAATGTCCGGCGTGGTCGTCGGTGCGATGCCGCCGAGATTGGGATCGTCGGCGCGAACGATGTCGGCGGGTTTTTTCAGGCCGCCGGGAATGGTGTCGGTCCGAGCGTAGACCAACCGCGTATCGTCAACCGCGCCGATGAACTCGAACTGGTCGTATTTCGCATGCAAATTTTCGTCGCCGATAATCTGTCCAATCGGCGACCAGTTTCCCCAATACAGCCTGAGCCCGTCGGGCTTCGCCACTTCGAACACGTAGTTGGCAGCCTTGACGCCGCCGTTGCCGGGCATGTTCTGCACCACGATTTCGGGATGGCCGGGAATATGGCGCTCCAGGACTTCCGCGAAGGACCGAACGAATACATCGGTGGAGCCGCCCGGGCTCAGGCCAACGATCAGCGTGATGGTCTTGCCTTCGTAGTAGGGCGCGGCAGCAGCCGGATGGCCGCCGGAGACGCAGGCCAGCGCCAGCAGCGATCCAAGACTAAAGCGAAAGCTCATCCTATCCTCCGTTATCGCTTGCCGACCTGAAGACAGCCAAGATGCGCCCCTTGGCGTCGCCGATGCGGACGACATTCATATTCTCGACGTGCAAAGCGTCGTCGCGATAAAGCTCCCGCAATTCCTTCTCGGTGACCGACGTCACCGGCCAATGCGGGCGATGCTCGAGCCTTTCCAGGAACCGCTCTTTCGGCTCCGCCAATGCGATGCCATCGCGCGCCACCAGTTCGCGCAGCCCCTCCGTGATGAAGCTGCGGGACTCGCGACCGGATACCGGCGCATAGGTGTTGGAAACCACGAGACGCCCGCCGGGCTTCAGCCAGCCGGCCCATTGATGCAGGCACGGCCGGCGCTGGGCGTCGGGAATGAAGCGCAGAAGACTGTGAACGATGATCAGGTCGGAAGGTGTGCCCGGGTCGGGCTCCATGACGTCTTTTACGGCCGTGAAAACCCGCAGCTTGTTCTGCTCGCCATAGTCGCGGCAGAGTTGAAGCGGGGTGTCGCATTGATCGATCACATGGAATTCGCTGCGCTCGAGAAGCCCGGCTTTCCAAGCGGCATGCGCCATCAAGGCGAGGAGCGCCGTGTCGGCAGATCCGACGATGGTTATCGTCAGCGTATCCGGCTTCGCGGCGCGAGGCACAAGGATGCGCCCGATCGCATCCTCCAGCTCGCGATGGTCGGAGCCATAGGGCGATTCGAAATTCGCCAAACGATAAAGCGGCCAGTTGACGTGATATCTTTCGCAGCCATTGCAGCGCCGGGGGCCGATCTCCACGACGCGGTGATAGTTGTGAAGCAGATTCTCGCCGCGACTTTTGGGGTCACTGACGCTCGTCGTGTCGTGATCGCTCGTTGACGGCCCAATCTGCATCAGCAAACTCCACGACCGCAGCACCCCGCTGTGCTGCTCAGCGACCGAGGCGCAGCAACCGTCTCGCCATGCTGGCCGGCAGGCGGAAGCGAGGCAGATGGAGAGCGGACGCCCGCGGACGGACCTCGTCATAACGTACCACGCCCTTCGAGGGTATTGGCGTATTCAAACGTTTGACTGCCTCGACAATCCGTTCGTTGACCAGCCGACGGCATAGTGGCCCAAGCATCTCTCGCATGGACCAGAGCGTTGATAAGCGCCAGCACCCACATGACGGCCAGAACTACGAAATAAGCGGCCGCGCGACGTCTGGCTGCCGCTCCACTGCGGAAGAGATCCACCAGCGCCCAAAGGAGAGCCAAGCCCCCGCCAACGAGTCCGCCGATGATTAGCCATGAGGCGAAATTCGCCCACTGGATTTGGAAACTGCCCCGATATGCGAGATCGCTGAAGAACGCACCGAGGAAAAGCGGAAAAGGAAAGGCTAGTAAGATTGCATTGATGGGATGTAATTGCCTCGCGCGCCTTGAGACATCGATGGCCGCCACGGGAGTTCCTTCCGCGCTAATTTGAATGGTGTGCACACCTCCTCGCCCAACGGAATGAGCGCCTTCAGATATCCCCGTCGCCTTGCTTCATTCAGCACCTTGCGAACGACCACCAGATGCTTGTTGATCGTCGATGCTGACAACTTCCGCTCACCGCTGATGTGCGTGATGTAATCGTCCAGCGTCTCAGTCGTGATATCCGCGACCGCCATCGTTCCGAAATATGGAAGCAGATCCTTATCGAGCTTCCGCTTGTCCTCAGACAGCAAGCGACCATCGCGTTCTCCGCGACTGACCAGACCCTTCTGACGCTCCATCAGTTTGTTTGCACACGCCGCGAATGTGTCGCGATGCACATCGAAATCGAGCCGCTGCGCGAGCTTGACCTCGTCAAAGAAGCGTTTTGCGAACTCAATCGCTTCTCGCTTGCCATCGTGCTTCGTGCTTTTCCGCAGATATTTGCGCCCGACGAACAGACGCACCTGCCAAAACTTCGATGCTGGGATCCGATAAATCTGAAGCGCGTCGGGGTAACCGCTTACAGATTCAATTTCGTATGGATTTGTGCGACCTGACATATATGAAAAGTATGAAACCAAATTGCTTCATACAACCACAATCTACCCAAGCCTAAGTATCTGATTTTATTGATTTAATGGTGCCCAGGGGCGGAATCGAACCACCGACACGCGGATTTTCAGTCCGCTGCTCTACCCCTGAGCTACCTGGGCCATGGCGTTGATCGGCAGGTGCCGTTCACCGCAAGGCGAGGGTTTATAGGAGACTGGAGCGGGGCTGTCCAGTTGTGCCGGCCATCGATCGCCGGGCTTTTTCACCCCCCCTTTTCGGGCGGATTCCCATCGTCGGAGCCGTTGTCTTCGTCGCTTCCCGGAATCGCATAGGCGTTGGAAAACCAGCGGCCGAGATCGATGTCGGCGCAGCGCTTCGAGCAGAAGGGATAATAGGCGCGGAGCGACGGCTTCTTGCAGATCGGACAGGGCCGCACCGGGCGCAGCGGCACGACTTCGGCCGAAGGCCTGGCGTCCGGCGTGGACGGCTTTGCCATCGCCCTAGCCCTGGCCGAGCCAGTTGAAATGGACCGGGTAGCCCTCGCCCAACAAGAGACCCATGGTCTCATGCAACGGCAGGCCGACGACATTGGTGTAGGAGCCGTTCAGCTTGACGACGAAGGAGCCGGCAAAGCCCTGGATGGCGTAGCCGCCGGCCTTGCCGCGCCACTCGCCCGAGGCGAGGTAGGAATCGATATCCTCATGCGACAGCCGCTTGAAGCGGACGCGGGTCTCGACCAGGCGCTGGCGGATCTGGCGCTTCGGCGTGACGAGGCAGATCGCCGTGAAGACGCGGTGCGAGCGGCCGGAGAGCTGGCGGAGGCAGGTGGCGGCCTCGTCGATCAGCTCGGCTTTCGGCAGGCAGCGGCGGCCGAGGCCGACGACGGTATCGGCGGCGAGGATCAGCGCGCCGGCAAGCTCTTCGTCGCGGCGCACGGCGGCGATCGCGGCCTCGGCCTTCTGCTTGGCCAGGCGCTTCGCCAGGTTGCGGGGAATCTCGCCCTTCTTGGGCGTCTCGTCGATGCCGACCGGCAGGAGCCGGTCCGGCTCGACGCCCATCTGCGCCATCAATTGGAGCCGGCGCGGGGAGCCGGACGCGAGCACCAGTTTAAGACGTCCGGTCATCTCGACTTCTTTGAAAAGAGGCGCCGCGCCGCTCTGGCCGTCGCCGGTCTATTTGAATCGATAGGTGATGCGGCCCTTGGTCAGGTCATAGGGCGTCATTTCGACGAGGACCTTGTCGCCGGCGAGGACGCGGATGCGGTTCTTGCGCATGCGGCCGGCGGTATGACCGATGATCTCGTGATCGTTCTCAAGCTTGACGCGGAACGTCGCGTTGGGGAGCAGCTCAGTAACCGTTCCCGGAAACTCGATGAGTTCTTCCTTGGCCATGCAATTCCTTCAGATACCTTCGGGGCGCGGGAACCTAGCCCATTCGCGCTGCCTTGTGAACCGCGAGACATAGGCCTTTAACCGCGCCAAGCCAAGGCGCAAACCAGCGTAAAAAGCCGCCGCGCCGTATCGAAATCCATGCTGATCTTGGCCTTCAGGCGCTCGGCCAGAATGCGCGCGCCTTCGTTGTGAAGGCCGCGCCGGCCCATATCGATCGCCTCGATCTGGCTGGGGCTCGAATCGCGAACCGCTGCGTAATAGCTGTCGCAGACCATGAAATAGTCCTTGATGACGGAGCGGAGCGGCGACAGCGACAGGATGTGGCGGATGGCGCCCTCGCCTGCCGCATCGGCGACTTCGAGGACGAGCTTAGCGTCCTGGATCGACAGGCCGAGGCGGAAGGTGCCGCCCTCGCGGCCGGCGGGCAGGAAGGCATTGTCGGCGATCAGGTCGCGGATCGCCGCTTCGCGCTCATAGGCGACGAAATCCCGCGCCGTCGCCATGAGGTCGGTATCGATGTCGACCGCCACCAGCCGTCCCGCCGGGGCAGCGCGCGGCACCGGCGCTACCGGTTCAGCCGGATGGACACGGAGCGCGCGTGCGCCGCGAGCCCTTCGGCCTCTGCCAGCGTGATCGCCGCCGGGCCGAGTGCGGCGAGCTGGTCGGCGCCGAGCTTGAGGAGAGTCGTGCGCTTGACGAAATCGAGCACCGAAAGGCCCGAGGAGAAACGCGCCGAGCGCGCCGTCGGCAGGACGTGGTTGGGGCCGCCGACATAATCGCCGATCGCTTCCGGCGTGTGGCGGCCGAGGAAGACGGCGCCGGCATGGCGGACGAGCGGCAGGAGCGCCTCCGGATCGGCGACGGCGAGTTCGAGATGCTCAGGCGCCAGCCGGTTCGAGAGATCGAGCCCGCTCTCCAGCGAGGGCACGGTGATGACCGCGCCGTGGTCACGCCAGCTCGCCGCGGCGGTCGCTTCGCGCGGCAGGGTCTTCAACTGGCGCTCGACCGCCTGCCCGACGCCCGTCGCGAGCTCGGGCGAATCGGTGATGAGGATCGCCTGCGCGGCCGTGTCATGCTCGGCCTGGGCGAGCAGGTCGGCGGCGAGCCAGTCGGGATCGTTGTCGGCGTCGGCGACGACCAGGACCTCCGATGGACCGGCGATCATGTCGATGCCGACCGTGCCGAAGACCAGCCGCTTGGCGGCGGCGACATAGGCGTTGCCGGGGCCGACGATCTTGTCGACCGGACGGATGGTCGCCGTGCCGTAGGCGAGCGCCGCGACCGCCTGGGCGCCGCCGATCCGGTAGACCTCGTCGACGCCGGCAAGGCGCGCCGCGACAAGGAGCAGCGGATTGATGATGCCGTCAGGCGTCGGCACCACCATGACGATGCGCTCGACACCGGCGACGCGGGCCGGCACGGCATTCATCAGCACCGAGGAGGGATAGGCCGCGGTGCCGCCCGGCACGTAGAGGCCGACGGCGGCGAGCGCCGTCCAGCGGATGCCGAGCTCGACGCCGGCTGCGTCGGTGTAGCGATCATCCTTCGGCAGCTGGCGGGCGTGGAAGGCTTCGATGCGGTCGCGGGCGAAGCCCAGCGCGGCGCGCGCCTCGGCCGTGACGCTCTTCTCGGCCTTTGCAAAATCCTCGTCCGATATCCTGAGCTGAGTGGCCGTCAGCTCCAGCCGGTCGAAGCGCTGCGTGTAATCGAGGAGCGCCGCGTCGCCGCGGGCGCGGACGTCGTCGATGATGGCGCGGGCCGTCGCGACGACGTCTTCCGCCGTCTCGCGCTTGGCCGAGAGCAGCGCCTGAAAGCGGCGCTCGAAATCGGGGTCGGAACGATCGAGCCTGACCGGCACGCTCTTCTCTCCGCCGGTCTAGCGATCGGCGGGCGTCGAGCCCGGTGTATCATCATGGGCAGGCTTGGCGCCCGTCGCCCAGGCGGGACCGAGATCGGAAAGCCGTGCCTCGATGCACTCGACCTCGAGGCGGAGGGTGGCGCCGCCGGCGAAGATCAGGTCGAGGGCGCCGGCTGGTGCGTCGGTCGGCACGAACTCCACCGCGAGCAGATCGAGGACCGTGTCGCTGTCGCGGTCGATATTCTGCGCCTTGACCGCAAGGACACGGTCGAAGGTCAGCGCGGCGCGGTGGCGCTCGAAGTTCTTGCGCTGGCCTTCGGCCTTTTCCCAGGCGAAGCGGTTCATCGCGACGGCGAAGCGTTTTTCTTTCGGCAGATAGACGAGGTCGCTCGCCTTGAGGACGGCGTCCTGGACATGCGCCGAGATCACGGCGAGGTCCTCCTCGTCGAGAGCCACGAGCTTGACGCTGTCGACAGCCATCATACTTCTACCAAGACGTTGATTTCAGCCGGTTCCATGACGCCAGAGGTAATGCCGGGGCACGCCCGGCGCAACCCGTCCTCAGCTCGAAAGGCGCTCGATGGTTGCGCCGCAGCCGCCGAGCTTGTCCTCGATGCGCTCGAAACCGCGGTCGAGATGGTAGACGCGGTTGACGATCGTCTCGCCTTCCGCGGCGAGGCCGGCGATGACCAGCGAGACGGACGCGCGAAGGTCGGTCGCCATGACCTGGGCGCCGGTCAGGCGGCCGACGCCGGTGACGGTCGCCATCTGGCCGTCGAGGCGGATATCGGCGCCGAGGCGGGCGAGTTCCTGGACATGCATGAAGCGGTTCTCGAAGATCGTCTCGCGGATATGCGAGCGGCCATCGGCGCGGCTGACCAGCGCCATGAGCTGGGCCTGGAGATCGGTCGGGAAGCCGGGGAAAGGCTCGGTCGTGACGTCGACAGGGTTGAGGCCGTGACCGTTGCGGCGGACGCGGATGCCCTGATTGGTGGGCGTGATTTCGGCGCCGACCTGAGTCAGCACGTCGATCGCGGTCTGCAGCGTATCGGGTATGGCATTCTCGAGGAGCACGTCGCCGCCGGTCATCGCAACCGCCATGGCATAGGTGCCGGTCTCGATGCGGTCAGGCATGACCGGGTGACGCGCACCGGTGAGGCGCTCGACGCCCTGGATATGGATGGTCGAGGTGCCGGCGCCCTCGATGCGGGCGCCCATGCGGATGAGGCAGGTGGCGAGATCGACGATCTCGGGTTCGCGGGCGGCGTTCTCCAGCACGGTTTCGCCCTTGGCCAGCGAGGCCGCCATCATCGCGACATGGGTGGCGCCGACCGTCACCTTCGGGAAGACGACGCGGTTGCCGCGGAGGCCATTTTTCGCGCGGGCGACGACATCGCCGCCGTCGATGTCGATGTCGGCGCCGAGATCCTTCAGCGCGGCGATGAAGAAATCGACCGGCCGCGTGCCGATGGCGCAGCCGCCGGGCAGCGAGACGCGGGCCTCGCCCATGCGCGCGACCAGCGGGCCGACGACCCAGAAGCTGGCGCGCATCTTGGAGACCAGCTCGTAAGGCGCCACCGTATCGACGATGTCGCCGGCGGTGAGCCGCAGCGTCTCGCCGGCCATGCCGTTCTGGCCGGCGCGCTTGCCGTCGACCGACTGGTCGACGCCGTGATTGGACAGGATGCGCTTGAGCTGGGTGACGTCGGCAAGCCGCGGCACATTGTCGAGGATGAGCGTCTGGTCGGTGAGCAGGCTCGCGATCATCAGCGGGAGCGCGGCATTCTTGGCGCCCGAGATCGGAATCGTGCCAACCAGCGGCGCGCCGCCGACGATGCGAATGCGATCCATGAAGACGCCCCTAAGGAAAGCTGAGGCCGGCAAGGCGCCGACGGTTGCGGCGGGTCTAGACCAGGATGGGTGCCGACTCAAGGTCCGCGCCCTGCCTAGCCCTCGGTCTCGTCGCCCTCCCGCGGCGGGGCGGAGACGGCCGGTTTGCCGTCCCGCGCCGCCAGTCCGGTGGAATCGGCCGTCTTCCGCCGGCGCAGATTGGCCCGCAAAGCGTCCGCGAGGCGCTTGTCGCGCGCCTGCTGGGCCTGGCTTTTGGGCGGTGGCGGAGTTTCGCTGGTCATCCCGGCATTCTAGCGCATCCAGAATGCCGGGGAACCGGGCGTGATTGGGAATCAGGCGACCTTTCCGGGAGCGGCGCGCGTCTCTCCAGACCCCTCGCCCTTTTCCTCGGTCTCGTCCTCTTCTTCCTCGTCGTCGCCTTCCGCGCCGGCGGCAAGGGTCCACCTGACCTGGAATTCGATCTCTTCCTCGCCGTCCCCGCGCTCATGCTCGATGGTGAAGGCGGCGCCCTTCGGCACCCGGATCCGCTCGCCGTCGATCTGGATATCGAAACGCTCGCCGGCTTCGAGCGCATCGGCGAAGCGGCGGAGCTTGGAAACGAATTCGGCAAGCGGATAGGACTTTTCCACGTCCCGGTCGGTCTTCTCGGTCACTCTAACATCTCCTGTGAAACGGGCGACCTCAGATAGGAACGGCAGATGTCCGATGGAAGTCGTGCCGATGACCGAACGACTTTTCGGAACGCTTCGCCGGGAGCGCCGTTCTTCGGGAAACGGAGAAGAGCCATGACCCTCCCCGTGCCCGAGCCGATCCCGCCGCTGACGCCCGGCCCGCTGCCGCCGCTCAAGCCCGTGCCGGCGCCGACGCCAAAGCCCGGCCCAGATCCCGACGCGCCCCCCTCGCCGCGTCTTTAGCCGTAGGCAGCGGCAGCGCTTCGCGCAGAGGTCGGCTTGAACCGCCCGCCCCGCTATGGCAATAAGGCCGCCATTCGGCGATCCGCCGTCCGCTGCCGTAGCTCAGTGGTAGAGCACTCCCTTGGTAAGGGAGAGGTCCGCAGTTCAATCCTGCGCGGCAGCACCATTTTCACAAAAGATATCAAATACTTGCAAGAATGGCGCTCGGCGACGGTCAGTGATTTTGGCATATTACAGACATATTACATTTTAGAGTTTTGTGGATCTGATATGATTTCGTGCCATGAGCGAAAACAAGGTCATCAACCTTCACTCGTTTCGCGACGGGAAGTTGGTTCTCTATCAACTGGAAAATC
>CAMCWB010000087.1 GCA_945882315.1 Bauldia litoralis | reverse complement strand
AAGCTACCGGCTCAAACAGAGCAAGCGTCGAGCGCGCAGCCTTCCTGACGAAACTCCGCCGGACGACAAACCCAAGGTCTGATCGAAAACCCCGAAATGCCTCCCGGCCCAGCCGTCAGGCAGGGCCGGCTGATGCATTTTTGATCCGGCGTTGACACCGATCACCACCTCCTCGACATAACCACGGATCCACACGTCCTGATGGCCATGGGCAACGGGAACCGAGTAATCATTGGTGTCGTAGCGCACCAGGGCCTGTGAGCTCACCTGGCCGGAAGCCTGGGCGCAGGCCTCGAACGGCGCGGTTGCCAGAGGCCTCATCGCTGCCAGATCGCGTTCCAGCCGTGCGCCGATCGTTTCCTTATGGCCGCGAAGAATGTCGTTCCAGCGCTTGCGGCACTGTGCCTCCAGGTAGGCGTTGAACTCCTCCCAGGTCGCGAACCGCGGGATCGGCACCATGAAGTTTCGCCGGGCGAAGCCGACCAGCCCCTCGACGCTGCCTTTGTCGTTGCCCTTGCCGGGGCGGCCATAACGGTCGTGGAACAGGTAATGCGACTGCAGGGCGCTGAACAGCCGTGCCCGCTTGCGCGTGCCGTCCGGCAGGATCTTCGAGACAAGGCAACGGTCGTTATCGTAAAGGATCGACAGCGGAACCCGCCCGAAGAAGGCAAAGGCATGGACGTGACCATCCGCCCACGCCTCTGCCGTCGCCGCCGGATAGGCCCTCACGAAACAGGCATCGCTGTGCGGCAGGTCCATCACGAAGAAGCAGGCCTTCTGCTCGATGCCCCCAATGATCGCCACCGCCTCGCCAAAATCCGCCTGCGCGTGGCCCGGCGGATGGGCGAGCGGCACAAACATCTCCCGCTTGCGGCGCTCTCGTTCCCGGACATAGTCCTTCACGATGGTGTAACCGCCGGTGAAGCCGTGCTCGGCGCGCAGTCGGTCGAATACACGCTTGGCCGTATGCCGCTGCTTGCCAGGCGCCTCCCGGTCGCCCTCGAGCCAGGCGTCAATGATAGCGATGAACCCATCCAGCTTCGGCCGCTTGATCGGTGCCGTGCGTCGGTAGCCAGGAGGAACCGAAAATGCCAACGCCTTGGCGACGGTGTCGCGCGAGATGTTGAAATGGCGTGCCGCCGCACGCCTGCTCATGCCGTCGGCACACGCCAGACGAACCTTGCGGTAAAGCTCCACGGTATAGATCTCCAAGCCCTCCCTAAAGATTCCAGGAAGAGCAAAGTGGCCGGTTTTTACACCGCCCGCAGCAGGACTATGCCGCCGCTACCGTGGCAGACTTTTGCACCGCCGTTCTCACCCAAGATCGTGGAGGCGATATTGGCGGGACGGCAGCCGGAGGGGCTGACGACGGCGAGAGCGATGAAGCCGCATCCGGTGGATTGGGCGAGGCAGAACTGCTCCATCAGAAAACTATCGGAATGAATTCCAACGTAACATATATCCTTACGATGCTTGAAATGCATCAACGAGAGCCGCGCTCTCCAAGCTGCGTGACCCTTGACACCTTGACGTCACCACACCCGGTGCGCCATTAAACATCCATGTTGGAGCACACCGCCGTTCTCGACCTCAGCGACGCCGATCGCCGCACTCGTACAGCTGTGACCGAAGACTGCAGTCCACTCCTGATCACATCCGCCGGGGCCGACATCGCCCAAGTTGATGCCCGCTGGGCGGTGAGGCAGGAAAATGTCCAAGGCTTTGGAGCATAGCAACCCCCGGGGATGATGTTCAATGAACCGGTCCATCTCGCATTTTCTTTTTTGCATTCTCTGCGCCGGTCTCGTCGCCCCGACCGCTGCTGACATCGGCCGTAGTCTCTACCAGTGGGCTACCGGCTTCCCGCCGGTGAACTGGAGCATCACTGGCCGATGGTTCCTTATGGTGCTTTCGGGTGAGCCCTATGTGCCCGGAATCGGCTTGGCCCCCGCGCTGCCGCATGAACTTCTTGCCGGGCATGCGGCATACTACACGATCTCGGTAATCTTCGCTGCAGGATATCTCACTGGCCTCGCGTATCTGGGGCGCAAGCCCAGCCTTGCCAACGGATTGGTCTTCGGCTTGGCAACGATGTCCTTCCCCTTCCTCGTGCAGATGCCTCTGATGGGGATGGGCGTATTCGCCACCGACACAGCAACGCCCGGTCTCATCGTGATGCGCACGCTGGTACATCACTCAAGCTTCGGCCTAGGGTTGGCGCTCGGAGCACAGCTGGCTGGTTCCCTGTTCAGGCGACGCTCTTGAACCAGCCAGTCGCAAGTGTTTTCAGCACACGCGGACCTCCTGCACAAAATCCTGAGATCATCCTCCTGCAGCGGGCAGTCCGGGGCACCGCCTGGTGCTCGCCGGAAGATGGATGCTACGTCGCCAATTCCCGTATCTACGGGAAATCTACGGGAAATGCGGTTGGCCAAGCAGGGCAACGATTTGGCGTGTGAGCAACATGGGTTTTGAAACCCAACAGCGCCGAATGGAAGCAGGAGCGGTAGCCGAGCGGGCGACGTGCAAAAAAAGACGGCCCTCGGAGGTTGGGGTCCGGGGCCGAGAAAAGGGTCGATTATACGTCACATTCAGGATCGTTCCGCACGCTGTGAACCGTGGGAACTTTTATTAGGTACCACTGGAACTTCGCGATAGGCAATAGTGCTTGCTGTTGCTGGCAAGGGCTTTTGCACGCCGTCGCCCACGTGTGCGTAGCCGTGGGCCGCGAGGGTTACGAGTGGGAGGGGTCGATGAAGGTCACCAAGAAGGTTGAGTGGCCCGACTGGAAGCCGCCGCGCGAGATGATCGCTCGCGAGAAGAAGAAGGGCAAAGTTCTGCCGGCTATCGTCAAGGGGGACCCTGGAAACCCGCTTGGTGCCCGAGCGCTTTATCTCGGGCGGTCGGAGTACAGGATTCATGGGACGAACCAACCGAAATCGATCGGCCAGGCGGCTTCGTCCGGCTGCATCCGCATGCTCAATGAGCATGTAATCGACCTCTACGACCGCGTGAGCCTCCGGGCGCGCGTGGCTGTGCTCCCCTGATCGCAGTCAGTTGTTGGGATCTAAGGATCAGGCGAATGGCTTGAAGACCGGAGCCACAAAAATGAAGTGGCTCACGGCATTTGGGCACTACGGGTCATCAAATGCTGATCGTGAACAAGCACTGTCGGTGATTGTGGTCCCCGCCTTGAACCGATCTAGACCTCAAAACGCAGCAACGGATGTTTATGGCGGAAGCCTTCCTCCGCTACCATTCGCGCTAAATGCTGCGCCCGAGGTTTCGGCCCGTTCGTTCGCTCACGGCATTATCACCACTTGGCCCGTGGTCTTGCGCGCCTCGGCGTCGCGGTGAAGCCGTACGACATCGCTCAGCCGGTAGCGATCGTCGATCCGCGCCTTGATCGCGCCCTTCCTGACCATGGCAAAGACCTTGGCGGCGCTGGCGGCTGCGATCTCGGGTGTGGTCATGTAGTTTGGCATCGTCGCGCGATGGATAAAGGCCGAGTTCTTGCGGCCGTCTTTCGATACGTCATAAGGCGGCGGATCGCCCGAGGCGCTGCCGAAACTGACGACAAGCCCGCGTATCCTCACCGAGGCCAGTGACGCAGCCCAACTGTCCTTGCCGACGGAATCATAGACGACATCCACGCCTTTGCCTTTTGTGATCCGCATGACTTCTTCGACGATGTCGTCGCGGTCCATCACGATGACGTGCCTGTAGCCGTTGCGTTTCGCGATCTTCGCCTTGTCGGGCGAGCCAACCACGCCAATCGCGGTCGCACCCAAGGATTTCGCCCATTGCCCCGCGAGCAGGCCGACGCCGCCCGCGGCGGCGTGGAAGAGAATGGTTTCGCCCTTCCTGAGCTTGTGGGTGCGGTTGAACAGATATTCGACCGTGCGACCCTTGGTCAGGATCGCCGCAGCGACCCGGTCGTCCATCCAGCGCGGCAGCTTGAGAACCCAATCTGCCTTGACGATCCGCGCTTCGGCGTAAGCGCCAAGCCCGATGGCGCTGCCGCCATAGGCAACATGGTCGCCGACTTTGATTCCCTTGACCCGCTTGCCGAGCGCTTCGACGATGCCGGCGGCCTCGCCGCCCAATCCGCATGGTTTGGGAGGCGTCGGGTAAAGGCCGCTGCGGTGATAGGTATCGATCATGTTGAAGCCGATGGCGGTATGGCGCAGGAGTATCTCGTCCGGTCCCGGCTCGCCGATCTCGATCGATTCCCACTTCATGATCGACGGGTCGCCGGTCTCATGAATCCGAATGGCGTGCGTTTTCATGTCAGCTCCGATCAATCGGTAAGCCACGATATTCGGTGAGGAGATTGTCCCAGCCTAACAATCCGGAGATTAATATGTTGAATTTTCGCGCTTTCGCCAGCGCGGCCGCGATCGCGGCCGTTATAGGCTCTGCCGGCATGTTCGTATCCTCATCTTCAGCAGCGGAAATGACAGTCGAAGTGGGCGGTGCTCCGATGTATCCGTCTAAGAACATCATCGAGAATGCCGTCAATTCGAAGGACCACACGACGCTCGTCGCTGCCGTGACGGCCGCCGGCCTCGTCGAGACGCTTTCGGGCGCCGGGCCGTTCACCGTCTTCGCGCCGACCAACGAAGCCTTCGAAAAGCTCCCGGCGGGCACGGTGGAGACGTTGCTCAAGCCCGAGAACAAGGATCAGCTCACCAAGATCCTGACCTGACATGTGATCGCCGCCGATGCGATGTCCGACGCCATCAGTTGGCGGTCGCGCATCGACAGATGGGGCCGGTTCCAGATCTCGCCGAACAGAAAGCCGACGGTGTATCTGTAGAGATCGTCGTAGAGCGCCTTCTGGTCGCCCAGCGTGCCCGAGCGGCCCATGCGGGCCTGCGTGGCAAGGCCCTGGCGCATCTGCTCTTCGGTGATCGGCATCGTACCCTCCCCTTTTTTATTGGTCGTTCTTATCGAAGGGCGGCGGCGTTCAGTCGGCCTCTTGCAGGCTCGGCGCCGGCTGCAGCCTTGGCGGCGCCAGCTCGGACTCTTCCCTCGGCGGAAACCCTTCCTTGAAGATCTCGACGACGACGTCGCGGACGGCCAGCAGCGCCGGCGTCGCCTTGCGGTCGCCGCGCCGGACGAGGAGGCGCCAGGAGTGGAGGTCTTCGATCGGCGTCATTTCGAGCGGGCCGGTCGAGGTCATCAGAATCGCGGCGGTATAGGGCATGACGGCATAGCCGAGGCCCTGCTGGACGAAGGAGGCCTGGCCGACGACGGCCGTCGCCTCCGCCGCAATATTCAGCGTCCGGCTACGTGCCGCCGCAAGCTTCTGCATATGGACGCGGCGCGGATGCGGCGCCGGCGAGAGCACCAGCGGCAGGCCGATGACGGTGTCGAAATCGATCGGTCCCGGATCGACGGTGCCGCGCGGGCCGACGAGATAGCTCTGCTCCATGGCGAGGCGATCGACGAGCCATGGCGACTTGATGTCGTCCGGTTCGACGCGCGTGACGACGGCAAGATCGAGTTCGCCAGCGGTGAGAAGCTCCATCAGGCGCGGCGTGTCGTTCGTGCATTTGACGTGGATCTCGGGATGGCGCTCGCGGAGCCGCATCATCAACGGTCCGAACAGGAAGGCCGTCACCGAGGTTGGCACGCCGGCCTTCACGAGGCCGTGGATCGGGCCCTTGGGCCGCTCGATCGAGGCGGCGAGACGATCGACGCGGTCGATGATCTCGCGGCTCTCTGTCAGCAGGCGCTGGCCTTCCTCGGTCAACGAGACGCCGAGCGGGCCGCGATCGAGGAGCTTCATCCCGAACTCGGCCTCAAGCTCGCGAATCTGGTTGCTCAGCGCCGGCTGCGCGACATGCAGATTCTTCGCCGCGCGACGAAAGCCGCCAGCCTCAGCGATTCCTACAAAATACCGGAGTTTCCGGATGTCCACGCGCGCGCCTCTCGTCGGTCGGGACGGCAATAGGACATTCATTGGGGGGTCCGGTCAATGTTGTGCGACGGCGCCGCTCCCTGTGCGGCGCAGCAATTCGGCTATATCCGGTAAGGCTGTCAGGCCGCGCTTCAGCCAGCGCGGGGCGCCAAATGCCTCTCCAAAGCCAGCCGCTGCGCCAGCTTTTCCTTCCGCGCCAGCTTCACCGTCGAATAGATGGCGTAGATCAGGAGACCGATGGCGAAGGACAGAACAAGCGCCGTCCACGGGCGGATGACGAAGGCGATGACGTCGCCCTGCTTGAGCATCAGGCCGGCGCGGAGGTTGGTCTCCAGCCCGGTGCCGAGGATCGCGGCGATCGAGGCGCCAGCCGGCGGGTAACCGTAGCGCAGCATGAAGTAGCCGACGAAGCCGCAGAGCAGCATGGTGTAGACGTCGAAGACCGAGCGGTTCAGCGAATAGACGCCGATCATCGACAGGAACAGCGCACCGACGAGGACGAAGGAACGGTCGAAGGTGACGACCTTCAGGAGGCTGCGGGCGATCCACCAGCCGGTCAGCGCCAGAATAAGGGTGGCGCCGAGCAGGCCGGTGACCGAGGCGTAGAGGAGCTGCGGCGATTCCTTGATGAGGAGCGGACCGGGCACGAAGCCGTGCATCAGAAGCGCGCCGAGGAGCACGACCATCGAGCCGGAGCCGGGAATGCCGAGGCCGAAGGTCGGGATCAGCTCGCCGGCCTGGTCGGCATTCTGGGCCGATTCATTGGCGGCGATGCCCTCGATACTGCCCTTGCCATATTCCTCCGGGTGTTTCGACCAGAGCTTCGACTGCTGGTAGGACATGATCGCCGCGGCGCTGCCGGCAAGGCCGGGCACGGCGCCGATGAAGGAGCCGATGGCGGTGCCCATGAAGATTGCCGGCGTGACGCGGCGGAGCGCCGAAAGCGGCGGGAATTTCGGCGAGAAATCGGCGGCCAGCGCTTCCCATTTGTAGTTCTGGCGCATCGAGCGGAAAATCTCGCTGACGGCGAGGAAACCGAGCACGACCGGGATGATCTGGATGCCGCCGCGCAGCTCGCTAAAGCCGAAGGTGAAGCGCGTCACGGCGCTCAAGGAATCGCGCCCGATCATGGCGATGGTCAGGCCGAGCGCGGCCGCTGCCAAGCCCTTCACGATGTTGGCGCCGGACAGCATGACGAGCGCCGTGGCGCCGAGGAGATAGAGGGCAAAGAGTTCCGGCGCGATGAAGATGTAGGTCAGGCCGGCAAGCGGGATGACCAGCATGAGGAAGAGAAGCGTCGCCAGGAACTGGCCGGTGACCGAGGCGAAATAGGTGACGCCCAACGCCAGGCCGCTCTCGCCGCGGCGGTGGAGCGCGTAGCCGTCGATGGCGGTCATCACGGCGGAGGCCGAGCCGGGCACGCCGACGAGGATCGCCGGGATCGAGTTGCCGAAGGCGGAGCCGACATTGATCGCCACCAGGAAGGCGACGGCGGTGACCGGATCCATGGTGAAGGTGAAGGGCACCATGACGCCGATGGCGACGACCGAGTTGATGCCGGGCAGCGCGCCGGCGACGCAGCCCCACATCACGCCGGCGAAGACAAAGAGCATCAGCGTCGGGTTGACCGCGAGTTGTGCCGCATGGATCAACGAATTGAAGAAGAGTTCCATTTACCGGCTCGCTTGTCGCGACCCGTTTCGGGATCGCTGCTATTTTTGGCCTCTGTTCCTCAGTTGCGGCCGCTGCCGGGCAGCGGACGCCATCAATGCTTGGCGACGCCGCGCTTGCCGAAGCCGAGCTTCAGGGCATTCTCGCTTTCGATCTTCATCCGGTCGGCAGCGGTGAGATAATCCTGTTTGGCGAGAAACTCCGAAGGCTTCTCAAGGCCCATATCCGCGGGGAAATCGGTGCCGACGAGGATGCGGTCGGTGCCGACCTGCTCGACGACGAATTTGAGGCCGTCGTCGCTGTGGCTGATGCAGTCGTAATAGAAGGCCTTGAGATAGTCGGACGGGAGCCGGCCGGCCTTGCCGCTGACATCGTCGCGCCTACCGAAGGCATGGTCGAAACGGCCCGCGGCGAAGGGCAGATAGCCGCCGGCATGCGACAGGCAGACCTTCAGCTTGGGGAGCTTGTCCATGACGCCGCCGAGAATGAGCGAAGCGGCGGCGACCGTCGTCTCCATCGGATTGCCGATCAGATTGATCAGATGGTAGCGGGGCATGATGCCGTATTCGACGATCAGATTGTTGAACGGGTGGATCAGGATGAAGGCGCCGGTGCGCTCGGCTTCCTCCAGAACCGGGAAGAGGCTCGGGTCGTCCCAGCGCCGGCCGCCGACATGCGAGGCGCAGAGAAAGCCCTTCAGGCCGAGCTCGGTCATGCAGCGGTTGAGCTCGCGCACCGACGCATCGGTATCCTGAAGCGGCAGGTTGCCGAGCCCCTCGAAGCGCGTCGGGCTTTCGGCGACCGCTTCCGACAACTCGTCATTGACCGACTTCGAGAAGTCGATGGTGCTCTTCGGCTCCCACAGGTCGCGGATCATCTGCGGGTTCAGCGAGAGCGTCTGAACGTCGATGCCGTTCGCATCCATGTAGGGGATGCGTTCGCGATAGGGGACCCAGAATTCGGTGCGGCTGTATTTGGTCTCGTTCTTGCCCTGCCGGATGGTCGCCGGGCCCGTCGCGCCCTTGGTGACCGTCGCGCCGAACCATTCGCGCCCTTCCTTCCAGGCCTTGATGCCGGACTGGGGAAACATATGGGCGTGTACGTCAATGACCGGCATGCAAGTCTCCAAAAATGGGCGTCCGCCGAACGGATCGCGATTTCAATAAATGAGCCCCCATGAGCGGGCCAAGCCGGTCAACGGTCCGTAAGGCAGTGTGATGCCCAGCAGTTCCGAGAAGGCGAGCCACATCACGAAGGTGAAGATGAGGGAGAATCCGGCGAGCCGGGCGACCGAGCGGATATTCATCAGCCACAGCATCGCGACCAGCACGATCGGCGTCATGATCAGGAAGCCGACCGGCTTGAGCAAAGTCGCCCAGAGCAGGGCAAGCGCCATCACGGTGAAGGCGCGGGGCGCCGACGAGGGATGACCCGCCTCGTCCTCATGGCCTTCGGAAACCGTGAAGTTCCCCGGGATCACCGACCAGGTCCAGAGCCGGCGCGCGGCCAGGAACAGGCCCGCCAGGATAAGGTAGGTGCCGGTGAAATAGGGCAGTCCGCGCGAGGTGACGGGGTCAGGAAAGGACCCTACGCGGAAGCTATTGGTGAGATGGATGATGACAATGCCGATGGCGATGACGATGAGCGCGATGACGAGATCGATCCGCTTGTCCATCTCGATGCGGATCGGCTCGCCCTCTTCCAAAGCAGCGGCATTCGACTCGGGCGTGGGGCCCGTTGCGGCAAGGTTGTCTGACACCTGGATATTCCAATGCAGGAGGCGCTCCGCGGCTGAGGCCGCGGAGCGGAAAACAATTACTTCTGCTGGTCGATATGCATGCCCAGCTCGCGGACGACCGGGTCGACATAGTTGAAGATCTGCATCTTCGCTTCATTGGCTTCTTCGTGATTCATGATCCTCACGGTCAAGCCGGGCGTGGTCTTCTCACGGTTCTTGTAAGTGTCGGTCTCGGCCGCAGCCTTGAAGAGCTGGAAGAGCCATTCGCGGTGCTCGACAGGAACCTCCTTGGGAACCAGGAAGCCCTGCATGATTCCGAACGGCGCTTTCGGCAGCCCGACCTGCTCGCCGGTGACGATGTTGGTGTTGTCCTTCCACATCGCCGGCACGACGCTGCCGGTGACGAAGGTGACGTCGACCTTGTCCGACTGGACGAGTTGCAAGGCAGCCGGCGCCTGGGTCAGGGCCCAATCGCCTTCGCCGGCCCCCATCGCAGCGGCCTGGGCTTCGGTGCTCTCGGCCGGGATCTTGTTGAACTTGATGCCGAGCTGCTGGCCGATCCACTCCATGGCGATGTCGTTGCCACTGCCGACCTGATTGGAGATGTAGGTGATCTTGCCGGGGTTCGCCTTGGCATATGCGACCATCTCGGCAAAGGTCTTGCCCCAGGGCGCATTCTTCCGCTGGACGCCAACATAAGGGATCGTCTCGGTGACGATGACCGGGTTCATATCTTCGACAGTCAGGCCGGTCTCCTTGGTGATCGGCTCGACGGCGAGGTCGGCGGTCATGCCCGGAATGGTCATGCCGACGAGGTAATAGCCGTCCTTGCCGCCTTCCCTGGTCTCGACGTCGCCGATGGTGAACCAGGTGCCGAAGGTCGGGCCGGGCTCGTTGGAGACCACGACCTCGACCGGTGAAACTTCGGCGAGCGCCGCCTGCATGTTGACGGCATAGACGCCTTCACGCGTGCCGGGGTCGTCGGCGATAACGATGGTCAGCGGACGATTCGGAAAGCCGTCGGCGAGCGGCGCAAGCTTGTCAGCGGCAGCAGCCGGGGCGGACGCGTAGAGCGCGGCACCGGTCGCAAAAAGGGCAAGCGCAGCCCCCCTCGTCATGCGAGTGGAAATCATCTCGGATCCTCCCCGCGGGATGTGGCGAACCTTCTGGTTCGTCTTAAAACTCTTCACCCATCGCCGAAGGAACGCGGTGCGGTCTTCCGGCGGCGCAGCGGGGCAGGTTTGCCATCCCGCTTAAAGCCCTGCCCTAGATTTCCATACTAGTCCCGCTTCGGCAGGCCCGGCTAGTAACGTTTCCTTATCGTGCGATATCGCAACACGATCATGCAGGGCGGGCCTTCAGCGCTAGACTTGCGCCGAACGCGCTGTCCGAATTGTCCTTGGCCGGCGACGTGAAAATATTGCAAGAGCCGTCGACGGCCGCGAGGAAGCACCAGGAGAGTCTCATGTCGGGTTCGGATCTACACAAGAAATATGGCGAGGAAGCCACCGAGGCCGGGCTGGCGCTGCAACCTGCGACCTTCAAGCGCCGTCTCGCGCAGCGTGACCGCCTCGACCAGCATTTCACCAAGCTGTGGCTCGATTTCGCCGTCAACGGCATGAGCCGGCGCAGCGTCCTCGACGCGCGGACGCGGCTGCTCGTCCAGATCGGGCAGTTCACCATGGCGAAGAGCCATGGCCCGCTCGATGACGCGATCCGCGCGGCGCTGACCGCGAAGGTGGCGGCGCGCGAAGTGCTCGAGATCATCCTGCAATGCGTTATCTATGGCGGCCACACCGCCGTCGATCCGGCGATCGACATCTTCGACCGCATTGCCGAGGAGGTGGGGCTGCTGGATGAGCTCAAAGCCTCGCAACTGCCGATCGACGGCAACGATTCCAAGCGGTCGTTCGACGAGGAAAGCCAGAAATGGCATCCCGACGACGTCGCCAATCCGCGCCGCGACGACCTGATCAAACGCCATGGCTGGCTTGCGGTCGGCCGCGGCCTGCTGCTACGGCCGCGGCACCATCTGTCGACGCTCGCCTGGCAGGACGCGCTCGATCCCGATTGGGCCGACCTGTGGGTCAAGTTCATCTATCAGGGCCTCTATTCGCGCTTCGTCGTCGACGACAAGACGCGCCTCCTCTGCATGGTCGGCAATTGCATCGCGGTGAACGAAGCCGTGCAGGCGCGCGCCCATATGCGCGGCTCGATGCGCGCCGGCGCCAAGCCGCGCGAGGTCATGGAGGTCATCCTCCAGTCGGCGCCGAATTTCGGCATGCCCTCGATGATCTCGTCGATGAAGGCTTTCGTGAAGATCATGAAGGACGATGGAAGGCTGGCCGAGATCGGCAACCCGCCCGAACGCGACGATTGACTCGTCGACGCGGCCGACGCTTGCTTGCCCGGCCTATCGGCTCGCCCGATCCGGCGGCCGCCAACCAAGTCACAAATGCGGGGGAACGCCGATGCGAATACCGATTATCGATCGCGCCAAGATGAACCCGGAACAGGCACGGGTCTATGACGGCGCATTAAGCTCCGGTGGCGTCGTCGGCGGGCCGTATTACGCCTATATCCGCTTGCCGGCGCTCTTCGAGGCGGTGCAAAATCTGAGGACGTTCCTGTTTTCAGGGCCGCTCTCCGGCCGCGAGCGACAGATCGCCAATCTCGTTGTCGCCCGGCATTGGAATTCCCAATATCCGTGGTGCGCACAGGCTCGCGGCGCCATGAAGGTAGGCCTCGAACAGTCGGTCATCGACGCCATAAACGCCCGCAAGACGCCGGAATTCGCCAACGCGCGCGAGCGGACCTGCTTCCTGGTGCCACGCGAGCTGCTCGCGAGCCAGCACCTCAGTGACGAATCCTATGCCGCGGCCGAGAAGGCACTGGGGCTCAACGACCTCATTGCGCTGATCGCCACGACCGGCAGTTTCTCGATGACCTGCATGGCGGCCAACACCTTCGAGGTCGATCCCCCGGCCGATGCGCCGACGCCGTTGGCGAACTGACCGGTCGGTTGCGTCGAACCGGCATTCTGACTCGCTGGAGCGCAAGCGCGCGGCTTGGGCTGCGTGGACTCTGTTCACCGAGACCTTGGACGGAGAGAGCCCGTGACGGTGCCCTCCAGCACGTGTAAGCGCCGGAGGAATAATCCCTCAGTGAAGCGGCCGGATTGTCTGGCTGCGGCGGAGCAAAAGTCCGTCAGCTGATAGCTCTCTACGTCGGTTCGGCGGAGGGCGGGGGATGAAGGGCGTGGAGCTATATGGACGGGTGCGTCAT
>CAMCWB010000086.1:0-12845 GCA_945882315.1 Bauldia litoralis | reverse complement strand
GGAATCCATCCGGTAGGTGCGGCCGGGGATGATGACGCGGATCGGCGGCTTCTCCTTCTCCATCGTCCGGATCTGGACGGGAGAGGTGTGGGTGCGCAGCAGCTTGCGCTCGCCGTCGGCGCCGGGATTGAAGAAGAAGGTGTCGTGCATCTCACGCGCCGGATGGCCGACGGGGAAATTCAGCGCCGTGAAATTGTAATAGTCGGTCTCGATATCCGGCCCTTCGGCGACGGCGAAGCCGAGATCGGCGAAGATCGCGGTGATCTCGTCGATGACCTGGCTGACCGGATGGATGCGGCCGGTCTCGAGCGGCGACGGGCGCACCGGCAGGGTGACGTCGAGGCGCTCGGCCTCGAGCCGGCGGACGAGTTCGGCTTCCTTGAGATGGACGCGGCGCTCGCCGAGCGCCTCGCCGATGCGGTCCTTGAGGCCGTTCAGCGCCGGCCCCATGACCTGGCGCTCCTCCGGCGACATGCCGCCTAGGCCCTTCATCAATTCGGAGATGCGGCCTTTCTTGCCGAGGGCGGCGACGCGCTCGGCTTCGAGCCCCGCTTCATTGGCGGACGCGGCGATCTTCGCGGCGATCTCGGCTTCGAGCGAAGCGATGTCGGCGACATTCATCGCGGCAGCCTTCCGGTCGCAGGGCAATAACCATCCGCCACCGCCGGCATAGTCTGCCGGCAGTGCATTCCTTTTCCGATCCCATGACGAGATCCGGCCATCAGCCTATGCACGTCGCACCCTAGGAAGCCGCCCGCCACCGACCCGGTGGCAGGGCTGCGCAACAGATCAGGCTGCAACGGCGCCCTTGGCCTTTTCGACGAGCGCCGCGAATGCCGCCGGTTCACTGATCGCGAGTTCCGACAGGACCTTGCGATCGACATCGATCCCGGCCTTGCCGAGACCGTCGATAAATCGGCCATAGGTCAGGCCGTGCTCGCGGACGGCGGCGTTGATGCGCTGGATCCAAAGACCGCGGAAAGAACGCTTCTTGTTCTTGCGGTCGCGATAGGAATATTGCGCCGAACGATCGACCGCGGCCTTGGCGGCACGGATCGTATTCTTGCGGCGGCCGTAGAAGCCCTTGGCGCGCTTCAGGACTTTTTTGTGCTTGGCGTGGGCGGGAACGCCCCGTTTTACACGTGACATGACATGTGCTCCGGAAAGATGGGGTTTGTTCTAATCAGGCGTTCGGCAAGAAGTACTTCTTGACGTTATCGCCATCCGACTTGAACAGAATCTGCGTCCCGCGAAGGTTTCTGATCTGCTTCTTGGTACGCTTGATCATGCCATGACGCTTGCCGCGCTGGGCATAGACCACCTTACCGGTGCCGGTCACCTTGAATCGCTTCTTGGCGCCGCTCTTGGTCTTCATCTTGGGCATTTTGCTCTCCATGGCCGTCTGATGGCGGCAAGCCGCCTGCGGCACAAAATAAGGTACATGAGCTTCGAAACAGCCACGGCATGCCCTTTACGAGCCGGGCCATTCGGGACCGCGGGGTTATAACGGCCTGACCTGCCGCGCACAAGGGGCGGCAGGGCCGAAAAACGACGGGAACCGGACGGTTTCTTGAAAGACGCCTAGAGCATGATCCGCTTCAATCGAATCGGATCACGCTCAAATTCCTGCTTGGCGCAATGTCGGACGGAAAACCGGTTTCCACCCCGGATCGATGTCCGGGGCATGCTTTTCCTGACATTGCTTTTAACGCGGCGCCAGGACCATGGTCATCTGGCGGCCTTCGAGCCGCGGCTCGGATTCGACCTTGGCGATCGGCAGGGTCTCTTCCTTGACCCGGTCGAGCAGCTTCATGCCGAGTTCCTGATGGGCCATCTCGCGGCCGCGGAAGCGGAGCGTCACCTTGACCTTGTCGCCTTCATCGAAGAAACGGCGGACGGCCTTCATCTTCACTTCATAGTCGTGAATGTCGATGTTGGGCCGCATCTTGATCTCCTTGATCTCGACCGTCTTCTGCTTCTTGCGCGCCTCGGCGGCTTTCTTCTGCGCTTGAAACCTGAAACGGCCGTAATCCATGAGCTTGGCGACGGGCGGCTCGGAATTCGGGGCGATTTCGACAAGGTCCATGCCGGCGTCGGCAGCTATGGCCAAAGCCTGCTCGATCGGGGTGTTGCCGTGGTTAGTTCCCTTATCGTCGATCAGTTGAACCGCGCTGGCACGGATTTCCTCGTTTATCCGCGGCCCGTCCTTGGTCGGTGAAGGAGGGGCTCTATGGGGTCTGCGAATGGCGGCATTCTCCTCTATCGTTATTGTCACAGCGCGCCTGCCGTTCAGAGGCCCGGCACGCCAAGTCGGGAGGATTCGTGCAAGTGACGGGGGAAGTCAACCGAAATGGCGGGAAAGAAGGGTGCCGGTGAATGAGCACTGAAGCGAAAGACGCGCCTCTCGATGTGGGGACGGGCACGGCGGAACGCCAGATCGCCCGCATCGTGCGGCCCGGTTCGGCGCCCGGTCTTTTCTGGCTGGGCGGCTTCAAATCGGACATGGCCGGCACCAAGGCGCTGGCCCTCGACGACTACGCCGCCAAGCGCGGTCTCGCCATGACGCGCTTCGACTATTCCGGCCACGGCAGCTCCGGCGGACGCTTCGAGGACGGCACGATCTCGCGCTGGCTGGAAGAGGCGCTCGCCGTCTTCGACCTGACCGAGGGGAAGCAGATCCTGGTCGGCTCGTCGATGGGCGGCTGGCTGGCGCTGCTGCTCACGCAAGCGCATCGCGCCGCCGTCGGGCCGGGACGGAGCCGCGTCGCCGGCATCGTGCTGATCGCGCCGGCGGTCGACATGACGCGGGCGCTGATCTGGGCGGAGATGGGCGAGGCGGCGCGCGAGGCCGTGATGACGACCGGGGCGTGGCTGCGGCCGAGCGATTATTCGGCCGATCCCTATCCGATCACCAAGGCGCTGATCGAGGACGGCGACAAGCACCTCTTCGGCAGCCGGCTGATCGAGACCGGCTGCCCGGTCCACATCATCCAGGGACTCCGCGATACCGACGTGCCCTGGCGGCACGCGACAGGCCTCGTCTCGCGCTTCGCCAGCGACGACGTCGTGCTGACGCTGATCAAGGATGGCGACCACCGCCTGTCGCGGCCGGAGGACATCGAGCGGCTCGTCGCGGCGGTCGATGGCCTCGTCAGCGACGCCGGCTGACTTGGCGACGCGGCGGCGATACCGGCAAGAGACCGCAACGACGGCGCGGCGCGAGCGCCTCGTCTCGTTCCTGATCATCGGCGCGATCTTCGCGATGTGGTTCTATCTCGGCATGCTCGGATCGACGCCCGAGCCGCCGATCCTCGGCAATGCGACGGCGCGCGACGCCGACACGCTCGTCATCGGCGATGAAACTTTCCGCCTGCTCGGCGTCGACGCCCTGGAATTGCATCAGACCTGCGGGCGCGACGGCGAGACCAGGCCGTGGCCCTGCGGGCGCGACGCCATGAAAGCGTTCGCGTCCTATATTCGCGGCCGGACGGTCTCCTGCGTGCCGGAGGCCAAGGACCGCTACGGGCGGACGCTGGCCCGATGCGGCATCGCCGGCGCCGATCTCGGCGAGCGGCTCGCGACGAATGACTGGGCCTTCGACAGCGCGCGGTTCGGTCTCGGCCGCTATGCCGCCTTCGAGCGCGAAGCGGCAAACACAAAACGCGGGGCGTGGAGCGGCAGCTTCATCAAGCCGTGGGAGTGGCGGCCGGAGCATCCGATGCCGGAACTCTCAGCGCCAGCGACCTGACTGCCAGAGCGAGGCAATGCCTTCGCGGTAAGTCGGGTGTGCGAGTCTAACGCCGAGCTCCTGCCTGATGCGGCGGTTGAGGACGCGCTTGTTCTCGCCATAGAAGCTGCGCGCCATCGGCGTCAGATCGGCGGTCTCGAAATCGGTTGCCGTCGGCACCGGAACGCCCATCAGAGTCGCTGCAAATTCGATGACGTCCTGCGGCGGCGCCGGCTCGTCGTCGCAGACATTGAAGATGCCGTCGGCGTTCGTGTTGATCGCCGCATGCAGCGTCGCGACGATGTCGTCGACATGGATGCGGTTGAAGACCTGGTCCGCCTTGACGATGCGGCGGGCTTTTGCCTCGGCGAGGTTTTTGAGCGCATTGTTGCCCGGCCCGTAAATGCCGGCGAGGCGCAGGATCGCGAGCGGCAACGCGCGTTTTTCGGCGAGCGCGCGCCAGGCCTTCTCGGCGTCGAGGCGATGTGCGGAGCGGCCGGGGCGCGGATGCGGCGTGGTGCGCTCGCTCACCCAGGCGCCGCCGTAATCGCCATAGACGCCGATGGTCGAGAGATAGCCGATCCAGCGGAGATTCTTTGCTGCGGCGATATCTTCGGCATGGAAGCGCAACACCGGGTCGCCAGTTTCACCGGGCGGAATGGAGAGGACGAGATGCGTCGCCTCGCGCAGCGCTGCCACGGCTCCGGCGGATGGCGCCGCTCCGTCGAAGACGATCGTTGCGATTCCTTCGGCGCGAAGTGCTTCTGCCTTCTCTTGCGAGCGGACCGTGCCGGAGACTGTCGCATCTTCGGCGAGCATCGAGCGTGCGAAGGCGCCGGCGCTGTCGCCGAGGCCGAAGACGAACAGGTTGACCGTTGACGTCACTTCCGACGCTTGATGATTCGCTCGACCTCGAGCGTGCCAATCGATAGGTGGTCGATACGGGCGCTTCTGACACGGAGACGCCCGATGGCGAGAGCCCCGATCGCGACCGCGCCCAGCGCGAAGGCTGCGAGGACGACAGGCCCGATAGCGGCGGTCCCGATCGCCGTGGCGCCGACCGCCGTGGCGGGGCGCTCCTTCGCTTTTCTCATGCGGAAGCATCCCATTCGGCGATCACACCGGGATCTATTTCGGCGTCGCGGCGGCGCGCGCGATGTGCCACCGCCAGCCCGGCATCGAGCGCCGTCAACGCCCAGACCGCGGCACCGCGAACCACGGGCGACGGATCATCGAGATGCCGTTCGGCAACAGACGCCAGCGCGTTGTCTTCCGAATTGCCGATGGCGATCAGCACATTGCGGAGGAAGCGATCGCGACCGATGCGCTTGACCGGCGAGCCGGAAAATTTGGCGCGGAAGGCGGCGTCGTCGAGACCGGCAAGCTCGGCGAGCGGCGGCGATTCGAGATCGTCGCGCGCCTTCAGCTTCATCTCGCTGGTCGCCTGCGCGAACTTGTTCCAGGGACAGACGGCGAGGCAATCGTCGCAGCCATAGATGCGGTTGCCGATCGCCTTGCGGAATTCGGTCGGGATCGGCCCCTTGTTCTCGATGGTGAGGTAGGAGATGCAGCGGCGCGCATCGAGACGATAGGGCGCCGGGAAAGCCGCGGTCGGGCAGATGTCGAGGCAGGCCCGGCAGGAGCCGCAATGATCGATTTCGGGCTCGTCCGGTTCCAGCACGATGCCGGTCAGGATCGCGCCGAGGAACAGCCACGAGCCGAAGTCGCGGCTGACGAGATTGGTGTGCTTGCCCTGCCAGCCGAGGCCGGCGGCGGCGGCGAGCGGCTTCTCCATCAGCGGCGCGGTATCGACGAATACCTTCACGTCGCTGCCCGCTTTTGCCGCGAAGCGGCCGGCGACCGTCTTGAGCTTGCCCTTGATCAGGTCGTGGTAATCGCGGTGACGCGCATAGACCGAGATCGAGCCGCGCGATTTCTCGGCGAGGCCGGCGAGCGGATCTGATTCGGGTCCGTAATTGAGCCCGAGCATGACGACCGAGCCGACATCGGCCCAGAGCGATTGCGGGCTCTGGCGGCGCTCGGCATGGGCGGCGAGCCATTCCATGTCGCCATGATGGCCGTCGGCGAGGAACTGGCGAAGGCGCGGCGCGGCGTCGGGAATCGAATCGGGCGCGGCGATGCGGATGATGTCGAAGCCTTCACGCCGCGCATCGGCGACAAGGGCTTCCTTCAGAAGTCGAGATCGGCGTAATGCGCCGCCGGCGGATTGCCGCGGACGAGGTCGGACAGGATCGGACGGAAGGACGGGCGCGATTTGATCCGCATGTACCAATCCTTCGCGTGCGTGTCTTCCTCCCATGGCACCTCGCCAAGATAGTCGATGGCCGACAATTCGGCCGCCGCCGCCAGGTCGGCGAGGCTGAGGCCGCCGCCGGCCAGCCAGTTCCGGCGGCTCATCAGATAGCCGATATAGCGCATATGATAGCGGATATTGCTGCGGGCGGCGCGAATCGCCGCGGGGTCCGGCTGGTTGCCGTTGCCCGTATTCATCTGGCGCTTGAAGACCTTCTCGTTCACCAGATAGGCCGTGACCTCGCTGTCGAACTTGCCGAGGAACCAGGAGACGAGCCGCCGGACCTCGGCGCGCTCGACCGCGCCGGTCGGCATCAGCTGCGTCTCGCCGGCCCGCAACCCCCGCGTTTCAGCCAGATATTCGGCAATCACCGAGGCGCCCGAAATCACCGCTTCGTCGTCGTCGATGAGCACCGGCAGCGCGCCCGACGGGTTGATGGCGAGGAAGGCCTCGCTGCGCTCCCAGGGCGATTCGTCGATGAGCGAAGCCGTCTCGCCATACTCCGCCAGAACCAGGCGGACGAAGCGGGAAGCAGCGGAAAGCGGATGGTGATGAAGTGAGAGCATCAGGGAAAAGCGTAATCCGGTAACAAAACCGACATAAATCCGGGCGAGTCTGCGTCGCGCCGGGGTGTCCGGGTATAAGACCCGAATGCGGCCGCAACAAGCCGGTTTGCCAAGTCCATCTCCCAGGAAATTTTATGAACAGCGAGACGATCGCCGACGCCCTCATTCTGGGGCTGATCGAAGGCCTGACCGAATTCCTGCCCGTCTCGTCGACCGGCCATATCCTGCTCGCCGGACATTTCCTCGGATTCGAGAATCCGGGGCGCACCTTCGAGGTGCTGATCCAGCTCGGTGCGATTCTCGCGATCCTGACCGTCTATTCGGGACGGCTCGTCACGCTGGGACGCGGTGTGCGGCGGGATCCGAAGGCCCGGCGCTTCGTCAGCGCGATCCTCCTCGCCTTCCTGCCGGCGGTGCTCATCGGCGTGCTGGCGCATGACTTCATCAAGACGGTGCTGTTCGAGACGCCGGCGCTGATCTGCGCCATGCTCATCCTCGGCGGCATCGTCCTCCTCTGGGTCGACCGGCTGGTATTGAAGCCGCGCTACACCGATGTGATGGATTATCCGTTGAGCCTGGCGTTGCGCATCGGGCTCTTCCAGTGCCTCGCCATGGTCCCCGGCGTGTCGCGTTCGGGCTCGACCATCGTCGGCGCGCTGCTGATGGGCACCGACAAGCGCTCGGCGGCGGAATTCTCCTTCTTCCTCGCCATGCCGACCATGGCCGGCGCCTTCGCCTTCGACCTCTACAAGAACCGCGACATCATCGATGCTTCACAGCTCGGGCTGGTCGCGATCGGCTTCGTCGCCTCCTTCATCGTGGCGGTGCTGGTGGTGCGCTCGCTCCTCGATTTCGTCAGCAAGCACGGCTATGCGCTGTTCGGCTGGTGGCGGATTCTTGTCGGGACGGTCGGGCTGATCGGGCTGTTTGTTTTTGGGTGAGCCTATCGGACGGCCCCCCGGCTCAACCCTAGTCCTTCGAGGCTCGGGATTTTTTCCGTGCCTATCCCGATCTCCCGCGGCCCTCGCACCTCAGGATGAGGATTGAGGGACAGGTGTTATTTTGGTGGCCCCACAACACGACATTCATTCCGCCTCATCCTGAGGTGGCCGGCCACAAAGACCGTGGACGGCCAAGGGCCGGACAGGGACGGAACGAAAATCCGGCCCTCGAAGGACGAGGCGGCCCCGATATCGCCCGCCCCCCCGCCACGGGCGTCGAACCGTCGCCAAGTTAGTTTCCTCTCTTCGCCGCGATTCGGGACTGCCAGACCGCCAACAGCGGGACGATGACGAGTTCCATGACGAGGCCGAGGAGATGACCTGTCGAGGGCGGGCCGGCGAGGCCGAACGACAGGAGCCGCGCCAGGCCGCCGGTGAAGGTGATGGCGCAGCAGGCGCGGAAGAGCGCCGTGCGTTTCTCGATCGCGGGAATCGTCGAATAGAAGAGCAGGCCGACGCAGAGGAAGACGCCCGACAGGAAGCGGAAGTGGCTGTCGAGATCGGCCGGCCAGGGTTTTGCGACATGCAGGAAGGCCGGCCCGATCAGGATCCCGGCAAGGCCCGTGCAAACCGGTATCAGTGCGAGAATGCCGACGGTGACCTGGAGCGCCCGCCGGGAATTCATCGGGCGGCCCGCGGCTTCACGCCGTCCGGCTGCGCTCGAACTGGCCGCGCGGGCGGAAGCGGACGAGATAGGAAGGCAGGATCGAGGCGAGGCTGGTCGGCTCGATGCCGAGGCCGGCGAAGGTCCGCTTCTCGCGGCGCGCCGCTTCCGAGACGACATTGTCGTATTTGAGCTGGCGTAGCTGATCCGGCGTCAGCAGCTTGCCCGGCAGATGCTGCAGGACCGAGGCCATCGCCCCGGCGACCGGGAAGGGCAGCGGCACGAGCAGCCGGCTGCGGTCGATCTCCTTCAGCATCAGCTCCATGCATTCGCGGAAGGTTTTCACCTCAGGACCGCCGAGCTCATAGACCGTGCCGCCTTTCGCCTTGCCCTCGACGGCATCGGCAATGGCGCGGGCCACGTCGCCGACGAAGGCCGGCTGGAAACGGGTGTGGCCGCCGCCGATCAGCGGCAGCGCCGGCGTGAAGGGCGCCATCCCGGCGAAGCGGTTGAAGAACTTGTCCTCCGGACCGAAGACGATCGACGGGCGAAAGACGGTCGCGGCGGGGATGGTCTCGAAGACCGCTTTCTCGCCGGCGGCCTTGGTCCTGGCATAGTCGGAGGCCGATTCGGGATCGGCGCCGATCGCCGAGACATGGACGAGCCGGCCGATGCCGGCATTGCGCGTCGCCTCGGCGACGGCGCGGGCGCCGAAGCTATGGATCGTATCGAAGCGCTGGCGGCCACTCTCGGCGAGGATCGCGACAAGATTGACGACGGCATCGGCGCCTTCGACGGCGCGATCGACCGACCAGCGGTAGCGGAGATTGGCCTGGACCGGCTGTACCCAGCCGACCATGCCGAGCGGCTGCAGATGGCCGGCGAGATCGGGGCGGCGGACCGCGGCGCGAACGCGCCAGCCGCGCTTCAGGAGCGCGCGGACCACATGGCGGCCGATGAAGCCGGAGCCGCCGAAGACCGTGACCAGTCCCTTGTCGCCGGAGAGAACCGCCATCGTCGCTCACATCCCGATCGTTTTCTGCTGCCGATTTTCATATCGGAGCGCTTCCAGGCTGTACAGGCACAGAGGGTCGCGGGGCGAAGCGCAATTGACATGGGTCCGGCCCACAATTAGGTATCGCCCGCCCCTGTTGCCCAGGTGGCGGAATTGGTAGACGCGCACGGTTCAGGTCCGTGTGCCGCAAGGCGTGAAGGTTCGAGTCCTTTCCTGGGCACCATTTAGCCGTACGCCGAAGTCCGGCTAGGATTGAAAAAACCGAGGTTTTCTGCGATATTGGCGCTGGTTTTGGCCGGCGTTGTTCGCGTTTGTTCGCCAACAGCCGGCGCAAATTAGGGGCCTTTATGGGGGCCTTTCGGATCGGCAGGTACAAATGGCGCTCACGGACACTGCAGTCAGGAACGCAAAGCCCCGGGACAGCGAATACAAGCTGGCGGACGGTGGGGGCCTTTACCTGCTGGTCACACCCTCGGGAGGGCGACTTTGGCGGCTGAAATACCGGATCCACGGCCTTGAAAAGAAGCTGTCCCTTGGTCGATATCCAGACCTGACGCTCAGCGCCGCGCGGAAGCAGCGCGACAACGCCCGCGAAGCCGTCGCAAACGGTGACGATCCGGCCGCCGCGAAGCGTCGGCAGCGCATCGTCGCCAAGATTGCGGTGGGGACAACATTCGGCGACGTAGCGCTGGAATACATCGACAAATGCGAGCGCGAGGGGAAGTCGCCCGCCACCGTCGTCAAACTGCGGTGGTCGCGGGAGTGGCTGTTGCCCGCCATAGGCTTGCGTCCAGTCGATCAGATAGAGCCGCACGAAGTGCTTGCGGTGCTCAAGCGGCAGGAAACCGCCGGCAGCCTTGAAACGGCAAAGCGCACACGGGCCTTTGCGAGTCGTGTTTTTCGCTATGCAGTCGCGACGGCGCGCGCCAAGTCCGACCCCGCGTCCCTCCTCTTGGGGGCCGTCGCTTCCCCAAAGGCAAAGCACTACGCGGCGATCATCGACGCAAAGCGGGCTGGCGACCTGTTGCGCGCAATCAACGCCTACGGGGGCCAGCCTGCCACCAGGCTTGCCTTGGAACTGCTGCCGCATGTTTTCGTGCGGCCCGGCGAGTTGCGGCAAGCCGAATGGAGCGAGTTGGATTTCGATGCCGCCGTGTGGCGCGTGCCGGCCTCGCGGATGAAGAAGCGGCGCGAGCATGTCGTGCCCCTGTCGCGGCAGTCCTTCGCAATTCTGGAGCGCGCACGCGCGATAACTGGCAGCGGGCGTTTTATTTTTCCCGCAATCGGCAACCTGGAACGGCCCTTGTCAGAAAACACATTCACACAAGCGTTGCGACGGATGGGTTTTTCCGCAGAGGAAATGACGGCCCACGGTTTCCGCGCGATGGCGAGCACGCTTTTAAACGAGTCCGGCAAGTGGTCGCCCGACGCGATCGAAAGGGCGCTCGCCCACAAGGATAGTGACCAAGTACGCGCAGCCTATCATCGCGGGGCACATTGGAATGAGCGCGTTGCGATGGCGCAATGGTGGGGCGACTATCTTGACACGCTGAGGGCGGGCGCCGCGGTGCTTCCCTTCCGCTCGATCGTTGTCTGAGTTTGCCTTCGGCCGGCCTAGCCTATGGAGACTGGCACAATCTAAAGCCTCGAAAGGGAGCAGCTCACTTAAAGGTTGGCTTCCCCTAGACACTCTTACTGCAGGCGGTCCAACCTGTCGGCGTGAACTCAGAGTCGCGACAACAGATTCGGCTCATCCTAGAAGAAGCCGACGCCTCCGCTAGGCGAGCGGTGACGGCACACCTTCAGGCTATTTACAGAAAACATGCCGCGGCCGGCTTGCTCCAATCTGGAGGGACCGTCATTGCTGCTGTCTCGGCCGTTGAGCGGATCGGTGCAGACCTTGTAACACGTTTCACTGATCAGATTGCTCCTGTCGCCAAAGACACTGAAGCTTTCGCAATGATGCAGCAGACCTTCGAGAATTTTCTGCGCTTCATTTCCACAGAAGTTCAGGATGCCGCGCAGAAGGCGGGCAGCGTTCCACAAGCGGCGACCAAGCTTTTTGAGGAAACGCGAACGCATCTGCTGCGCCAACTGGAAATTCAAAGGTTCACTTTTATCGTCCCACAGCCTAGTTCAATACCGCCGGCGACTACAGTTCCTCCTCCGTTCACGGCGCAGCTCAAGAACCGTGGCGGCAAGCCGCTCGCCGATCACTGGGACCGGATGTGGGCGGCAGTTGCGGTTATGCTCTACTCGGGCGATTTAAAGCCAAAGACTCAGGCCGACATAGAGCGCGCGATGAAAGATTGGCTTTTCGCGAATGACTTCGACGTCGGCGATACGGCAGTTCGAGCTCGTGCGCGTAAGTTGTGGCAGGAGTTGGTGCAGTCCGAGTAGCCGCATCAGCGGGAACGAGAAAGCTTGGCGATGGTGGGAGATTGGATCAGTGCTGCCGAGGCGCTTAAACGAGTAAGCGCTGTTCTGAATAGTTATGACGCTCGTCGAACGATTTGCTCGCGGGCGCACGCTGGCCTGATAAAAGCTAAGGCTGCAAGGCTGGTGCTGGACAACGGCACGGAAGACAACCGCGCCATCCCGAGAGAATTTTGGTGGGCCCGCGGCGAGGCAGCACTGATCCAGAATTGGGGTTCGGGCGATTTTGAGACGTGGATTGACCGCAGGTATCATCTCCTGGCCTACGGAGTGTCGTTTTCGCGTGTGGGCATCGAGGCGATAAGCGCCAACAGTGTCGCTCCCACAGCAGATGCAACCGCGCAGACCAAATCGCAGGCCAAGCCGGGCGGCAGGCCACCGGCCGCGTGGTGGGACGACCTCTGGATTGAGATATGCCGGCAGCTTTATGTGGGGGACCTTAAGCTTGAAAACCAAGCTGCCGTTGAAAACGCTATGATGACTTGGGCCGCGCAAAATGGTCACGACATCGCTGTGAGCACGATCCGCCCACGTGCACGCAAGCTTTTTGTCGCAATAAACCGCGAGGACAGAAACTAGGTTTTTGACCCTTTCTGACCGTTTCCGGCCGACCTTCCGTCCGCTGTCGCTCATGCTTTCCGCCATTCGCTGGCAACCGCCAGCTCAACGGGAAGGACACAGCGAGAATGGAGCCCCTAGCAGTCTCTATCAAGAATGCAGCCAAGGCCCTCGGCCTCGGTCGAACGACGATCTATGCGATGATCGCCGATGGCCGGCTGGAGGCCTTTAAAGTCGGCCGCCGGACGCTGGTGCGGATGGAATCGATCCGTCGCGTGATCGCGGGGCAGGACTAGCGCCGATGGCTTCGCGCCGCGTCAATCCCTGCCGGATAAAGGTCAACCGCAGCTACACGACGCGTGAGCTGGCCGACCAGCTCGGCGTGCACAAGAACACGGTGCGCCAGTGGCAACGGGAGGGCCTACCCTCGAACGACGATAAGCACCCGACGCTCTTCCAAGGGGGTGGGGTGCGCGGTGTCAACGCCGGATCAAAAATGCATCGGCGTTCCGGAGCAAAAATGCATCAGCCGGCCCGGCCGGACGGCTGGGCCGGGAGGCATTTCGGGGTTTTCGATCAGACCTTGGGTTTGTCGTCCGGCGGAGTTTCGTCAGGAAGGCTGCG
>CAMCWB010000085.1 GCA_945882315.1 Bauldia litoralis | reverse complement strand
AAACCTGGCTCGTCGCCCGGCACGGCTATCGTACCCCGGCCCAGGTGCGGGCCGATCAATCCCGACTTGATCAGAACGCTACGGCCAATCTAAAGTTGGCCGCTTGAATAGGCTCAGCCGAGTGTCTCAAAACCGGGCCGCAGTACAGTCTCCGGACCAGCCGGATCGTTTCGAAGAAGCGGCGGAAGCGTACCAGAGGCAGTACCGCTCGCAATTTTCGGAAGCGGAGTGGGCGATGCTGGTCCATTTTCGCGAGTGATTTCCAAGCACTTTTGGCCAAGCGCCCCAAACCCGAGAAGAGCGATGCATGCGCGAGATTTTCGCCCGTCGCTCCGGGAATGCTCCTGAATTCAGTAGGACCCCGGGGAACGGTGTGCCGCGTATGCGAGACGTGGCGATGAAAGAAGCGACGGAGTGGGTCGCGACCCATCATCATCCGGAAATCGACGTCGCCATGATGCATAAATACATGAAAATTGTTCATGCCTTCGAGGGCAGAATTGAGACTGAGGTTGTCTACGGCGAGGTCCCTGACGAAGAGCGCCGCTACTTTCTGGACCCAGGCACCTGACACGTCATTAAGTTTCGAACCCACGGCAAAGAAATTGAGTATCGCTATACGTTCAAGATCATCGTTGCTCCAACCGGCAAGCGCCTGAAGGAAGCTCTCATATTCTCTCGGGAATGGCAGCGGCGAAGGTGCGTCTTCCAGGAACTTGAAGAGGAGATTTACAGCAATTGGGTGACACCGCTCCAATGGGTTCGAGGTCATGAATTGCTGAAAAAAGCCGGCCGCACAAGGTGATTGCCTGCGTAAATTCCGCGTATTTTACGCAAATGCCGTCGGGCTCTTGAATAGGCAAGGGCTCGCCAAGCCAGTCGGCTTCATGAAGGAAAAGAATTTCTTCCCGTCAGTGCTTCCCGGCCTGCGCCAGCGTCAGGTTCGGCGTCAGCACCGTCGGGTCGATGAACACCTCGATCAGCGACAGCCGGTCCGCCGCCAGGCACCTCTCCAGCGCGGCAGGAAAATCCTCCGTCCGCCGCACTGTCTCGGTATGCGCTCCATAGGCCTTGCCGAGCGCCGTGAAGTCCGGATTGACGAGGTCGGTGGCGACGACGCGGTCGGGAAAATGCTGCTCCTGATGCATGCGGATCGTTGCCAGCATGCCGTTATTGACGACGATGATCACCGGCGCCGCGCCATATTGGAGGCCTGTCGCGATCTCCTGGCCGAGCATCATGAAGCAGCCGTCGCCATTGACGCTGACCACGGTCCTCTCGGGATGGACCAGCTTCGCCGCCACCGCCGCCGGCACGCCATAGCCCATCGAGCCGCTCGTCGCGACCACCTGCGAGCCGTAGCCGCGATACTGGAAGAAGCGATGCACCCAGCCGGAATTGTTGCCGGCGCAATTGATCATGATCGCGTCTTCGGGAAGCACCCGGCTGAGATGGGCGACCATCTCGCCGAGATTGAAGTCGCCCGCCATCTCCGTCGGCTTGATGAAAGCGAGATAAGCGGTTCGCCCGGCTTTCGTCCACTCCGCCCAGGCGCCGCTATCGACCGGCTTCAGCGCCGCAAGCGCGGCCGCGAATTCGGGCATGCCGGTGGCGATCGCCTGGTCGGGCGAGAAGACGCTGCCGATCTCGTCGGGACTCGGATGCGCATGCACCAGCGACTGCGCCGGCGTCGGCGCTTTGATCGTCGTGTAGCTCGCCGTCGTCACTTCGCCCAGCCGTGGCCCGGCCGCGATGATCAGGTCGGCCGATTCGATCAGCCTCTTCATTTCCGGGTTCAGGCCGCGCTGGGCATGGCCGACATAATGGTCGTTGCGGTTGTCGAAGCGGTCCTGGGCCCGGTAGGAGGCCATCACCGGCAGGTTGTTGGCCTCGACGAAGCGGGTCATGTCGTCGACGGACGCCTGCGTCCAGCCCGGCCCGCCGACCATCACTAGCGGGCGCTTCGCCTTGGTCAGGCGCTCGCGCAGTTCGCTCATCGCGGCGGAAGAGGGCGACGGGCGGATGACATGCGCCGGTCGGACATCGGCCGCCGCCGTTCGGTCCATCAGCATGTCTTCCGGCAGCGACAGCACCACCGGCCCCGGCCGGCCCGATTGCGCCACATGGAAAGCCCGGCTCACATATTCTGGGATGCGGTCGACATCGTTGATCTCGCCCACCCATTTGGCGATCGGCCGGAAGAAATCGCGGTAGTCGATCTCCTGCTGCGCCTCGCGGTCGCGCTCGGAGCGGGACACCTGGCCGATGAAGAGGATCAGCGGCGTCGAATCCTGGAAGGCGGTGTGGAGCCCGTTGGTGGCGTTGGTGGCGCCCGGCCCGCGCGAGACCGCGCAGATGCCCGGCCGTCCGGTCACCTTGCCATAGGCCTCCGCCATGTTGGAGGCGCCGGCCTCATGCCGCGCGCAGATCACCTTGATCGCGTCGCGATGGTCGTAGAGCCCGTCGAGGAGGCCGAGATAGCTTTCGCCCGGCACGCAGAAGACCGTATCGACGCCCTGGATGCGCAACTGGTCGGCAAGCAGGCGCCCGCCCATGCGGAGATTATTGGCCTGGTCCATCGTTCCCTCTTGGCTCGGGGGAAGCGTGACCGCGTCACCCCTGTTTCTTATGGGCTTGAATCTACCTGTGGAGTGCCGCGCCGGGAAAGTAGCGATTGGCCGGCGCGCGGCAGGCTGGCGAGAAGCTCGATCGTATAGGGATGCGTCGGCGAACGGTAAAGAGCCTGCATCTTGCCGCTCTCGACGATCGTGCCGCGATGCATGACCGCGACGTCGGAGGCGAGGTAGGAGACCGTGACGAGGTCGTGCGAGATGATCAGGTAGGTGACGCCGAGCTCCAGCTGAAGCGATTTCAGCAGCGTCAGGATCTGGGCCCGCACCGAGACGTCGAGCGCCGAGGTCGGCTCGTCAAGCACGATTAGCTCCGGCCGCGGCGCCAGCGCCCGGGCAATGGCGATGCGCTGCCGCTGGCCGCCGCTGAACTGGTGCGGATAGGCGCCGGCGCGATGCGGCGGCAGGCCGACCAGCAGCAGAAGCTCGGCGACCCGCGCGTCGATCTCGCGCCGCCTGTCGCCGCGCACCGGCGCGCCGAGCGTCAGCGGCTCGGCGATGATGTCGCCGATCGTCATGCGCGGATCGAGCGAGGAATAGGGGTCCTGCATGACGACCTGGACATGGCGCTGGATGGCGAGGCGCTCGCTTGCCGAAAGCGTCCAGAGGTTGCGTCCGTCGATCTCGACCGTACCCGACGTCGGCGCGAGCATGCCCATGACCACCTGGGCGATGGTCGACTTGCCGGAACCGGTGCCGCCGACGAGGCCGAGCGTCTGGCCGCGCGCGATCGTGAGGCTGACGCCGTCGACCGCCTTGACCTCGACCAGGCGCCGCATGATCCCCTGATGCGAGCGATAGGTGACCTTGATGTCGGTGAGCCGCACCAGCATGTCGGCCGGCTCAGGCACCTTCCTGCCCAATGCGGTGCTCATGTCGCGATCCATCCCCCCGGCTCGGTCCCGAAGCAGCGGGCCCGGCGGTCGGCGCCGCGCGGCGTCAGCGCCGGCGGGCTCGATCGGCAGATGTCGCGCGCGAATTTGCAACGCGCCGCGAAGCGGCAGCCGGCGATCTCCTCGGTGATGTCGGGCGGCTGGCCCTCGATCGCCTCGATCGCGACGCTCTCGCCGATTTCGGGGATCGCGCCGAGGAGGGCCCGCGTATAGGGGTGCTGCGGCGACGAGAAGACGTCGGCGACCGGCCCGTCCTCGACCATCTGGCCGGAATACATGACCATGACGCGCTCGCAGGAATCGCGGACGACATAGAGGTCGTGCGCGACCAGCAGCAGCGCGAAGCCGGTTGCCGCCTGCAGCTCCTTGAGAAGTTCCAGGTAATGCCGCTGCGTTGTCGCATCGAGTGCCGAGGTCGGCTCGTCGGCGATCAACAGCGTCGGTTCGCCGGCGAGCGCGATGGCGCTGGTCACGCGCTGCCGCATGCCGCCCGAAAGCTGGTGCGGATACTGGTTGAGCCGCTCGGCGCTGGCGGGCAGATGGACGCGCTCCAGCGCATCGACGAGCGCCTTCTCCAGCGCCGCGCCGCGCAGGCCGCGATGCTGGCGAAGCGGCGCGGCGAGCTGCGTGCGGATGGTGAAGGAAGGGTCGAGCGCCGTCAGCGCGTCCTGCAGCACCATCGACATGCGCTTGCCGCGAAGCTTCTGCAACTCGTGCTTGCTCTTCTTGAGAAGGTCCTCGCCTTCGAGCAGCACTTCGCCGGCTTCGACCTCGGTCGCCGGGGCGAGCAGGCCGATGATGGCGAGGCTGGTCATGGTCTTGCCCGAGCCGGATTCGCCGACGAGCCCCAGCGCCCCGCCGGGCGGGATCGAGAAGTCGATATCGTCGACCAGCTTGGCGCGCCGGCCGCTCGGCAGTTCGACGCTGACCGTCAGGCCGCGTACGTCGAGAATGGGCTGCACGGACACGACTATTCGTGCCTCGTCTTCGGGTCGAGCCGGTCGCGCAGCCAGTCGCCGAACGTGTTGCTCGACAGCACCGTCGCGGTGATGGCGATGCCGGGGAAGAGCGTCACCCACCAGCCGGTGGCGATCAGCGCGCGGCCGTCATCGATCATCACGCCCCACGACGCCCGCGGCGCCGGCATGCCAGCCCCGAGGAAGCTCAGCGAGGCCTCGAGCAGGATCACGTTGCCGATCTCCAGCGTCATGATGACGAGGAGCGCCGGCAGGACGTTCGGGAAGATATGGCGGAGGAAGATCGCCCAGCGCCGCACGCCGATGGTGCGCGAATAGCGGACGAAATCCTGGTTCTTCAGCGCCAGCGTCTCGCCACGGATGATTCTGGCAATGCGTGGCCACAACAGTAGACCGATGACCAGCACGAGGTTGCGGAAGGAAGGCCCGAGCGCGATGGCGACGACGAGCCCGACCAGCATGGTTTCCAGCGACAGGAGCACGTCGACGATGCGCATGATCAGCGAATCGACCCAGCCGCCGACATAGCCGGAGAGGATGCCGACCGGCACGCCGATGAAGACGGCGATGAACAACGAGACCGCCACCACCGAGAACGAGACGCGCGCCCCGTAGATCAGTCTTGTCAGGATGTCGCGCCCGAAACGGTCGGTGCCGAGCAGATAGTTGGTGTTGCCGCCATCCAGCCAGACCGGCGGCTGCAGCGCATAAAGGAGGTTCGGCTTCACCGGGTCATGCGGCGCGATCCAGGGGGCGGCGAGCGCCGCGATCGCGAAGAGGCCGAGGAAGAGGAGCGGCAGCGCCGGCACGAGGCGCAATCGCCTTCGCTGGCGGCTGCGGAGGGCGGGAAGGGTCCGGCTGGTTTCGGTCATGGGTCTGGCTCACCGAAGCCGCGGATTGAGGACGATGTAGAGGAGGTCGACGAGCAGGTTGGCGCAGATATAGGCGGCCGAGAAAAGCAGGATGACACCCTGCACGACGTTGAAGTCGCGCCATTGGATGCCCTCGATCATCAGCCTCCCGACTCCCGGCCAGACGAAGACCGTCTCGACCAGCACCGAGCCGGTGAAGAGCGCGGCGACGACCATGCCGGCGAAGGAAAGCGCCGTCAGCCCGGCATTGCGGAGCGCGTATTTCCACAGGATGACATGCTCGGAAAGGCCCTTCATGCGGTGGAACTTGATGTAGTCGCTGTTCAGCACCTCGATCACGCTGGAGCGCAGGAGCCGCACCAGGCCGGCGGTCGAGTGGAAGGAAAGCGTGATCGCCGGCAGCAGCAGATGGCCGAGCGTGCCGTAGCCGCCCGACGGCAGCCATTTGAGCTGCACGGCGAAGATCAGGATCAGCACATAGCCCATCCAGAAATTCGGCACGGATTGCCCGAAGGCGGCGAGGAAGCGGCCGATCCGGTCGAGGATGCCGCCGCGCCAGAAGGCTGAATAGATGCCGACCGGCAGGCCGATCAGGATGGTGAGCAGGATCGCCGCGGCGCCCATGGTGATCGTCGCCGGCAGGCGCTGGGCGATCATCTCGGTCACCGGCATGCGCATCCGGAAGGACTGGCCGAGGTCGCCGGTGGCGAGGTTGCCGACATAGGTGCCGAACTGCACGATCAGCGGCTTGTCGAGGCCGAGATATTCCCGGAGATGCTGTTCCTGGGCCGGCGTCCGGGCGACCGGCAGCAGATAGCGCACCGGGTCGCCGGTCAGGCGGACAAGGCCGAAAACGATGATGAGGAGCGCCAGCATGCTGAGAAGCGCATGCCCGGTCCGTATCAAGACTGCCCTGAACATCCTCGATCAATCCCTGCCTGAGAAGCCTCGTGGCGGCGGCAAGATCTGCACGCCGCCACGAGCATTGCGGTTGGACGATGAGCGCCTATTTCGGCGCGACGGTCTCGAGGCTGTTCAGCTCCGGATCGCCCGGCGTCGGCTGCCAGTCGCCGATCTTGGCGCCGACGATCACCGGCCGATGCGCATTGAACAGCGAGATCGCCGCCGTATCGTTGATGAGGCCGGTCAGGATTTCGCGCGCGATTTCGTAGCGCTTCGCCTGGTCGGGCTCTTCCGCCATCTTCGGATAATTGTCGTCGATCGCCGGATGGAAGAACTTGAAGTCGCGCGGCGTGTCCTTGCGGTAGACCGACACGGTCGAGGCCGGCTCGGGCCGGTACTTGGCGATCTTCACCCAGGCCATGCCGTCGGTCGATTTCGCGTCGAGCTTCTCGTCGAGGATGCCCTCGTCGCCCGACTGGCGGTTCACCTTGATGCCGATCTCTTCCCACATGCCGGCGATCGCCTCGCCGACGCCCGGCAGGTCGATGTCGTCGGCATACATGAACAGCGTGATGTCGAAGCCGTCCGGATAGCCACCCTCGGCAAGCTTTTGCTTGGCGAGCTCGACATTGTATTCGGGCAGCTTCCAGGACGGGTCCATCAGGCCGGGATTGTTGTTGTATTGGAACACCGGCCCATACTCGACTTCGCCATACCCGCCGAGGATGCGGTCGATGATGATCTGCCGGTCGATGGCGAGCGACAGGGCTTCACGGATCGCCTTGCCCTTCTCCGGGGCGTCGGCCTGGATCCAGGGCGAGTCGCGGTCGAGCGCGTCGTCGCCCCAGTAGGAGCCGCCGAGGATCAGGAAGGTGTTGGCGAAGTAGGGCAGCGGGATGATGTTGAGGCCGCTCGCCTTGGCCTCGCCGACGAGGCTCGAATCGATCGCCGCGAGGTCGATCGTGCCGCTCTGGAGTTGCACCAGCCGGGCTGCGTCGTCCGGGATCTCCTTGAAGATCAGCCGGTCGAACTTCGGCGGACGCCGCCAATGGTCCTTGACCGCTTCCAGCACCACTTCGACGCCCGGCGTGCCGCTGACGAACTTCCACGGCCCGGTCGCGATCGGGTGCGAGTTCTCGGCGTCGAAGCCCTTCTCGTCGTGATATTTCTTCGGCACGACCTGGAGGCCGGTGTCGCAGGAGCAGAGCAGGGCAGGCAGGTGCAGCACGGGCTTGGTGGTGTGCAGCTTGAAGGTGAGATCGTCGACGATCTCGAAATTGTCGAGGTTGCCGTCGATCGCCTGCGCCATCTGCTGCGCCGGCTCGTGATTGGTGCCTTCGACGATCCATTCGCCCCAGGTGTATTTCACGTCGGCCGCGGTCACCGTGCCCCAGCCGTCATGGAAAGGCACGCCGGCGCGCAGCTTGAAGGTCCAGGTCTGCTTGTCTTCCGACAGCTCCCAGGATTCCGCCAGGCCCGGCGAAAGCTGGCCGGTCTTGGCGTCGAGCGCGATGAACGGATCGGCCCAATGCGCCGCGATGAGGTTGTTGTCGTGACCGTTCCGCGACGGCGCCCATTCGAAGGTACCGAGCGTGCCGACGCCGATGGTCAGGTCGTCGGCCTGTGCGGCCGGAGATGCGGCGCCGATGCCGAGCGCCAGGGCCAGCATCGCCCCGTAGCGGAGCGCATGGCCGGCCGTCTTCCTTGTTGTTTTCATTCAAGTCCCTCCCGAGTCCTGCCGGCGACGGTTGCCGCCGGAATTGTTGTTATGCTTCACGTCCGTTGAGCCGTTCCCGCCCGAACCGCCCGCTGGCCTCAGATCTTCTTGGCCCCTTTCGCCGATGCCGCGCCGTTGCCCTTGGGGGCGTTGCGCTTCTCGAGTTCGGAGAGGAGCTTGCGCATCGCCGGCACCGCCGTCGCCAGCGCCGCGCGGTCGGGCGCCTCGAGCGCCGCCATCGCCTTGGTGATCGCCTCGGCGCGCTGCCGGCGGATGCGCCGGATGCGGGCCGCGCCGGCGCCGGTGACATGCAGCAGCGCCGCGCGCCGGTCGGACGGGTCGGAAAGCCGCTGCAGCAGCCCGCGCTTGGTCAACGAGCGGATCAGCGTACTCACCGTGTTGGGCGAAACCTGCATCAGCCGCGCCGCCTCGTTGACGCCGATGCCCTTCAATTCCTCGACCAGCGTCAGGAGCTCGCTCTCCGAACTCGGCAGCTCGGGCAAATTGCGGCGCGCCGCGCGACGGGCAACCCGCCGCAGCGCGATGACGGTGTCCTGGAATTCGACGGCCATGTCCGCCGACCCGCTTTCACGCGCGGCTGGCAGAGGGCGTTTTCCCGTTTGGTCGGTGCCGGTATCGGTCACGGCTTTTTATCTCGTTGACAGAGATAATTTAGCTGACACTTGGCGCTCTGTCCACGCCTTCACTCTAGCGCAATCCCAGGAGAAAGCGAAATAGGCCTCCCTTTTCCTGAAAAACGGCTACAAAGCGGTCAACGCGACGCCAAGGATCGCGATGAGGCAAAGAAACGAGATAGCTCGTATTGGAGAGCTATTTCGCAAGGGGCGGCAAGGAGATTTCCGATATGTCCAACAAAAGGATTGCCGTTCTCGGCACTGGCGCCAATGGCAGTTGCACCGGCGCCGACCTGACCCGTGCCGGCCATGACGTCGTCCTCATCGACCAGTGGCCCGCCCATGTCGAAGCCATGCGCAAGGACGGCCTCCTCATCCAGATGCCGGAGGAGGAGCTTCGCGTCCCCGAGCTGCGCGCCTACCACCTCTGCGACGTCTGCACGCTTAACCAGACCTTCGACATCGTCCTTCTGATGACCAAGGCCTATGACGCGCGCTGGATGGCGGAGTTCATAAAACCCTATCTCGCCGATGACGGCCTCCTGGTCGGCGTGCAGAATTCGATGACCCTCGACAGCCTCACCGAGGTGGTCGGGCCGCACCGCACTTTCGGCTGCGTCATCGAGCTCTCCTCCGAGATCTATGTGCCGGGCATCGTCCAGCGCAACACGCCGCCGAAGAAGACCTGGCTCGCCCTCGGCACCACCGACAAGGCGATGGAGCCGCGCCTCGCCGAGGTCGAGGCGGTGCTCAAGGATGTCGGTCGGGTGACCATCTCGAACAATATCCTCTCGGCCAAATGGATGAAGGTCGTCGTCAATTCGATGACCATGGCAACCAAGTCGATCATGGGCATGACCTCCGGCGAGATATTCCAGATCCCCGGCGTCCGCGAGCTGATGCTGCGCTCCGGCGAGGAGGCGCTCGCCGCCGGCCAGGCGATCGGCTACAAGATCGAGCCGATCATCGGCCTCAAGGCCGAAGACGCCATGGGCTCCAACCGTTTCCTCGAAAACCTCCTCGACAAGATGACTGTGGACGTCGGCCCGACGGCCCGGAACGCCATGCTCCAGGACCACATCAAGGGCCGCCGCACGGAGATTGACGACATCAACGGCCTGGTCGTGCGCGAGAGCCGCCGCCACGGCCTTGCGACGCCGGTCAACGACGTCCTCGTCGACCTCAACCGTCGCATCACCGCCGGCGAGCTGAAGCCAGACGCCGCTAATCTCCAGATGGCGCTGTCGATGATCAATCGCTGATCCGGCGCTGATCCGGCGCCCAACCTTCAGGCAAGAAAAAGGTATCGCATGTCCTCGAATTTTCCGCTTCGGCCTTACGGATCGACCTATGGGCGCGAGCATCTCGCCGGCAAGAAGCCGCGGCCGAAGACGCTGACCGTCGACCTCCACAACCACATGCTGGTCCCGGCGGCGGCCGATCTGGTCAAGCCACATCTGCCGGCCGATCATCACCCGGCCTCGCGCTTCACCAATCCGCTGACCACCGAGATCAGCCAGGCCCAGTCGCGCGACCGCAAGGTCGAGTTTGTCGATATCGACCGCCGCCTCGCCGACATGGACAAGATGGACCTCGACGTGATGGCCGTCTCGGTCTCGCCGCCGCAATTCTACTATCTGACGGCACCGGCCCTCGGCCATGAGGCGAGCCAGATCATCAATGACGGCATCGCCGCCAAGATCAAGCCGCATCCGACCCGCTTCGTCGGCCTCGGCAACGTACCGCTCCAGGACACCGACCTCGCCATCCGGGAACTAAACCGCTGCGTCAACGAGCTCGGCTTCCGTGGCGTCCAGATCGGCGCACGCGTCGGTGACGAGGAGCTGTCGTCGGAGCGTTTCGAGCCTTTCTGGTCGCGCTGCGAAGAGCTCGACATCGTCGTCTTCATCCATCCGTCGTCCTTCGCCAGCCCGCGCTTCTCGCACCATTTCCTGGCGAATGTCATCGGCAACCCGCTCGATACGACAGTCGCCATCCATTACCTGATCTTCGACGGCGTCATGGCCCGCCATCCGAAGCTGAAGATCTATCTCTCGCATGGCGGCGCCTTCGCGGCGGCCTATGGCGCCCGCATGGACCACGCCTTCGGCGCCCGCGCCGACGCCCGCGTCCATATCGACGAGCTGCCCTCGACCTATCTCAAGCGCTTCTACGTCGATGCGCTGGTCTTCTCGACCGACCAGCTTGCCTATCTCATCCAGAAATTCGGCGCCGACCATGTCGCGATCGGCACCGACTATCCGGCCGACATGGGCGAGTACAATCCGGTCGAGCATGTCTATCAGGTCGAGGGATTGTCCGAGTCCGACCGCGAGAAGATCTGCGGCCTGAACGCGCTTCGCCTCATGAATCTCGACGCCAGCCGTTTCGGCAAGTAGGCTCGATTTCAGTTCAACAACAACCAGCGGGCTCGCCAGTGCGGCTCGATAAACGGGGGAAAGCAGAAATGTTGCGATTGGAAAGTCTGGCGCTGAAGCGTCTCGAGGCCAATGAGCTGTCGCTGGGCGTCGGCATCCGCCTGGCCCGCACCGTCGATATCGCCCAGATCATGAAGGTCAGCGGCTTCGACTGGCTGTTCATCGATCTCGAGCACAGCGCCACGACGCTCGACACCGCCGCGCAGATTTCCATGGCGGCGCTCGACGCCGGCATCACGCCGATCGTCCGCATCCCGATCGGCGACTATTCGGTCGCCACCCGCCTCCTCGACGCTGGCGCCATGGGCATCATCCATCCCCATGTCGAATCGGCCGATGAAGCCCGCCGCATCGTCGATGCGATCTGCTATCCGCCCTACGGCCATCGCGGCGTCAGCGGCACGCTGACCCAGTTCGCCTACCAGTCTGTCAACCTCTCCGAGGCGGTCACCGAACTTAACCGCGCGACGCTGATCGGCGTCATGCTGGAAACCCCGGAAGCCATCGCCCAGGCCGACGAGATCGCCTCGATCGAGGGCATCGACATCGTCATGATCGGCACCAACGATCTCGCCATGTCGATGGGCCGTCCCGGCGATTTCGGCCACAAGGATGTCGCCGACGCCTATCAGACGGTTTGCGACGCCTGCAAGAAGCACGGCAAATATGCCGGCTCTGGCGGCGTCTACGATGTCGGCCTGATCACTAAATATGTCGATATGGGCGTCCGCTTCCTGCTCGCCGGCGGCGAGGTCGGCCTGATGATGGCGGCCGGCCGCCAGCGCACCGCGGCACTGCGCGAGATCAAGACGAAATAGGATATCCTGCTATCGCCTGCGGCATCCGCCGCGGGCGACTCTCTCCGGGCAACCTGCGATGCAAGCTTTCATCTGCACCGCCTGCGGCACCGAATATGCGCCAGCCACGGCGCCGCCCTCCGCCTGCCCGGTCTGCGAGGAGGAGCGGCAATATGTGCCGCCCTCCGGCCAGTCCTGGACGACGCTTGAGAAGCTCGGGCAGGGCCATCGCAACGCCTTCCACGAGCACGAGCCGGGACTCATCGGCATCGGCACGGAGCCTTCCTTCGCCATCGGCCAGCGCGCCCTGCTCGTCCTGACGCCGCATGGCAATGTGCTGTGGGACTGCATCGCGCTGATCGACGAAGCCACCATCGCGCTCATCAAAGGCCTCGGCGGCCTCTCGGCGATCGCGATTTCGCATCCGCATTTCTATACGAGCATGAACCGCTGGAGCGCCGCTTTCGGCGGCACGCCGGTCTATGTCCATGAGGACGACCGCGACTGGATCCGCCAGCCGTCCGAAGCCATCCGGTCGTGGTCGGGCGAGACCCTGAAGCTCCTGCCGGACGTGACGCTGATCCGCTGCGGCGGCCATTTCCCCGGCTCCGCCGTCCTGCACTGGTCGAAGGGCGCCGATGGCGCCGGCATACTCTGCTCCGGCGACACGCTGACGGTAACCGCCGACCGCAAATTCCTGACCTTCATGTGGAGCTACCCGAACCTCATCCCGTTGCCGCCGAAGGCGATCCGCGGGATTTCCGAGTCCATCCAGCCTTTCGCCTTCGAGCGCATCTACGGCCACTATTTCGACCGCGTCATCGCTGAAGGCGCCAAGCCGATCTTCACCCGCTCGATCGACCGTTATCTGGCGGCGATCATGGATTAATACCAGCCCGCACTGATCAGAACCGATGTGCCCAGTCACGCATTCCGATGGACATGATCTTCCAAGGTCGATCGATAAGGTTGTTCCAGGCGTCACAGCACAGGGCAACGATCTCGTCGTAGGTTTTGAACACACGGTTCGACAGC
>CAMCWB010000084.1 GCA_945882315.1 Bauldia litoralis | reverse complement strand
ATGTCGTGCTGACGCCGCATATGGGCGCGGGATCGGGCAAGGCGAAGTCGATCGATCGCACGGCCGGGCTCGTCAACATCCTCCGTTTCTTTCACGGAGAAAGGGCGCAAGGGGTGATCAATCTCCCCCAGCGGTGACGTTTATTTGATACAGAAGTCCGGGCTCGAGGCGGGCGGCGTCGCGACGCGACGCGAGCCGGGACACAAAAACAAGAAAGGCGCGTCATGATCGACGAGAAGAAACTGCAACTGAGCATCGACAGGACCGAAATCATCAACCTCGTCTCGAAATCGATCATCGCGCGCGATTCAGGCCTCTGGGACCAACTCGCCGATTGCTACCATTCGGAAGCCGAGTTCACCTCGTCCTGGTGGCAGGGCAAGCCCAAGGATTTCGTCAAGGCGGCGAGCGTGATGCTCGACAACTCGCGCAGCGAGGGCGGCGAGCAAAAGCACATGACGGCCAATCACTGGATCGAGACCAATGGCGACCGGGCGACCGCCGAATGCGACCTCATCCTCTACACGCGTGGGCCGATCAAGGGCGTCGAGCTCGATTTCACGACCTGGAGCCGCCGCCTTCATCTGATGGCGCGGGAAAACGGCGAATGGAAGATCTGGCGGCGCTTCGCGATCTACGAAAGGGATCGTGTCGACGTCGTCAATCCGAGCATATCGCCCGACAAATATCTCGATCCGAAGGCGATGGAAAAATACCCGAAGCAGATCCGCTACCACCTTTGGCGGAACGCGGTGAAGTCCGGCTCCGAGCCCTCCAAGAACCTCTGCATCCGGGGCACAGAGCAGGAGAAAAAGGTGCGCCAGGAAGCCAGCGAATGGATCGAGGGCGTCTGACCCAGAGTCGGACTTCTTGCGGCGTTACACGCTTCGGTTATCGACGCTCCGGCTCACGATCCGGGGACGGTAACCAACCCGGCGGGAGGTTCGCTTGAACGTGTTGTGGCGAAAGGATACCGCGGCAGGCCTGCTGTTCATCGCGATCGGCCTGGCCTTCTCTATCGACGCGTCGTCCTATCGGATGGGCGTGATCAGCAGCATGGGGCCGGGATATTTCCCGTTCTGGCTGGGTGTGCTCCTGGCATTGCTGGGGGCGATCGTCCTGATCGGCGGCCTCCGTGCGACAGCCTCCGAGGCGGGCGCGCTACAACCATGGGATCTGAAGTCCCTCGCCATCATCGTCGGGTCGATCGCTCTGTTCGGCATCGTGCTGCTGCCGCTAGGCCTCATCGTGGCCATCGTCGTTCTCATCGTCGTCTCGAGCAAGGCCAGCCATGAATTCACCTGGGCGACGACGATCCTCAACGCGGCCATCCTGATGCTGCTGAGCCTCGTCATCTTTGTGTGGGGGATTGGCCTGCAGCTGCCGCTCTGGCCGGCTTTCCTGGTGAATTAGGCGAGGGCCTTGGATCTCTGTCAAGCGCTGCTCGGCGCCTGGGCCGGTCCTGCCGCTGCCGGCCTCACGGAGAGGATGACGGAATTTCTCCTCAAGGCGGCGCGCGAGAACAAGCAGCAGACGAGCTGGGTCGATCAGGACGAGGGCTATGAGGCGGGATTGACCGACTTTGCCGAAAGGGCGCTGTCAGACCAGCCCTTCAAGGCTGCGTTCGATACAGCCGCGGCGCCGTTCATCCGGATCGGCGAACGAAAAAGTCTTGTTCAGCTTGGGCTGAAGCTCTTCGCGCCGGGGATTCCCGACATCTATCAGGGAACCGAATTCGTCGATCTGAGCCTTGTCGATCCCGACAATCGACGGCCGGTAGATTTCACTTGGCGGCTCGAATGTCTCGAGGGCGGGTTTGAAGGCATCACCGCATTCGACCGGCGCAGGATGGAACTGCTGAGCTTTGGATTGAAGGCGCGGCGCCTTTGGCCCGACATCGTCAGGGCGGACTATCGCGCAAGACCTGCGGACGCCGGCGTCATTGTCTTCAGCCGGGAGCATAAAGGCCGCGCCTTGCATCTGGTCGCGGCGCTTTCGGGTATGGCACCGACGCCTCCCATCGAGGTTGAGGGCAAAGTCATCACAGCCTATCCGCCCGCGGGCGAGGATTTAGGCATCTCGATTGCGATCGTTTGCGCCGAGGTTTGACGGCAGCGACCTCGTCGCCAGGGCGCGCTGCTGGTCGCCGACGATGTCGGCAACAAGATCTGGCGGGTCGCTCCGTCGGCGGTGGTGGGACTACAGTAGGTTCTCTTTACCGAACGCAGCTCTCCATCAGCGATATCGGCAGGGCCGTCCAAACCGCTGCAACGGCCGAAAGTCCCGTGCCGAGCAGGCCGAGCCGCGCCATCGGTTCCCCCTCGCGCCGCCACGTTACGAACTGGCTGACGGCGATCGCCGCCAGCAACAGCCCGGCCGCGACCATCGCGCTCACCGCCGCCGTACCATAAGCAGTCCCCGTAAGTCCCATCGTCGGCGTGCAGGCGAGCGTCTCTATTGCGTAGAGCACGCTGAAGAACAGGAACCAGACGATCGGACCGGCGAGGGCGAACAGTAGACGGCCCATCGGCGCCTCACCCGACCATGCGCGGAAAGCCGTGGACCAGCGCCAAGCCGAGCAGGGCCTGGGCGCCGGCGTAGTGCCAGAGCAGCGCAAGATTGTCGTAGACGTTGCGGCGGACCGGATCGAGCTTGCCGGTCAGTTGCCGCGCCAGCGTGAAGCCCGCCATGACGGTCAGCGGCAGGGCAAGCTGCGCCTGCAGGATGAGCGCCAGATAGGCCATCGCCGACGGGCCGTCATCGAAGGGGCGGAAGCCGCTTCGCCACAGGCTTTCGAGGGTTAGGGCGATCGCGCCCCACATCGCCAGTGCGGCGAGCAAAAGCATCACGGAGAGACCGAGCTTTTGCCCAAGCCAGCGTCCGCCGACAAAAAGCAGGAGGCTACTTGCCAATATCAGAGCGGCGGCGGTCAAGGGTTTGCTGATCGCCGGCAGCGCATCGGGCGACGGCCAGAATTGCGGCGTCACGGTCCAGAGATAGACATAGCCAAAGACGAAGGAGAGGTAGAGCGAGGCGGCAACGAGGATGATGATCACCATCGCCCACCATGAATGCGAGTCCGGCCCGCTGCGATAGGTGGGCACGACGAGCTTGCCGATGTCGACCGGCGGCAGCGGCGCGGGATCGCTGCCCCACATCCAGACGAGCATCATCGTGACGGCGAGGATGCCGCAGATGAACGCCACCGTGACGAACTTCGCGGTCAGCAGCATGAAGAAGGCGGCCGTGAACAAAGCTGCCAGGATGGGTGTCCAGCCGGGTCCCGGCAGGCGGAGCAGATAGTCCGGCCGCGCATCCATGGTCGCGGTGACGATCGTCTCGCGGCCGCCGGAATAGGTGAAGGGCAAATAGTAGCGCCCGGCCTCGATGTCGTCTTCAAGGCCCGGCTGATCCCAGACCGGATCGCGGCTGGTGACGATGGGCACGCTGCGGAGTCCGTAGAGCTCGTTGTTGATCCAGTCGAGCGTGCCCGCCTTCCAGATGTTGCCGGCGGTTTCGGTCAGGCTTGGACGGAGATTGCGTACCGCGTCGAGGAGGAAGACCAGCACGCCCAGCGCGAACAGGAAGGCGCCGGCGCTGGAGACGAGATTAAGCTCGTCCCAGCCGACATCGGCCGGATAGGTGTAGACACGGCGCGGCATGCCGAGGAGGCCGGTAAGGTGCATCGGCAGGAAGGCGATGTTGAAGCCGGCGAACATCAGCCAGAAGGCCCAGCGCCCGAGCTGTTCCGACAGCTGCGTCCGGCTGAAGGCGGGCGCCCAGTAGTAGAAGGCGGCGAAGAGCGGGAAGACCATGCCGCCGACCAGCACATAGTGGAAATGCGCGACGACGAAATAGGTGTCGTGGACCTGCCAGTCGAAGGGCACCATCGCCACCATCACGCCGGTGAGCCCGCCGAGGGTGAAGATGAACAGGAAGCCGAGGACGAAGAGGGCCGGCGTGTTGAACTTCAGCCGCCCGGCGGCGATCGTCCCGATCCAGGCGAAGACCTGGATGCCGCTTGGCACCGCCACCGCCATGCTCGCCGCCGAGAAGAGGCCGAGCGCCAGCGGCGGGATGCCGGTGGTGAACATGTGGTGCACCCAGAGGCCGAAGCTGAAGAAGCCGGTGCCGATCAGCGCCACGACGATCAGGCTGTAAGCGACGAGCGGCACGCCGGCCATGGTCGCGACGATCATCGACACCATGCCGGCCGCGGGCAGGAAGATGATGTAGACCTCGGGATGGCCGAAGAACCAGAAGAGGTGCTGCCAGAGGAGCGCGTCGCCGCCCTTTTCGGCGATGAAGAAGGGCATGCCGAAGGCCCGCTCCAGCTCGAGCATGATGGTCGCGAGGATCACGGCGGGAAAGGCGAAGACGATCATCCCGGCGAAGACCAGCATGGTCCAGGCGAAGACCGGCATGCGGGCCAGCGTCATCCCCGGCGCTCGCGTGCGCAGGATGCCGACGATGATTTCGATGGCGCCGGCGATCGCCGATATCTCGATGAAGCCGATTCCGAGCAGCCAGAAATCGGCGCCCATGCCCGGCGAATATTCGCTGCCGGTGAGCGGCGGATACATGAACCAGCCGCCCGACGGGGCGAGGTCGAAGAACAGCGTGCCGAAGAAGATCAACCCGCCGATGCAATAGGCCCAGAAGGCATAAGCGCCAAGCCGCGGAAAGGGCTGGTCGCGGGCGCCGAGCATCTGCGGCAACAGGAGAATTCCCATCGCTTCGACCGCCGGCACGGCGAAGAGGAACATCATCACCGTGCCATGCATGGTGAAGATCTGATTGTAGGTCTCGACGCTGAGGAAGGTGTTGCTCGGCACCGCGAGTTGCAGCCGCATCAAGAGCGCCAGCACACCGGCCAGCAGGAAGAAGAGGAGGGCGGTGCCGATATAGAAATAGCCGATGACGGTATTGTTGACCGCCGACAGGATGCGCCAGCCGCGCGGCAGCTTCCAGGCGGCTTGCAGCGCTTCGAGCTCGCCGGCCGGCCGCGGCAGCTCGTTCGGATAGATGAGGGGCCGGTCCGTCATTTCAGCCCTGCAAGATAATTGGAAAGCTGGGCGAGCTCGGTCCCGGAGAAGATGCGGAAGGGCGGCATGCGGTTGCCCGGCTTGATATGCTGGCCGTCCTCGATGAAGCGCGCGATATTCTCCGGCGAGAGCGGCAGCGTATCGACGCCGACCGAGCGCCGCGAGCCGAAATGGGTGAGGTCGGGGCCGATCGATCCGGCGGCATTGGTGCCGCGCACCGTATGGCAGCCGCCGCAGCCGGCGCCGAGAAACAGTTCGCGTCCGGCCCATGCGCCGTCGTCGGCGGGCGTCAGGCTGGTTGCAGCCTCGGCTTCGAGCCAATCCGCGAAATCGGCGGCTGGCATCGCCACGACCGTCAACCCCATCCAGGCATGTGGTCCGCCGCAATATTCGGCGCACTGGCCGCGATATATGCCTTCGCGTTCGGCGCGCAGCGTCAGCCGGTTGGTGCGGCCGGGCACCATGTCGACCTTGCCGCCGAGGCTCGGTACCCAGAAGGCGTGGATCACGTCGGCGGTCTTCAGGACAAACTCGACATTGGCGCCGACCGGCACCCGGATCTCGTTCGCCGACCGGATGGACTCACCATTCTGGCCGGGATAGGCGATCCGCCACCACCATTGCTCGCCCGTGACCTCCACACGGAGGTCGGCCGTACCGCCGCGAGATTCGCTCGCGGTCAGACTCAGGCCGTAAACGAGAAGGAAGGTCAGCACGACAACGGGAAAGGCGATCCCGCCGACGATCACCGCCGGCGATCCGGCGAGCCTCTTGCGGACGCGATCGGGGGCGTGGAGGGCGAGTGCCACGGCGGCGAGCACGATGGCCAGCACCGCGCCGGCCATCGCGAAGAGAAGCCAGGCGAGCTTCGCGATCTCGGTGGCCTGGTCGCCGTGAGGGGCCAGCGCCGATTGCTCGGCCTGGCAGCCGGCCAGCAGGCCGGCGAAGAGGACGATAAGCCCGGTGGGCACGTGCCTCACGGCGGGCTCCCGGCGCTGTCGTCCGCCAGGCTCGCGAAATAGGCCGCGACGGCATCGACAGCGGCCTCGTCGAGACGCTGGGCGATTGGCGCCATGATCTCGGCCCCCGGCGTCGCGGTGTTGACGCCTTTCCGCCAGAGGCGGAGCTGGTTGGCGAGATAGGGAGCGCTCTGGCCGGCGAGCCGCGGGAAGGACGCATCGGCGTCGTGGCCGTGGCAGGAGAGGCAGGCCGGTATGCCTTTGTCCGGAATACCGTCGACCGCGATGGTGCGGCCGAGATCGGTAGCGCTGCCTGCCGTGCTGGCCGGAGCCAGCTTCGGACGCCCGGCATAGAATTCCGCCAGCTTGCGCCGATCGTCGTCGCCAAGCGTCGCGGCCATCGGCTGCATGATGCCGCTCGGCCGCGTCCCCTCCGCATAGGCGGCGAGCGCAGCGACGAGATAGTCCGGTGACTGGCCGTTGAGGGAGGGCACGAGCGCGCTGATCGGCGCTGCCTCGGCCGAGCCATGGCAGCGGAAGCATTGCTGGGCCATGTCGGGAAGATTGCCGTCGGCGATGCGCCGCTTGGCATCCGCTTCCGCCACGGTGTTGAAGGCGAGGTCGCGATAGGCCGTCGCGTCGAGGCGGCCGAGATCCTTGAGGAAGGCGACGAGTGCCCAGACCTCGTCCTCACGCTGCAGCGTCGGCCAGCCCGGCATGCCGGTATATTTGATGCCGTGCTGGACGACCCAGAAGAGTTCCTTGTCCGACCATTTCAGGTCGATCGCCGCGAGATAGGGTGCGGCCGGCAGCGCCGCCTGCATGACCGGGCTCGGTTTGATACCGGGCGCGCCATGGCAACTGACGCATTCGATCTGGAAATGCGCCGCGCCGAGCCGGATCAAGGCCGGATCGTCGAGCGGTGGCGGATCGTTCACCAGCGGCGCCCGCGCCTCGGCCGAATTCTGCATGACGAAGGCGAGGAGCCATTCGGTGATCGCGAAATGGCCGCTGCTCGCCGCGACATTGTACAGGCCCGACCAAGCGAAGAGGAAGCCGCCGCCGGCCGCCAGCATGATGAGGATGGCCGCGATGCGGAGCCAGTGGCGCCACCGCCTCATCGCGCCACCGTCCCGGCCTGCGGCATGGTCGCCGGCGTGGCGGCTTCGCGCTCGAGCCGCGCCATCATCTGCGCGGCGACGGCAATGCCGGCGACGACATAGCTGAGCGGACAGACGGCGAGCATCAGGAGACCGGCGAGCTGCTGGTCGTCGAGCGGCGCCATTGCGGCATGGTGCGAGACCATCGCGTAGACGTAGTGCGGCGCGAAGACGAGGATGCCGCCAAGCAGGCAGGCGACCTTGGCATTCAGCATCAGCGCCAGCATCGCCTGCCAGGGCGCGGCTTCCGCCTGCGCCAGCAGCGCCAGCAGCGCCAGCCAGAAGGAGAGCGCCGCGAGCATCATCACAGAGCCGACAATGGCGGATGTGACCGTCGAGCTTGCAAGAAGATGATGCAGCGGGGGCATATGCCAGGCGACGAGCAGGAGAAGCTGCGCACCCGCGCCGATCCACAGCCAATAGCGCGACGAGAAGCTGTGCGGGGCGCCGAGGCCCATCACCAGGACCGCCAGCAGCGGCGCCACGACATTCATGGCCGCGATATGCGTCGCCATATGAAAGGAGAGGGGGCCGAAATCCGCGAAGGCGCTCGCGATCAAGCCGCCGGCGATGACGGCGAGCACGCTCAGAATGGCCGGTAAAGTCTTGACCGTCACGCGCGCCTCATCTCGCGAAACTCCGCAATCGCTAGAACGCCGGCACGGCGGTTCGGTTCCATGGCAGGAACTTTCCCCTGACAGCCGCCGTTCAACGGTCGTTAGACCAATAGTGGGGGACCAATGGTGGAGAGGGCCATCCGCGTGACCGAGAACAACGCCGGATCCTCTGCAGACGAGTTTGCTAGCCGGTCTTTTCCGATCGGCGAGGATATGGCGCTGCAGAAGCGCGAGTGGCTTCTCGAACGCGCCGCCTGGATCGGCACGGCGCTGGTCTTGCTCCTGGCGCAACAGGCGCTGCTCGGCGACGACTATTCGCTGACCACGGCGATGCTGGTCATCGCCACGCTGATCGTGCTCGATATCGGCTTCTCGCTCCTGAAGACTTACATCACGGTCATACCCTTGGAGCCGCCGCAGCCTTCCGGCCGCGCTGAGTAAAAGTCGGGTGAATCGAGCGGCGGCCGTCAGCGCCAGTTGAGGGCGGGGGCGACGTGTTTCAGGATCGCCTCGATGACATGGGCGTTGTAGTCGACGCCGAGCTGGTTGGGGACGGTCAGGAGGAGGGTGTCCGCCTCGGCGACGCCCTCGTCCTTCGCCAGTTGCTTGATCAGGACGTCGGGCTCGGCGGCGTAGCTGCGGCCGAAGATTGCCCGGGTCTTCGCGTCGATGAAGCCGATCTGGTCCTCGTCCTGGTCGCCGCGCCCGAAATAGGCGCGGTCGCGGTCGTCGACCAGCGCGAAGATGCTGCGGCTGACCGAGACGCGCGGCTCGCGCGCGTGGCCCGCCTCCTTCCAGGCCGCCCGGTAGGCCCGGATCTGGTCGGCCTGCTGGACGTGGAACGCCAGCCCGCTCTCGTCGTCCTTGAGGGTGGAACTCTGCAGGTTCATGCCGAGCGTTGCCGCCCAGACCGCGGTGGCATTCGAGCTGGCGCCCCACCAGATCCGGTCGCGGAGGCCCTCCGAATGCGGTTCGAGGCGGAGCAGGCCGGGCGGGTTGGGAAACATCGGCCGCGGGTTGGGCTTTGCGAAGCCTTTGCCGCCGAGGAGGCCGAGCAGCACCTCGGTGCGGCCCCGCGCCATGTCGGCTTCGGTCTTGCCCTCGGCCGGGGCGTAGCCGAAGTGGCGCCATCCGTCGATGACCTGTTCGGGAGAGCCGCGGCTGATGCCAAGCTGGAGGCGGCCGCCGGCGATGAGGTCGGCGGCGCCGGAATCCTCGGCCATGTAGAACGGGTTCTCGTAGCGCATGTCGATGACCGCCGTGCCGATCTCGATGCGGCTGGTCTTCGCGCCGATGGCCGCCAGCAGCGGAAATGGCGAAGCGAGCTGGCGGGCGAAGTGATGCACCCGGAAATACGTCCCATCGGCGCCCAGCTCTTCAGCCGCGACGGCAAGGTCGATGGACTGCAGGAGCGCGTCGGATGCCGAGCGCGTTTGCGAGCCGGACGAGGGCGTCCAGTGCCCGAACGATAGGAAACCGATTTTCTTTATAGGCATGGCGCGCAAGGTGCCACGGCCGGCTTATGCGCCACAATGATTCATTTGACGCGGCGCGCCTGCGGTTCTGGAGGGCGTCCGTCGTCAGCGATGCCACGCTGTATGACGTCGAAACTGACGGCAAGCGCGGCAACCGACTTGATGAGGTGCCTCCCCGTCGAAGTCTTCCCGAGTGCAGGCCGGATCGCCTTCAGGCAGCAGCCAGCGCCCGGGCGATGTAGAGTTCGCGGAGTCGCTTGGTGAGCGGGCCCGGTACGCCGGAGCCGACGGGCTTTCCGTCGATGGTGATGATCGGCGTCACCAGGCTGGAAGCACTGGTGAGGAACGCCTCCGCCGCCTGTCCGGCCTCCACGATGCTGAAGCGGCGCAGTTCGAGCTGCAGGTTCTCCTCGCGGATGAGTTCCTTGAGGGCCTGCCACGTGCAGCCGGCGAGCGTCGCCTGCGACGAGGGGCGTGTCACGATCGTGCGGGCGGTCGTGACGATATAGGCGGTCGAAGAGGCGCCTTCCGTGATGAACCCGTCCTCGACCATCCAGGCTTCCTGGCAGCCAGCGTCGACAGCCATCTGCTTGGCAAGGACTTGCGCGAGTAGGCCGACGCTCTTGATGTCGCGGCGCGCCCAGCGGAGGTCCGGCACCGTCTTTACCGTCAGGCCATTTATGCCGGTCTTCGACTGGAGGAGGTTCTTGTGCTGCGTGAACATCACCAGCGACGGTTCGGCGCCCGCTGGAAACGGGAAGTCCCGCTCGGCGATGCCGCGCGTCACCTGCAGGTAGACGCCTCCCTCTTTCAGGGCGTTCAGGCGGATCAACTCGGCCTGGATCTCCTGCACACGCTCCAGGGTGACCGGCAGGGCCAATGCAATGCTGTCGACGCTTCGCTGCAGCCGGGCGAGATGCAGGTCGTTGTCGATGAGCTTGCCGCCGATGACGGCGCTGACCTCATAGATGGCATCGGCAAGGAGGAAGCCGCGATCGAAAATCGAAATGCGCGCCTCTTCATGAGGCACGAAGCTACCGTTGACATAGGCAATCTGGCTCAAATCGTTCACCGCAATTTCACTGGAGAAAATCTGTTCGGTCGAAACTCGCGAAGGCGACGCAATCGACGCTTAGAAAAGCATGCCGCGCGCCGCGATCGGCCATACCGCCTCGACCGTCGTTCCACGATGGCAGACATACCAGTTGTGGAGGTTGACGGTCGGGTCGCAGTGGCTGGGGATGAGGCGGATGCGGCTGCCGAGCTGGATGGCGTGGCCGGGTTTCAGCGCGAGGACGCCATGCTCGTCGGATTGGCCGACATAGGTGACGCCGGTCTCGCCGAAGACTTTCGGCAGGCCCTTGTCCGGGCTCGCCGCCTTGATGCCGGCATCGCAGATCGCCCGGCTCTCGCCCGGATGGCTCATCACCGTCGTGAGGATGAACAGGCTCTGCCGGAAATCCTCGAAAGGCGTGCCGCCCGGCGCTTCGATCGCCGCATACTCCCCGTCCATGAAGATGTAGGAGCCGGCCTGGATCTCGTTGAAGACGCCGCTTGCCGTCTCCATGCGGAACGTGCCGGTGCCGGCGCCGCCGATGATGTCGCATTCGAGGCCGGCCGCGGCCAGCATGTCGCGCGTCAGCCGCGTCGCCTCGATCGCGCCGGCGATGGAGGCCTTGCGCTGCGCATAGGTCGCCTGATGCTGGGCGGAGCCGTGATAGGCCTGGAGGCCGCCAAATCTAAGATTGGGCTTCTCCGCGATCAGCTTGGCGAGTGCCACCGCCGCTTCGCCCGGCGGAAGCCCGCAGCGATGCGCGCCGACATCGATCTCGACCAGAACGCGGAGTCTGACGCCAGCGGCCGCGGCCGCCTCGTCGAGCGATGCGACGGCTTTCGGATCGTCGCAGCAGACCGCGACATCGGCACGGCGGGCGAGCATCGCCAGGCGCTTCAGCTTGCGGGCCCCGATGACCTCATTGGTGACGATGACATTGCCGATGCCGCCGGCGACCATGACCTCGGCTTCACTGACCTTCTGGCAGCATTGCCCGACGCCGCCGAGGGCGATCTGGAGGCGCGCGATCTCCGGACATTTATGCGTCTTCGAATGCGCCCGCAGCCTGACCGACGTGCCCTTGATCGCATCCGCCATGCGGCGGAGATTGTCCTCGAAGATATCGAGATCGATCAGCAGCGCCGGCGTATCGACCTCGTCGATATGCATGCCGACTTCGGCCGGGGGCGGGACGGTCATCGCATAGTCCTCGCCTAGCGGGAGATATGTCTCTGTCTTTTCCTGAAGCATTTCCGTCCGTCAAAGTCCTGCTACACCGCCCGGCCGGCGGCAATCGGCACCGCCCTCCATCACGCCGGTTTTCAGATTGGCCTGGATGGCGCAGACCGAGCCGGCGCGCCACTCCCAGTCCTGCCACTCCTTGGTGATATGGCCAAGCCTGGCGAGGCCTTCGAGGTTACACTGAAGCAGAGCCGAACTCATAAAAAACCAGAAATGCTGAGCCAGCTCCCCCGGTAGAAGCAGCGCCGCGACATTTCGTCGGCGCGGCAGGGTCGGAGGATAGCCATATGGAACTCGGGCCCCATATCAGGAAGCGAGCCTTGCTCGTCCACCCGAAAGGTATTCCCATGATTTCCGTCAAAGGCTATGCGACGCAGGCCACGGACAAGCCGCTAGCGCCCTTCAATTTCGAACGACGCGATCCCGGCCCGCACGATATCCAGATCGACATTCTTTATGCCGGCGTCTGCCATTCCGACCTGCACCAGGCCCGCAACGACTGGAGCAATTCGCTCTATCCTATGGTCCCCGGCCACGAGATCGTCGGGCGCGTCGTCAAGGTCGGCGCGCACGTCAAGAAATTGAAGGAAGGCGATATCGCCGTGGTCGGCTGCATGGTCGATTCCTGCCGGCATTGCGAGCCGTGCCTCGCCGACCTCGAGCAATATTGCCTGGAGGGCTCGACGCTGACCTATAACGGCCGCGAGCGCGAAGGCGGCGCCCTGACCTTCGGCGGTTATTCCGAGCAGATCGTCGTGGAAGAGCGCTTTGTCGTCAAAGTCCCGGACAGCCTCGACCTCAAGGCGGTCGCGCCGCTTCTTTGCGCCGGCATCACAACCTATTCGCCGCTCCGCCATTGGGGTGTCGGCAAGGGCGACAAGGTCGGGATCGTCGGGCTCGGCGGCCTTGGCCATATGGGCGTCAAATTCGCCCACGCGCTCGGCGCCCATGTGGTGATGATCACGACCTCGCCGGACAAGGGCAAGGATGCGCTGCGTCTCGGCGCCGACGAGGTGCTGGTCTCGCGCGACGCGGATGCGATGGCGAAGGCGGCGGGATCGTTCACCTTCCTGCTCAACACGATTCCGGTCGGGCACGACATGAACCCCTATATGTCGCTCCTCAAGCTCGACGGGACGATGGTGCTGGTCGATGCGCTGACGGCGCTCGATCCGCTGATCGGCTTCAATGTCATCGGCGGGCGCAAGAGCATCGCCGGCTCGGGCATCGGCGGCATGGCCGAGACGCAGGAGATGCTGGATTTCTGCGCCGAGCACAACATCGTCAGCGATGTCGAGATGATCAAGATGCAGGACATCAACGCAGCTTACGAGCGGCTCCTGAAGAACGATGTCCGCTACCGCTTCGTCATCGACATGGCCTCGCTCAAGGCAGCCTAGCTAACGAAGTCCGGCCGGCGGTCAGGGCGCCGGCCGGGCTTGTCTCTGCCG
>CAMCWB010000083.1 GCA_945882315.1 Bauldia litoralis | reverse complement strand
GCCTCGTGGCCGTGCTCGTAGTCGGTGGCGTTGAAGGGGTGGACCTCGAACTGGATGGGGCCGAGCGTCATCAGCATCAGGCAAACCTCAGCCCGGCATCGGCATAGACGCCGCGGAAAAGCTCGCGGACTTCATTGCGCAGAACCCTGTGTTCATCGGATTCGACCCCTTCGTGTTGCTATCGAGGTCTTACTTACTGAGCAGGCGGGGAAACCGTCGGGGATAACCAGGCGTCCGGTTTCCCATAATCTTGAATGAGAACAAAAGGTGAACTAATGTGGAAGAGACTCGATTCTCAAACTGACGAAACGCCTCACTATTCGGCGTGGAGGTCAGTTGTGCCCGCACCGGGCGCCGGCCTTCGCTTCAGAGGTAGCGCCTGGCTGTTTTGGCATGAGGAAAAGGTCGGGACAGTCATTTGAGAAAGCGAGGACCTGCATGAGCACTTTCAACCCGCGCCGTTTTGCCCAGATCGATGTCCTGCGCCAGCTCGACCAGGACAACCTGATCACCTTCCTGACGACCTATTCAGGATATCTGAGCGGGCGCGGGTTCAGCATCGCCGGCAACAATGGCGATGGCGAACTCGATCTCGACAAGCTTGCGGAAATCCTCCTGCAGCCGACCGAGGGTGTTGATGACGATCTGGTCGAGGCGCTGTTCCTGCTGCATGAGCTTTCCGACGAGGATCGTTTCGAGGAGCTCTGCAAGCTGGCAGACGCCGTCGACGTCACCGTGAAGCCCGATTCTTCTCCCGCCGACGTCGCACTCGCAATCTGGCTGAAAGACCCGATGCGCCTTCGGCGGTCGCATGCTGAGGTCCTGGTTCTCAAGCCAAAGAGCTATTTCTATTTCCAATCCGAAGAAGACGCGCCAGAGAATTTCAATCTTCCCGACGACAACCTGTTGGCAGATATCGCCGCAGCGATGGACGTGTGGTTTGCCTCCAAGAAGCGCGGCACTGGCGCTCGTGTTTATGCTTTCGATGCCCCGGAAGAGAACAAGATCAACTTTCTCATACGGCATGGCATGCCGTTCAAACGGGAAGGCAAGATCGAGAACGGCAAGTCCTCGGCCGTGTTCTATCGTCCCGAATTCCACGATGTGATCATTTACGACCGGACGAGCAATGAGCTGGCGATCTTCAACAAGTCGCAAGCCAAGGGCGAGCGCGCGATGTATGTGGCCGTGATGGGTACAAAGCTGTTTGGGGATCCTGATTATTTCATCTCGCGGCACAAGTTCACCCTCGACCCGCTCTGGGACGACGGCAAGGATTCCCTTGCGACAGCTGATATCGAGGGAATCGACGAGATCAAGCTGACCGAGCTGCAGATCCAGTACCCGAGCCCGCACAATGATTTCCGGATCCGGCGGTCCGACGACTTCTTCGCCATGCTCGAAGCGGCGGGGGAGGGCTTCCCGGAGGACGGGGATCTGCATTCGGCCAAGTTCTCGGTCAAGTTCACCGGCTCGAAGCGGCCGCGCACCGTCTCGATAGCGCCTTTCAACAAGGCCAACTTCGACCGTAACGAGGATGCCCCTCTCATAGAATCGTGGATGCTCAAACGGGGCTTCGCATTTGCACGACACCTGGACGACGGGGTGGAGGTCACGGCCGGGGACGAAGTTGTCGTCGGCGTGGAGTAAATTAACCGAGCTGCCGCGACAGCATGGTGTACGAGCGGCTTGGGGCGCGTTCCCGGAAGAACTTCTATTGCTCACGACCAACTGCGCATCGGCGTTGCCATGCGAGTCTGGCCATGCCTGTCAGCGCCAGGTCATCGAGCATGGGCCCGGCGATGTTGTCGGCATCTGCACGCAGGATCCGGCGCATTGCGACCCGCGCCCGGTCATCAAGGTTGAGCGCGCAGTTTATCGGTTGAACTATGGGCGTCTGTTCGACCGCATCGCAGGGCAGTTAAACAACAAGGGTGACGCCAAACGCGTCGGCGAGGGTTCGGAATTCTGGAGCCTTGGCGGCATTCCAACGGTCGGCGACCATGCCTTGCCTGTGTTCTTCGTCTTTGCCGCTACCGCCGCGGACATCGAGCGGGCGCTAGGCAAGCTGATAATGGGCCCGCGGGAATGCTTTCTGCTGATCGTGTCGGACAGCAGGTGCCAGAAGCCGGCACACCAGGAGACGGCGCTGGCATGCCGGTCCCTGATCATCGCACTCGACGAACTGCTCTGCATCGGCCCGGATGCGAAACTGACGGTAGGAGCCGGCGCTCACAAGACGGTCGCGGCATGGAAACACCAAGTGGCGCCACCGCCGTCGGCGATCGGAGGCGACACCAAATTCCCGACTCCGCCGGGCACGGAATGGAACGACATAACAATCACGTTCCTCTCCCGCGACACGTTCCTGATCAAATGTGCCGGTCAGGCTGCGCGCTCCTGGGACAGGATTCAAATCCCGGAGATGTTTCAGGCAAACACCGCGCACAAGAAGCCATCCTTCAAGTGGCATATCCTCCTGGCCTTCGCCGTACGCGGACCTTTTCTCAGTCACCCTGAACTCGAGAGATTTCTCGCCAGCCATGACGGGCGCGACAAACTAAAGAAACAGATGTCTGACCTCCGGGCGGTACTGCGGCGGTTCTTTGGACTGGAAGGTGACCCGCTACCGTTCGACCGGAAGAACAAGCTCTACAAGCCAGCTCTGGTCATTCGGCTCGACACCAACGCCAGAGCCGAGCTTTGGGGCGATGAATGATCAGCGTCGAAACGGAATTACCTTGGCGCTTTCCTTGAAGGCTTTCATGCCTTCTTCTGTAACCGTACGGCGGAACTCCTCGTAAGCGAGTTTGTCAGTCGGAAACGTCTCGTCCCATACAATCGAAGTGCCCGCCTGATTCACGACCTCGAGGGACCATTCGACTGGCTCGCGGTCGAGGCGATAGATTTTAACGTCTACAGTCACGCCATCCCGAGAGACAACGCCCGAGAGACCCGAGTTTATGAGGTTAGGCGTCTCTTCGTTCATCGGCTTGTCCTTCTTGATTTTGCTCAACCTATCGGAGGCAATCGCATCTTCAAGGTCCCTCCCATCTATGAACCGGATGCGACAGGCGAAAAGCTAAGCCACTGAGATTACTTGACTAAAAATACCGTACGCCGTTCTCGATGGTACGGTCTTTTTCAGGAGGGTGCCGTTCTCAGGGCATTTTATCGAGAAAATGGAACGCAGCCAGCGGCACCAGGTACGCGGCTGAGCGTGAATTTCCCTTTGTTTTCAGCGGCCTTATCGACCGACTCGAAAACCGGACTAAGCGTCGGCAGGAAATTCAATGGCGGAGGGAGAGCTACTGAAATCCAACCTTCTCGGCGGGGCAGCGCGTAACCGTTAGCGCATCTGCGGGAACCACGACGTCTTTAGTATCCCGCACAGGCTCGCAGAAACCCGCCAGCCCGAGACCAGTTCAGATTGCAAAGTTTGTCTGTCAGCTTGTTCTCATAATCAGTCCTGCCTGAACGCTCTATTGATCTGATCCAGAAGCGGCTTGCCTATCATACTAAGCACACTGCGCTCTCCGGTCTTGATGAAGACTTCCACGGGCATTCCGGGCATAAGAGATAAATCCCTCAGCTTGCGGATCTCTTCTTCGGATACGACTACGCGCGTAGAGTAGTAAACGGCTCCAGTCTGCTGATCTGTTGACGTATCGGCGGACACGTAATCGATATTGCCGGTTAGTTCAGGGGTAATCCGTTGATTGAATGCCGGAAAGAGAAGTCTTGCCTGCTGTCCTATCCAGACCTGATCAATATCGGTGGGGCTCAGGCGGGCTTCGACGACCAGACGGTCTGCTGTCGGCACAATCACCATCAGAACGTCCCCCGTGGCGACGACACCGCCAACCGTCTTGATTTTGAGTTGATGAACAATCCCGTCCTGAGGCGCCACGAGAACAAGCTTCTCCAGTTGATCGCTGGCCGCAACGCGCTGTTCCTCCACTTGAAGTATCCGCGCATCGACATCGCGAAGCTCAAGTGCCACCTCGCTGAACAATTCCTTATCGACCTGAAGAATTGCCAGGTTTAATTCGGCGGATTTTCCGGCGAGTTGCGCAACTGCCGCCTCGAGCCGTCCTTTTTCTCCGTAAAGACGCGCGGCCTCCCGTTCCAGACTGTTTACCCTAGTAAGGGGAACGAGCTTTTTTTCCCAGAGCTCCCGAATGCCGTCAAGCTCCTGGGACATGAACCCCTGCTGCGCGCCATTGGCCTCGATCTGGCGAAGATGACCGGATACCTCTTGGTCGATCTGGGCAATCTGCTCTTTGAGTTGCGCCTTGCGTCCTTCATAGGCGGTCTTTCGCAACTCAAACAGGCGCAGCTCGTTCTTTCGGATTTCCGAGATTGTGCCTTCAGGAACATTCTGTAAGGCCAGGTTGTCAAAAACAACATCCAAGCGTCCGTCCCGCTCCGCAATCAAACGGCTGCGGCGCGCATGGAGCTCCGCCATCGAGTTCTCGGCAAGGGCGAGATTAGCGCGCGCCACTGTCTCATCCAGGAAAATCAAGGCTTCGCCGGCACTGACTTGCTGTCCGTTACGGACATTGATGCCTGCCACGACGCCGCCCACCGGGGGCTGCACTTTCTTGACATCCGAGAGGACCGTCACAGATCCCACCGCAATCACCGCGCCTGACACCTTTACCGAGAACACCCAGACGGAGACGCTAACGGCGAGTACTGCGGCGAAGACGCTCCCCCAAAGGATGTAGCGGCGGATCGCCGAAAGTGCTCCACCATCGGCTACGCCCTCAATCATGTTCCGGATCGCCCGTCCGCGAGGCCACCCTGAGGCTTGATCGGCACCACCGCACCCGGCTTGCCCTGCACAGCGCCGACGAGGGAGCTGTTCCTGACATGCTTCGCCAGGATCGCGTCCCTTGGTCCGAAAGCCGCGGCCTGCCCCTCGTGCAGGAGCAGGATCATATCGAAGGCCTCGAGAATGGCGCTTCGGTGGGATACCGCGATGACCACGCCCTTGCGTTCCTTTATTGTACTTATGGCCTTCTGGAGCGCCGCGTCCCCCTCGGCATCAAGATTCGAGTTCGGCTCGTCGAGGACAACAAGAAAGGGGTTCGCGTACATCGCCCTTGCCAAGGCGATCCGTTGGCGCTGACCGGCCGACAGGGTACTCCCGGCCTCGCCGATCTGCGTCTGATAGCCCTCCTTGAGCCGGGCGATCAGTGTGTGCACTCCAGCCGCCATGGCGGCTTCGATCACACGCTCTGGCTCAGGCGCGTCCTGGTGCCGAGAGATATTTTGGGCAATTGTGCCTGAAAACAGTTCAACATCCTGCGGCAGATAACCGATCTGGCTGCCAAGATCTTCTGGCGGCCACTGTTCCAGAGGCGCTCCGTCAAGTTCGACACGTCCGGAAGATGGCCTCCACGCGTTCACCAGCGCTCTCGCCAGCGTCGACTTCCCCGCACCACTCGGACCGATCACGCAGAGGCTTTGTCCGGCCTTCAGGCTGAAACTGATGTCACGGATCAGGAACCTCTGACCTCCAGGTTCCAGAACCGTCAGTCGCTCCACATTCAGGTTCTGCGTGGCTCGCGGCAATGGCATTCGCTTTGGCGATGCTGGAAGTTTCTGGAAGAATTCCGACAGGCGTCCCCATCCTTGGCGAGCGGCGACGAAGCCTTTCCAGTTGGCGATCGCCTGATCGACCGGAGCCAGGGCGCGCCCCATCAGTATGGCTCCTGCGATAATGATCCCGGCGGAGGATTCGCCCCAGATCACAAGAATAGCGCCAAGTCCCAGGATGGCCGATTGCAGAACCATCCTGAAGATCCGAGAGACCGAGCCAAGACCGCCAGCAAGATCGCTCACCAGCGTCTGGGATACCGTGGCCGTTAGCCCAGCGTTGCGGTATCGGCGCGCCAGACGCGGTCCCATGCCCATGGCTGCAATGATTTCTGCGTTCCTGCGGCCGGCGAGGGCAATTTCAGTCCTCACGGCGACATCCCGGGTCATTTCCAGGGTTGGCCCTCTGGTCCGGAATTCCGTCAGAAGGGTCAGGAAGATCAGGATCACCGCCCCCAAAACCGCTGCAAGGCCGAGCATCCAGTGAAAAAGGAACATGACCGCGACGTAGACCGGTAGCCATGGCAGGTCAAAAAGCGCACCCGGCCCGCCGGTCGACAGGAATGCCTTTATCGCGTCGACATCGCGCATCGGCTGCAGTCCGCCCCCCCGCTGGCTGGCGACGGGCTGCGCCCGCGTCATAACATCGAAGATGCGCTCGCTGCTCGCCTCGTCGAGATGGTTGCCTATCCGAACGAGAATTCGCGATCTGATAACTTCAAGTATTCCCTGAGATACAAACAGGATCAGTGCAAGAACGGATAGAACTACAAGGGTCGGTATGCTACGGCTCGGAATAACCCGATCATACACCTCAAGCATGTAGAATGAGCTTGTCAGCATCAATATGTTGATCAGGGCGCTGAACAAACCGACAGCAACAAGCGCGGAACGGCTCTGCGACAGCACCCTCGACAACTCCACGCCCTGCCCTTCAGGGAGTGGTCTGGTGCGGGCGGCCTTCAGCACACGCTCCATTGTAAACGACTTTCCATGCCACCGACGCAACGCATCACGCATAGTCTCCGGCATCATGGTTGGAGTCCGACTCCAATTCGAGGTGCCCCATCTTGACGAGAACGGCAACGGTCTTCGTGATCACACCGGCCGGTGCCGGAAACTCCTTCTCGAGGCTCGACAATTCCTTGGCGGTTCCATCCTTGAGGCTGTCAAGAATTCCGTCGACTGTATCAGCCGAAGCGACGAGGTCCTTGGCGAGCGTGAAGAACGGGTGCTCCAAGAGCTCGCGTGCACTGCAATACGCCTGACGCACCTTGACCCGGGTTGTTCCTGCAAGCAGCCTACTCGGATAACCAGAAAACAGCCGGAACGGTGGCAATTGATCCGCCATGCTACCGCGAAGCTGGGGCTTTTTTTCCGATTGCGCTCTTGATCGCCGCTCCCGAAGGACCGCCCATAGCTCCTGATATTGCCCGATCACGACCTTCCAGTCGAAAACCGACACCGCGCGGCTCCGACCCGCCTCTCCCATTTGCCTGCGCAGGTCCGGCTCTTGCGCCAGGCGTGCCGTCACAGTCCGCAGGTATCTCTGGTCGAGCGACACCATCTGGCTACAAAGCCCGATATAGCGGTCATAGTTCAAGCTGCCCGCAGCATGCTTCAGGGCCAATTCATCGCCTACGGCATCGTCCGGCATCATGGTCGGAACCAGGAAGCCGGTCTTCCCAGGTATCACGATGTCCTTGTAGCCATCCCAGTCCGTCGCAATCACAGGCTTTCCAGCAGCCATCGCCTCAATGAGCGTCAGCCCAAAGGTCTCCTGGATGTTGTCGGAGAGCGACAGGAATATGTCAGAGGCCGCCCAGGCTGCCTGTCGGTCGGTCTCTTCCCGCCCGTCGAGCCAGAGGTGTCGGATGCCGGGGCAGAAACTGCGCGCGCCATCCTTGAAGGCCTTCTCGATAAACTCGTTGGCAAACCAGCCGCACTGCAGGAGGACCAGCCTCTTCCCACTCTCCCGTGCAGCATCTTCAAGAGCCGTGTACATCGGATGCGGATTGGCCTTCGCGTGGAAACTCAGCCTTCCGAAGAACAGGAAAACCACCTCATCGTCAGAGATCCCGAGATCCCTCCTGGCCTTCTGCCGGTCGAAATCGGCCGTCGCAAAGTCACCTGCATGCACCCCAAGCGGAACGATGGGCATCTCAGGCCTCTGGAGCCTCTGCGTGGAACCGAATTTCCATTTCGCGTAATCGTCCTGGACTCCAAATATCCGTTCGATCACCGCCTTAACCGCCCGGGACGTGCAAATCAGGCCGTCCCACGGCATGATTGGCGCCAGTGGAATGGCTGACAGCATCCTCATCGCATTCATTGAGGAGATTGTATGCGTAATGCCGGTGATGCTGTAGGCGCCACTACCTGCCCTGACCCTGAGACTGGCCTGCTCGGCAATGGAAGGGTCCGGCAGGTGAATAGCCCCGATCTCGGCGAACGTACGCAGGTCGTCGGCCCCGGCCCAGACGGTCCGAATACCCGGGTTCAATTTCTTCACCAATGTCTGAAAGGCATGTCCCGATTTCGGATCTGGCCCGAAGCCTATAAGAGCCGTACGCCCTGCAGCCTCCACTACAGCTCTCAGGAACGCTTCGCCTGCCGACTGCCTTCCCATGATCCGGCCGCCGGACCGCTGGAAAGCTTCGGGCTCAAATCTTAGGGCAGGCAGAGAGGACGGCACTCCCGTGGGTATCAGCAACCGCACCCCTTTGCAGCTTTCCAAGAGCCATATTCTCTTCTTCTGGAAGAGACGTCATTAATCTGCGTCAGATTATGAGGAAATCATCGTGTGTAAGGGCAATACCGGACTCAGACTCAAGTTGTGCAAACTGGACCGCCACTACAGCGCCATCGCCATCCTCATCATAAAACAAAGCGCCGGTAGTCGAATTATAGATGATACGGTCATCTGCATCCCCTGCAATCGATCCAATCACGAAAGCCGACGCCGCGAGCGTGCCCGTTGCGGTTCCCAGTCCCGTAAACACAGAATCATCTATTAGGATCGTGTCGTCCACGACAGAAAAATCTGTGATCGTGTCTAGGTTGGTCGCTGCATTAAGAGCAGAGTTGAAGACAAAGCTATCAGCACCTGTGCCTCCCGTTAACGTGTCGTTGCCGGCGCCGCCTTCGATCCGGTTCGCAGAGTTGCTGCCGGTCAGCGTGTCGTTGAAGGCCGAGCCCGTCAGGTTCTCGATGCTCGACAGGGTGTCCGTGCCAGCCCCGCCCGTGTTCTGCGCCGTGGTCAGGCCAAGGTTCACCGTCACCCCGGAACCCGCCGACGCATAGGAGGCCGTGTCGTTGCCATCGCCGCCGCTCAGCTTGTCGTTGCCGGCGCCGCCATTGAGCGAGTCGTTGCCGCCACGGCCATACAGCTTGTTTGCACCGCTGTTTCCGGTGATGGTGTTGGCGAGTTCGTTGCCGGTGCCGGTGAGCCCGGAGGTTCCAGTCAGCAACAGGTCTTCGACATTGGCGGCGAGCGTGATGCTGACCGAGGAATTCACCGTGTCGGTACCCTCGTTCGCCAGTTCCACAGCCTTGTCCCTGGTGTTGTTGAAGATAAAGGTGTCGTTTCCGGCCCCGCCATACATCGTATCGTAGCCCGTGCCGCCGTCGAGCCTGTCGTTCCCCGCATAGCCGTAGAGTTTGTCATTCCCACCCATGCCGTAGAGCTTGTCGGCTCCGGACGTGCCATGCAGCGTGTTGGCGGAGTTGTTGCCGGTCAACGTGTACTCGACGGTGTTGAACGAAAAGTCGTCCGTGGTGGCGATGCCCGAGTAGGCGTTTCCCGAAAGGTCCGTGACCGCGCCGTTGTCGATGGTGACGTAGTAATCGGTGCCGTAGGCGAGATTGGCGGTGGGATTGATAGTCATCACCGTGCCGGAGAAGCTGACCTGCGAGGTGTCTGTCACCAAGATGGTCGCAAAGAGCGTACTGGCCGCGGTGTAGATAAAGATTTTGCCGGCGCCCGCCTTGATGTTCTCGCTGAAGGTGAGGGTCAGATTGGCGCCCACCGCGACGCCTGTGGCATCGTCGGCAGGCGTGCTTGAAATCAGCGTCGGGGCGGCCGTATCTGGGGCGATCCAGTCCGACGCCAGCTTGTCGATGTCGCTGAACCGGAAGGTCTCGACATTGATCAGGTTGTCGCTGCCGCCCCAGAGGCTGCTGATCAGGAAAAGCTGCGTCGCCGCATCGTAGCTCACTGTGCAGTCCACGTAGGCGACCTGCAGCAGGCAGATGTCCAATCCGGCGCCGCCATCGATGAAGTCATCGCCCTGGCCGCCGGCCAGGATATCGGCGCCGTCCCGGCCGTATAGGGAATCATCGCCGCGCATGCCATAGATATTGTTGCCGACGGCATTGCCGTAGATGGTGTCGTTGCCGTCTCCGGTGACCGCGTTCTCGATCTGCGTGCCCGCCGCGATCGTTAGGAACGAGACGCCCGCGGCTGTCGAAGTGGTGCCGGCCTCGAGATTCAGCACGACGTTGCGATACATGGCGGCCGCATCGATCCAGTCGGTGCCGCTATTGGTGTCGGCCAGGTTGAGGCGCCCGCTCTGTCCGGGCTGGGCCAGCAGCGTTATCGCCTCATCGGTGTAGTGATAGACGTCGTTGCTTGTGACGGTCGAGCCGAAGCCGGTGAAATTGACCGAGTTGAGCGTTCCAACATCCCATCCGACCGCGTCCTGGATTCTGAGCGTCCAGGTGCCGGCGCTGAGTTCGCCTCTCAGCCCGTCGATGCCGAACGTGTAGCTAAGCCCGTTGTCCGAGGTGCTCGGCGTGCCGGTCGAGCCGTTGTACAGCGACATCGCCGTACCTTCCGGGGAGATGAGGCTGATGCGAAGGTCGGTGAAGTCCGAATGGGTGAGCGCGACCCGGATGTCCACATGTTCGAGCACGAGCGTGCCCGAGACGGTGAAAGTGTAGTTGAGGGTCGAGAGGTCGGCGATGGTGCGGTTGGCGGTGATCGTGCCCGTCGTCACCGATCCCTCGTTGGCGGAAGTCGCTGCCGTCGCGTTGAACAGGCTCCAGGCCTCGGCCATGCGCACGGCATTGTAGGCATTGACCATGCCGTAGCCGTAGTCCTCGCTGAAGTGCAGCCCGCCTCCGTTCCAGTTGCCGGCGCCGTTCCATTTCCACGCGAAATTCTCATTGGTGGTGGCACCGCCATAGACGCTTTCGGTGCCCGTGGACGAATAGGCGAGGATGTTCTGCACATCGCGCCAGCCCAGGTCCGGATTGGCCGAGAGCATCAACGAGACGACGCCAGCAGTCACCGGTCCCGCGGCGGAGGTGCCGCCAAAGGCATTTGTATAGTCGCCGTTCAGGAGGCCATTGTAGCCCGCGCCGGCGCCCAGCAAATCCGTGGTCACCGAGCCAGCAGGCGCAGAGACCAGAACGTGCGCGCCATAAGTCGAATACGAGGCGACCTGGCCACTCGAACTAAGCGCGGCGACGGTGACAGTGAAGCGCGAGGCGTCGAGTGCGTCACCGTTGCCATCGACGTTATCGTTGCCGGCGGATTTGACGTTGACGGTTCCAAGCCCGCCCCGACCGCTAGCGGCGGCGGCGCCGAATTTGGCTACGTCGCCATAGACCTGGAAATCGGGGAAGCCGCCATAGCTGTGGTTGCTAACGTCGAAATTGCCCAGACTGTCGAGGGTTGTGAGGTACCGAGACCAGGCCGAATTGATATCGTCCGCGCCACCGAATATGCAGATCGCGGTAAGCTCAGACTCGAAGGCGACGCCAACGCCACCCTGCCCATTGGCTTCTGCCGCGATCAGACCCGCGACGGCGGTCCCGTGACCGTCGGTGCTGCTGATCGGCTGCCCGTTGTTGAGTATGCCCCCAACGGTCACGTGGCGGGAGCTGTTGTAGTTGGCGTCCAGATCCCAGTGCGACGACTGCACACCGTCATCCCAGACGCCGACCTTGACGTCCTGTCCGCGATAATCGGCCCAGATGCGTTCCAGCCCTGCGCTGTTAGTGCTTCCGGCTCCGAATCCAAGACGCCCGACGAGGGAAAGATGCCACTGCTGGGAGTACAGCGGATCGGTGGGGGTTAGGTTATTGATGGCCATAAGAACCGTCGCTCGCGCCACAGGACCGCAGCCGACGTTAAGCCACGACTGGTTCTGTTAGATATGGTTTGTAGCCTTTTTGCTCTACAGACGATGCACGTGACATCTGAATTTGGGCTAATAAGTGACGTTGCGGCTGACTTCGAACGTGCGTCGGCCCTGCTGGCAAATCGACACTCTGACAAACTGGCCCTCGAGCACCAGACGCTGGCCCGGCGGATATGCGTCAATCGGGAGGCCGGCGAGCGGAACGGTCTCGCCATCTTCGAGCTTGAGCAGTGGGCAGACGACGCCCCCCTCGACCGTCATTCCTGTGATGGTTTCCAGGCTCATTTTGTCCCCACTTGCCGAGGCACTGGCGAGCCAGGCGACAATCACCATCATCGCTGCCAATCTTGGGAATCTCACTTTTCCCTGTCCGCGCGCTGTGCTGGCGGGAATGTGCACCTTACTGCGCGCAAAAGCCATCCCCGCTCGAGGTGGCCCCCCATTGATCGACACATTGTATCCCGGATTCGCCGGATAACACCGTAATTTTCTGCAATTTCGCAGCGATTCAGGTATAAGAATCAATATCTTAATCTGGATCGAGCGAGGCCGTGATGGCGAACCCGACGGGTGAAGCAGGCGACGGCGCCCTCCGGCTCGATTTCGACCGCCGCGTGAAGCTGGAGTTCCACGGCTCCCGCATCACCTCCGATGCCGGATTGCTGGCGTACCGCGAACTGGACGATGCCCTCGGTCTCAGCGCCATGGCGGGCGATGTCCTCGCCGATGCGCGCACGGGGCGGAAGGCAAGGGCGCGATCCGGTGGACGCGGCTGTCGTGCCGGACGTTCGCCGCCAACGCCGTCCGGCTTCTTCCTGTGCACCTTGGCGACACCGGAGCCGGTCAAAGAATGGTCGCTGACCAGCCTGAGGGAGAAGCTGATCAAGGTCGGCGCGAAGCTCGTCAGCCACGGCCGCTATGTCGCTTTCCAGATGGCCGAGGTCGCCGTGACGAGCACGCTGTTCGCCGAGATCCTGCGACTGATCGCCGAACTCCGGCCGCAGCCACCTCCAGCGCCGGCGTGAGCGGTCCGTTTGTCATGAGTTCCAGCAAGAACCACGGGAGAGGTGCGTCTTGATGAGGACAATATCGGAGCTTCCGCGACCCGACGCGCCGAATTTACCGGCCGCCGGGGCATCTGATCGCTCACGGAGGGGTTCGGGCTTGCGACTGCCCGTCCCTGGTGTCAATCTTGGCCGAAGAGCCGGTCATCCGGCGGATGCCGGTTAAAGCACCCGGAGACTACGCCACCCTCAATTCCAACCAACTTCGCGACGGCACCTTCCATAGTTGCGAGATGGGCAGGTGGTATCCGTCGACATTGATCGGGCTTGGTGCCGGGTGTAAGCGCCGGAGGAATAATCCCTCAGTGAAGCGGCCGGATTGTCTGGCTGCGGCGGAGCAAAAGTCCGTCAGCTGATAGCTCTCTACGTCGGTTCGGCGGAGGGCGGGGGATGAAGGGCGTGGAGCTATATGGACGGGTGCGTCA
>CAMCWB010000082.1 GCA_945882315.1 Bauldia litoralis | reverse complement strand
GCGGAGCTGAGCGGGTTGGCGGCCACGGATGCGCAAAGGACAATGCGATCTTCGCCTTTTCTTGTATTATTTTTCCGCTGAACCGGGTGAAGGAGAATCGATTTTGCGCGCGGCCCACACCAAAAATCCTTTTTCAACAGCCTGCTAAGGACTCTTTTGTTTCAGTCAATCCACTAGCGAGGACGCAGAACCCGCCTTGGTACGATATCAGCAGTTTTATCGGCAAGTAACGTTGCCGGATCAGATGTTACGGCTGAGCAGCGCCGAAAGCCTCGCTTTTTTATTATCATCGCCAATCTTCTTGTACCAGCCCTTTGAGTAGGTCAGTCCGCCGCGCTTCGCCCTAAACTGGTTGGCCTCCATTACTTGCTTTATCCGAACTTTAGACTCTTCGTCGGTCAGCACTCCACCGGCGAGCGTATTGTATAGAGAGGCGGCGTGATTGAATTTGCGCCGGGTGATTTTTTTCCGGTTCCCGCCGAAACGGTGAAGGATGTTAAGCATTCGCCGGTCGATGTCCCGCTCGAGCCGATAGTCGCGCTCTTGGGCAACGTCGAGAACGATACCACGCGCCTCGTAAGCATCGAGCTCGAATTGCGAGATACCCTGTTCCAGAAGCCGACGCTCTTCGGCCTTCGAAATATAGGGCCTGTCGAGCCCGGAAAGGTCGACATAGTCCCTGAACCGCTTTCTAGCCATATTTTCCTCAGTCATCCTTCGCCTCCTGCGCTATCGGCGAAACCGACGACGCCCCTGTTGTACCTATCTCCAGAACTGGAGAATGGCGAAGAACGCATGCGCCAGCAGCGCCATCGAAACACCGATGACAATAGCTTCGGCGATCGCGTTGTTGATTGAAACAACCGAAGTCTTCGGTCGAAGACCGATGATTATCGCGGCGGCACTGCCTAGTATCGAACTTAACACAATCTTACACGCCGCCCAGCCGATTTCGATCAACAAAGACGGCCCAGACTCTATCAGTCTCCGAAAGTAATTCTCCTGCCAGAACTCAAAAGGCTGGTCTGGAAAGAAGAAGTACCAGGTCTGAAACGCCGACCACGAGGCGGTCGCCAGTGCCGCGACTGTAAGAAGCAACAAGGACAATGTGTTGGCGGCGATAATCGATGCGACGAGATAGCCAAGCCCGGGGATATTGAGATTGCCCATCGCACGAAACTGCGAGGAGAGCTGGCGATTGCCAAGATCAGCCGAGATCACCGCGCTGTTGCGAGCAACGACGAGGATCGATGCGACCAGCGGCACCGCGATCGTCGTCTGGACGAAGCCGATACCGGCCAAGGTCTCGTCATGAAGGATCGACTTCAGATAGCCGCCGAAAGCATGATAGTTGAAGCCAAACCAGATTGACACAAAGCCGAGAATGATGCCCCCGAGCCCGACATAGGCGAGCATGTAGGGCGACGCGCACAGCACCCAGAAATACTCGGCGAAATAGCGACCGAACCACTTCGCCGACGAGCCGCGACGTATATGTTTACGCCAGCGATCCGCATTCGCGCTGGTCGCGGGCCTACCCCCTGTACCGACATCAAGACGCATCAATTCTGCTTCGATGGCCAGCATATCCGGCGTCACCCGTATGATCGACCGCGTCGTCGAGTCGACCAAGAGCACCTTGTCGGCAAGCGGCAGAAGATCGTCGACGTGATGCGCGGCGATAATGACTGGCATCGATCTCTCGGTGCAGATCTTCTTGATTAGGCTGGCAAGCCGTCGGGACGATTTGATATCGAGCCCGGAATTGGGCTCATCCAGGACAAGAACAGGATGATCGGCGACCAGCGTCCGCGCGATAGCTATGCGTTGTTTCTGACCGCCGCTGCAGGCGGCAACCGTCTTGTCGGGGTGAATATCGGAGAGAAGCGACAGTACCGGCGTGGGGTCGTAGCCGGCGCGCGACTGCGGAGAATGATCGGCTGCGATCCGAAGGTTTTCTCCCGCGCTCAGGTCATCAAACAGGGCGTTGCCCTGGAACACTAGCCCACAAAGATCGCTACGCGTCTTAGCGAGATCAATCTGGCGGTCGCCAAACTGAATAAGGCCCGCTACCTGCCATGCACTATCGCGTTCGCCGATCAGGCCGCACAGCGCATTGATGATACTGGTCTTGCCGCTGCCGCTCGGTCCGATCAGAAGAACAAGTTCACCATGTGCCGCTTCGAATGACGCATCCTCCACCAGCAAGACCCCCGCCGGAGTGCGGATTGTCAGGCCACTGACAGTGAGGTCAGTAGCCAATTTCATGTCGTCTTGGCTCCATCGCCGGAAATGAGGAACCGCATCGCGTCGGGACTTAGCTGCTCCATTCGAGTGCGGTCTTGCGGAGTGACGAACATAACGAGCGGTGTATGCCGACCCAGGACAAGCGCCTTGAAAATGTGAGCGGCGAGCGGGTTGAGGCTGCTGTCCTTGCCAAGGCCTCCGAGATTGCGCGGCAGAGCCGAGACCAGATTCATCGCCGACTCGGAGAATGGATGCAGGATATTCCGCAGCCGCGGATCCCACATTATTTCGCTTGCAACTTTAGGCAGCCGCGTTTCTCGAAGAAGCGAGTCGATGAGACCGATGGCAAGGCGCTCGGCAAGCCGCCGAGCCTCATCTGTAGTCAGACGTTCCCGGCCGAAGGTGACAAACTTCTGGTGAACCAGCGGATCTTGAAGTACGGCCGTAACCGCGCTCACCACCGGCGCGTAGTCGAGCTCATAGCCGAAGGGCACTCCGATTACATTGGTCCAGTTCGCCTGAACCGTCGCCCAAAGAGCTTCTTTGACCCGACTTGTGAGAATGGCCTCGATCTCGCCGCGCAACACTTGACGCATCGCAGTATCGGATGTCCGCAGCAGGTCCGCGAAAGCGTCCTGCGTCTGTTCATCTTCCCAGGCGCGCGAAACAGCGTCGGAAAGAAGCGACCGCAGCATCGGCCGATAAGTATGATTGAAGATATCCGACATAATGACGGCTTCAATGGCGCCGGCGCCCTCTTCCTGCAGGGCGCCGAGCAGACGGCGAAGTTCGGCCTGCGATTCTTCGTTGGCAACTAGCCATAAGACCTCAAGCGTCGGCTGGAAAAGCAGGGCCTCCGTAGCATCGGGCGCCTCATCGGCGACGCTGCGGAAAATATCTACTCGCAGCCGATCGCCAGGCGCGGACGTCGCCGACCCATGACGTATGACGCTGCGATCCCGGCGCATGACGAAAACCGGGACTTCGTCCGGCAACGCCACCAGCCCCGGCAATTCATCTTGATAGATGCGCGAATAATCAGTTGCAGCCGCGTGCGGAACAATACTCCAGCCGGCGACTGCGAAACCAAGAATCAGAATGCCGGAGATAAGGCCGCTCGTCGCCCGGGCGAGAAGCTCGCTTTCGGAAATCCACCGCACCTGCATTACTGCGCTCCGCAATGGCCCGTTCTAGTCAAAGTAGACGGCTTAAACTGAGGCCAATCACGTCCGCAGGGCCGAATCGAGCTAGTCCACTTTTCTTCTATTCAGTTGCGAGTTAACTACGATTCTCCGATTTTCCAAGGCATTTCACCGGGCGCGAGCCGATCGCAGGAGTCGTCCACAGGTTTCGACTGGCGGGCATCGCATCCCCTACACCCGGATCGTCTGGTACACTATAAAGCAAGCTACCGCTGCCGCGCCGGCGTGTCGTCGCCAACAGGAGGGCGATCTTGCGGATTCGCCGAGGTCGACCCCGCAATCTCGGATGGTCGATGTTTCTGACCCGGTTGTTAGGGCCGCTCTTTCTTGTTCTGTCGACCTATAATCCGAGCGGCGGGTCGCTTTGGCACTGGACCCGCGCGGCCTGGCCAGAGGACTGGCTGCTGCTCTTGCCGGTGATTCTCGGCTACCTCATCGTCTATGTGCTGGCCCTGCGGATAACCTACCGCTCGCTGCGCGTTCCAGGAATCGGGCTTACCATCGCAATGATCGGCTCGGTTGTATGGGTCGCGGTGTACAGCGGTCTGGTGCCTCTTGTCGACGGCCGCGACCTCGGAATCATCCTGCTCTACATGTTCGGAGGGTTGCTCGCAGTCGGCCTTTGCTGGTCATCCGCGTACTTGATGATTACGGGACAAGTCAGTGTCAACAATCTCACGGCGTGACGCGGTTTCAGGCTCTCCGCGCGCGACGCATGAGGAGGAGATTCACGCCGGCGAAGAGAAGAACCGCGATAATGGTCAGCACCGAGCCGGGCACGCTGCCGCTCGCGGTTGTCGGAAGGGATCGCGTCGTGACCCGTTTGCTGTTGGTAGGCACGGTTAGCGGAATCACTTCACTTCCGCTCTGTTCGCCGATCACATAGGCCATCTCGATTTCATTGCGGCCGGCAGCGAGAGTCAGAGGCTCGCTCCTATATACTCCCGGAGCGATTTCCGTGAGAGCGTTTGGCATGAAGTCGACCGTGAGTTCGATTTCGGCTCGGCTGGTTGGAACGCCATCGACATAGTTATGAAGGAACAACAAGAGCGCGCCGCCGGCATAGATAACGACCACTTCCTCGCCGCCGATACGCGTCTCGGCTCTCGGCGCGACAGAGATTGATCGCGGCGCCGCGTCATGATCGCCGGAGGCCCAGACGGGCAGGACATAGGCGGTAGGCGACCCCACCACAGCGATTGCGAGCGACATGAAAAATATCCGAAAAACTCGCCCCGCAAACCACATCAGATTTACTCTCCCGAAAGTCCCCGGCCCGCCGGTGCCCGGCTATCCACCGCGGTTCTCCTCGTGAACCACGAACGGAGATAGCTGAGAAGCGTCCTGTCAGTCCAGCCTTGTCCCTCCGGGGATTCGAGAAGCCGCCGCTCCGATCGAAGATCGTCGATCAGCCAGCGCCAGAAATGCATTGCTGGCCCTTCGCTGCGACCGCTGGAGACAAGCAGCCGCATCATCGCCAGCGTGACTTGGTGTTCCTTTTCAAACCGATCGCGCAGCCATCGCTCACGCTCGAGCGCCGTTTCGCTGGTCGGCTCTCCGGACGTCTCCGGCCACAAAGGCGTCGCGTTGGCGGTTATCGGCGCCGGATCGCCGTTTGAATCTTTACTAGCGGTCGACAGTTGTCTATCCTCTTGGAATTATTGGGAGTAGAATACTGTTATGGGAATTCTGGTTCCGCTATTTATCACCGCCTTGGGATTGGCCTCGCAGATCCTTGTTGAGGCAGCCGCAGATCTTTCCACCCAGGTCCTCCTCGAAACCGAAACCGGCGTTGGCTTCGCCGTACCCCGCATTGTGTCCGACTCTATCGTCGACCTACGCCCGGAGACTTCGTTGAGCACGCTTGCTGAACCGGGCGTACTCCAACTGGGCTCATAGTCAGCCGGCGCCAAGGGCGCCGTCAGATCAACCGGCATATTCATTTCGCATGCTAGCCCGAAGGCGGTCGACGACTATTTCCGTCATCGCCGCGACCGCTGCATCCGTGCGAACATAATCGCTGGCGCTCTTGAGCCAGGGCTGAAACGCCGCCACGGTTTCCCGATCCAGCCCGTTGATCAATTCAATCGCTCCGGCGACGTCGCCGCCGGCCAGCCTTCGGTCAGCGTCGTTCACCATCACGTTGGCGATCTCGACAGCGTAGGGCTCGCTGTTATAGCCGCTATATTCGCCGACGATGGACATGCCGTAGTCGTAATAGCCCTGCGACGCGCCGGGCTTGAGGCTTGCTGCGGCTGCGTCGGCGACAAATTGCTGCCTCAGCATTGCTGCATTGGCAACGCCCGGCCGCGCCGGCGCCGCCAGTTCATTGAGCAGGCCGAGCACATTCCGGTCACCGTCCGCCAGCGCACGGAGCGTGACAATTTCCGCTTCAAACGGCCGGCCGGAATAGAACGCCGCGCGCAACTGACCGACGGCGACAGCGAAGACTGCTAGGCTGGCATTATCTGCGGAAGCAGGCGCCGCTGCGATGTGACTGGCGAGAAGTGCCTGCATCTCAGTGAATTCTGCGATTTGCTTTTCGAGTCTGGTCGCCGACACACTGTCGGCCTCGATCGCCTTGGCTATTTCGTTGTTGAGCCGGCCGACTGCGAGCTCGCTCTGTTGCTGGTGCAGTTCGATCGCGGCGACGCGATCCGCGACAGGCCCCAGACGAACATCCATGGACGGAACAAGCTTTGGCGAGAGCACGATCACGGCAACCGCGGCCACGATCGCACCGATCGCGGCACCAGCAGCCATTCCCATGAGCGGTGGCATGCTCCCGAATGAAGTCGTTGCAGCCGGCTTTGCCGTTTCCCCCCCCTTCTGCCCCCACATATCCGGCGAAACCTGGTCTGGCCGCAGTTCGGGATGATTTGCGTAATCCTCGATCGTCGCGGCGGCAGGCTCCACCGTGAACGGAGCACGCTCCGCGATGCTGAAAGCCGGTTCGGTCGGCTCCTTGTCTGAATCGTCCGGCTTCATGCCGATGTCGATACGCCTTGTCGTCATCCGGCATGCTCCAGGACTTCGGCCGCCAGGGCCGAGATTTCGTGAGTGACGACAGCGCGGCTGTCGATTTCCCGAACAAGCTGGCCCGTCGCAACGCTTTCAGCGTAAGCAACCCGCTGGCTAATGATCGTCCTGAGCGCCACGACCGGACCGGTCATGAGCGCATCGCGCACGTCGCGAGCGATAATGGTACCAGCGATGCAGCGGTTGATGACGAAGGCAGCATGGAGTGCCGGCTTGAAGGTCTGGGCCTCCTTGATCAGCTTCACGATCTCCGCGATTGCCCAGATGTCGTAAGATGACGGTTGCAGCGGGATCAAGATCATATCGGAAGCGAGGATCGTCGAACGGGCTAGCCCCGTGACGCGCGGCGGCCCGTCGATAAGGACGTGATCATTGACGGCAGCGACGGCCGGCAATTCGTGATGCATATCATTACGGGTAATGCTGACGACGTTGAAGAGATGCGAGAGCCCGCCATGGGCGTGGGTCCGCGCCCAATCGACGGCAGAGCCTTGCGGATCGGCGTCGATCACCGTCACGCTCTTGCCGCTTGACGCCCACTCGCCGGCGATGTGGGTGGCGAGGGTCGTCTTGCCGACGCCGCCCTTCTGATTGAGTAACCCGACGATCATCTGGCGCAACCCCATACGACGGCCGACTTTGTCAGTCCGGCCGCGTCGCACCCGGCACCCGCGTCGGCCGCCGACCCCAACGCTTCCGCGAAAAAGCTCAATTCTCGCCTCTCTTTTCGGGCAACAGACAAAGCTAATCAATACGTTCCCTCCCCCGCCATCTTATCGCGCAAGGATAGCAGTCGTTCCAACGCCGGGGGCGCGAACCGATGAAACAAAAGCGGTGTCAACAGCATGTCGAGCGCCGTCGAGCTGATCAGTCCGCCAAAAATGACAACTGCGACCGGATGCAGGATTTCCTTGCCGGCTTCATTCGCACCGAAAAGCAGCGGGACCAGCGCGACCGCGGCCGATGCGGCCGTCATCAGGACTGGCACCAGACGCTCATTCGCGCCGCGGATAACCAATGCCCGGCCAAAGCTCTCGCCCTCGTGGCGCATCAGGTTGATATAGTGGCTGACCTTCAGGATGCCGTTGCGGGTGCTGATGCCGGTGAGGGTGATGAAGCCGAGGATGGTCGCGACCGAAAGATCCAGCCTCGCAAGCTTGATGGCGATCACCGAGCCGATGAGCGCGATCGGCACATTCGCCATGATCATCATCGCAAAAACTGCCGACTTGAAGCGCATATGGAGGATAACAAAGACTAAGCTTAGCGAAATTAGGGCCAGCCCGCCAAGGCGCAGAGCTGAGCGCGTCTGCTCGGCATAAATGCCCTCAAAGGTCATGAAATAGCCGGTCGGAAGAGATAGCTTGCTCATCATGCCCTTGATACCGGCAACGATGAGATTGTTATTCGAGCCGTCGCCATTGGCCGTTACGACGATACGACGCTGGTTGTTTTCCCGCAGGACCTGGTTCGGCCCGCTAGTCTCGGTGATTCGCGCCACCATCGAGACCGGCACCTGGCCCGCAGGTGTATCTATCAGCATAGCACTGAGCTCTTCCGTGGAGCGGGCCCTGTCGCCAAGCCTGATGACCACATCGAAGCGCTTTATGCCGTCAACGATCTCGGTAACATTGTCGCCATTAGTCAATTGCGCGAGCCGGGCCGCGACCTCGCCGGGCCGCAAGCCGTAAAGAAGAGCGCGTGCCGGATCGACCTGAACCTGGATCTGCGGCACGGGAACCTGCCGCTCGATATTCACGTCGGCGAGCCCGGGTATCCCCAGCAGCCAACGCTCGACGTCGCCGGCGAGCGTGCGCAGCGTGTCGAGATCGTCACCGAATATCTTGATGGCTATCTCAGCCGGGACGCCGGTCAGGACACTTTCGATCAGACGATGCGTCATCGGCTGACCGATATTGAACGCCGCCGGGAGCCCGCCGAGGCGAGCCCGCACATCCACCAGAATCGCCTCGAGCTTACGCGAGGACCGCTGAATGGAGACTTCGATCTCGCTTACATGTACACCCTTGGCATGCTCGTCAGCCTCGGAGCGGCCGGTGCGGCGACCGACCTTGGTGACCTCAGGCACGGCGAGCAGCAGGTGCTCAGCCGCATTCGCGATCTTGGCCGACTCGTCGAGTGAAATGCCGGGCTGCAGCATCATCTCGATCATTAGCGTGCCCTCGTTGAAGGGGGGCAGGAAGGCACGCGGCAAAGTCGGCACCACTGCGGCGGCAATACCGACGGCGATCACGATCGACGAGATCACGGGAACCGGTCGATCAAGCACCCAATTGAGCAGACGTGCGTTGGTCTGTTTAAGGTGTCGAACAACAAAGCTCTCACGCTCCGCGAGGCTCTTCATCTTCGGCAATAAGTAGGAGCAAAGCACCGGTGTCAGCGTGATCGAGGTGACCAGGCTCGCTAGGATCGAGACGATATAGGCGACGCCCAGCGAAGCGAAGAGCCGGCCCTCGATGCCCGTGAGGGCGAACATCGGCAAGAAAACCAGCACGATGATCAGCGTCGAGTAGACGATGCTCGAGCGGACCTCCTGCGAGGCAGCGGCAATGACCTCGAGCGCCGGACGCCGAACGACGCGATGCTTATTTTCCCGAAGGCGTCGGTAGATATTCTCCACGTCGACGACGGCATCATCGACTAGTTCGCCGATGGCGATGGCGAGACCGCCCAGCGTCATCGTGTTGATGCTCATCCCCATCGAGCGAAGGACAATGAAGGTCGTCAGCACCGACACAGGAATGGCGAGCAGCGAGATGACGGTCGTGCGAGCGTTGAACAGGAAGAGGAAGAGGATAATTGCGACAACCATGATCGCTTCGATCAAGACCTGCTCGAGATTGTCGACCGAAGCATGGATGAAATCCGCCTGACTAAAGAGATAGTCGTTGATGCGGGTGCCTTCCGGCATCGTCTGCTGCAATCCCGCGAGGACCTCCTCGACCTTGCGGGTAACTTCGACGGTATCGGCCTGTGGCTGCTTGTGGATCGACAGGATGACGGCGGGACCGCCCATGAATCCGGCATCGCCACGGCGCTGCTTAGGCTCAAACGAGACATCCGCGACTTGCCGGAGAAGTACCGGCTGCCCTAGGCGATGATCGATGACGACGTTGCGCAGGTCTTCGAGATCCTGCGTCCTCGACAGATTACGAATGAGGAATTCCTGTGCACCCTGATCGACAAAACCGCCGCCGGTATTGCCGCCGAACCCCACGAGGGCTTTATGGATCGCGTCGAGCGACACTCCGAGCTGCGACATACGTAGATTGTCTACGGTTACGCGATATTCCTTGACCAGCCCCCCAATCGGCACAACCCGGCTGACGCCTGGGATCGCCTTGACGCGTGGTGCCACCACCCAGTTGGCGATCTCGCGCATCGCCATGGGGTCGAGCGTGCTGCTAGACAACGCGACCAGCAAGATCTCGCCCATAAAGGATGAGATCGGCGCCATAAGCGATTTCACGCCCGGCGGCAGATCGAGCTGAATCGGACCAAGTCGTTCGGCGACGATCTGTCGGTTCGTATAGATATCAGTATCCCATTCGAACTCAACGTAGACGACCGAAAGGCCGGTGCTGGAGACGCTGCGTACGCGCGTGACGCCGCTCGCACCGTTCATCGCCGATTCGATCGGATAGGAAACGAGCACCTCGACTTCCTCGGGCGCCAGCCCAGGAGCTTCCGTCAGGATAGAGACGATGCCCTTGTCGAGATTGGGAAGGACGTCGATCGACAGTTCTCGCAGCGAGAATCCGCCATAGATCATCATCACCGCCGCGATCACCACGACGAGGGGGCGGGCTTTCAGGCTGACGTTGACAAGGAATGTGAACATCTCTCGGTACCGCCGATTTCAAGCCATGCGCGTCTTCGGCAGACTGTTCTCGATTTCATCCTGCAGCCCTCCGACAGGTGAGTACTGCTTGACGGTAGCGGGAGTTGGCTTGCGGGCGGTCATGCTCGCCGCCACAAGTGCGACGAGGGCGAGCATGCAAACGATCGCCGCGCCGCTGGAAATATCGAGGAGCGCCGAAAGGATGAGGCCGGCAAGATAGCCGACCGCACCGATATTGAAGGCGACTACCATCCGCCAGCGAGGTGAGACATGCTGCGTCGCCAGCGCCGGGACGATCAGGGACGCAAAAACAAGTAAGATACCGACCACCTGAACCGAAGCGGTGATGACGACCGCAAAAATGCCGTAGAAGACAAGTGGCTCCTTCTTGAGATCGCGAAAATACCAGACCGCCAGAACCGCCGCATAAATCGCACCGATAATCATCAATTGCCTCGGCGAAACCCACAGGATCTGCCCCACCAGGAGTTCTTTTAGAAATTCCGATCCCGTAGGGCTGAAAGACAGAAGGACAATCTGCACAGCCGCGGCGACGATGTAGATCACGCCGATGATTGCCTCCTGGGATTCGTGGTAGCGCTTGTCCGTCCACGTCAGGAGCATTGCGCAACCCACGGCGGCGCTGATCGCGCTAAGCTGGATGGCCCAGAGCGTCCCCGCCCCCCAAATCATGTTGCCGAACACGACGCCGAGCGCTGCGACCTGAGCAAGCGCAATGTCAATGAAGATTATGCCGCGGTTCAGCACGATCGTGCCGAGCGGAACATGTGTCGCAAGAATCAAAAGCCCCGCGACGAAGGCTGGGCCGAGGATTTCGAGGCTAAGAGCGTGCATTTCCGCTCAGCCCATCCAGCAGTCGCTCTACGGTGTCGCGGTAAAAGGTGAAAATATCAGTCGCACCTTCAGAACCGCCCACGGTGACCGGGACCTTGACAAGAACAATGCCGGATTTCTCGGCAACAAATTTCGACGAGCTGGGATCCTCATAGCCGGCATAGATAATGAATTTGATCTGATTGGCCGCCACCGCCTGGATGACTTCGGCGAGATGATCCGGGCCGGGCGGCACGCCCGGTTCCGGCTCGACCGTCGCTGCCGCGACGACGCCGAGCCAATTCAAGACATAGACCGAATGTTCGTGTTGGACGGCGATGCGCTGACCCTTCAACGGCGCGGCTTGCTGTTGCAGCTCGGCGATGAGCGTCTTGAGCTCGCCGGCGAAGGACTTGAAATTCTCGGTGTAAGTCGCCTCGCCTTCCGGATCGAGCGCGATCAACCGCTTGGTGAGCTGCGCGCCGACCCTTTGCATGTTTCGCGGGTCGCCCTGGATATGCGGATTGCCTTCCTCGTGGAGTTGGTGATCGCCAGCTTCCTCGCCGTGCTCGTGCTCTTCTTCGACCTTCAACAGTTGGACGAATTCGGCCGCTAGGAAATGGCCGGACTCGCCCGGCGCCACCTTGGGGTTGTTGGCTTTAGTGAGCATCGTCGGCAACCACGCGTCTTCAAAATCAGCGCCAGTACAGACGATTACGTCGGCGTTCCCGAGCGCCGCAATCATGCCGGGGGTCGGTGCCGCATAGTCCGGATTCTCCTGAGCCGACGTGGCGAGAAAGACTTCGACCCGGTCGCCGCCGATCACCTGGGTCAGTGAAGCCCATTCCGGAAAGCAGGCGAAGACCTTGAGTTTCGCCTCCGCCGCCGATGCGGTGGAAGCGAGCAGAGCTGCACCGACGATCGCCGCCAAAATCCGCATGTCAACCTCTCCGTTGTCAAAGATCGTTCTATAACAGCCCGGTGACGAAGTCGATGTCGGATCATTCCGGCTGGGGCTCGATGATGATGACGAGCATGGCTGTTTCGCCGTTGACATCGGCGATCATTGCGATGGTCAGCGCAACATCGGTCTGAATGACGAACAAAAGGGCGCTGTTAGCGCTTGCAGCCTCCCTCGGGGTTCCGCATCCGAACATCGCACGCATGAGGATGCCGAGATTGAAGCCGGCGACATGGAGCAGATAGCGCTTATGGATATTTTCCAGGCCACGCAGCCACGCGCGGCGCATGCCGCCGCGCTCGAGGACATGAGCAAAGCTGCGCTCGACCGTCTCTCCGCGTTTGCGCATGGCGTCCCGTCCGACGTCGGATTTCAACCGTGCGCGGTTGGCGTAAACGGCATGGCGCGCCGCCTCGTCGCCATGCCAGCGCAGATAACCATTGGCGGGCTTCGGCTCGGCGATGCGCGTTTTCCAAACGCCGTCGTCGAGGTCTTTCAGACCTTCGCGTGAGTGATAGCCCTTGTCGCCGACGAGAACGCAGGGCTCTTCCTGCGTCGGAGCAAAGCCAACCTCGGCGAGGTTGCGTGCCGCTGCCTCCAGCGTGCCGGGCAGCGTCGTCGTGTCGCCTTCGTCAGCCGGGTGGATTGGCGCCGCCACGATCACGCCGGTATCCAGGTCGACCGCATGCTCGGGCTTGTAGGCGAGATGCGTCGTCCCGTCCTTCATCCGCGCGATCTTCGCATCCGGATCGGTCGGGCTCGTCCAGTCCTCGTTCGACAGCTTCTTGCCCTTGCGGGCGCGATCGAGCCGGACGAGATCGTCGATGGTTGGCGTTGCGACGCCACTTTCCTGCGCCATGCAGGTCAGCATCTGGCGATAAGTCTCGCCGTTCTCCCGCCGCACGATGGTTCGCAGGGCGGCGTTGGCTTCCATCGTCGAGCCGTCGACGCCGATCCGCTCGCCCTTCACCAGACCACGCTCGGCGACCAGAGCCAGAACCCAGCCGAAAACCTTTTCGTGGACCTCGTGCGGCAGGCGGCCGCGGGTCTTCGACAACCAGGAATGATCGGCAACCTTGTCGCGGGTCGCCAAGCGCAGGAACTCGCGAAGCGACAGCGAATCCGAACACCGCCAAGCGATGCCACGCTCGCTGTCGATCCCCTCGAAATAGCCGATCATGTGCATCCGGAAATACCGTCCCGGCGGCAGCGAAGGAGCCCCCATGCGAGGCGCGTAGAACGGCTTGCACGTCGTCTCGACGAAGGC
>CAMCWB010000081.1 GCA_945882315.1 Bauldia litoralis | reverse complement strand
TCGCCTACAATCTTCGACGGGCAATCGTCCTCGCCGCCTGAGCCGGCTTCCACCGCAAGCCCGCCCACCTGCAAATCATCGCCCGCACCATCAACTACCCAAATCCACGCAAGACCTCGCGTTGCGCAAAGGTCTCCACAGGGAGAGGGCCGCTGCCCTTCGCGAACGAAGAGAGCTTAGGGCGGCGGGGTGAGGGGTTGGAGCCTTTATTTGTTATGATGCGTCGGTAAGCGGCGCTGTACGCCCTCACCCTTTTCACCTAATTCGCTACGCTCATAAGGCTCAAAGCCCTCTCCCCACGGGAGAGGGAACTACGCCGCGTTCGGCGTCGCGCCCGTCGTCAGCACGGCATAAAGCGCCGACTTGTCCGACGATGCCCTGAGCTTGCCGACCACGCCGGGTTCGCGGAAGAGCCGGGCGATGCGGGCGAGCGCCTTCAGATGGTCGGCGCCGGCGCCCTCCGGCGCCAACAGCAGGAAGACGAGGTCGACCGGCTGGTCGTCGAGCGCCTCGAAATCGATCGGCTTCGGCAGGCGCGCGAAAAGGCCGAAAATCCGGTCGAGCTTGGCGAGCTTGCCATGCGGGATGGCGATGCCGCCGCCGACGCCGGTCGAGCCCAGCCGCTCGCGCTGGACGAGCGTCTCGAAGATCTCGCGCTCCTCGAGCCCGGTCATCTCGGCGGCCTTCTCGGCCAGGGCCTGGAGCGCCTGCTTCTTCGAATTCGCCTTCAGCGAAGCGAGAATGGCGTCCGGCTTGATGAGATCGCTCAAATCCATCGTTCAATCCCAAAAAGGCACGCCCGCGCTGCGGGCGGCCCGAACTCTATGTCAGCGTCAGGAAGTTTCGCCCGAGCCTGAGCGCGACGGGTCGATCCACCCGATATGCCCGTCGCGTCGGCGATAGACGACATTGATGCCCCCGTGCACGGCGTGCCGGAAAACCACGACCGGCGCGTCGGCAAGATCCATTGCAATCACCGCGCCACCGACGGTGAGCGTGTCGAGATTGGTGGTCTCTTCGGCAATGATCGTCGGGCTGTAATCGACCGCGACGTCTTCTTCGTCCGAAATATCGGCGATCACATAGGACGACGCCGGCTCGGGCGCCGCCCGGTTGCCGTGGCGATGCTCTTTGAGCCGCCGCTTGTAGCGCCGCAGGCGCTTCTCGATGCGCTCGGCGGCAGCCTCGAAGCTGGCGCGGGCGTCGGTGTCGCGCCCGACCGATTCGAGCACGATGCCGGTATCGAGATGAATCGAGCAATCGGTCCGGAAGCCCGGCCCCTCGCGCTCGACCGTCACATGGCCGCCATGGCCGCCATCGAAATATTTACCGAGGGCATCGGCGATCCGCGTTTCGATATGGCTGCGCAACGCTTCGCCGATATCCAGATTTTTTCCGGAGACACGCAAACTCATGGAAGCTTCGAACCTTTTCGTCGTCGCTGGGATCTGCCCGCCGGCGGTATGCGCTCAGGGGGTTTTGGCCACGTGTCGGCGGTTGATATCCGGGTCGAAACTGGAACTCTTCCCACTGCCCGGTCCGATGCTGGGCGCCCTTCTAAGGAGGGCCGTCGGAGAAGTCAACCGACCCTAGGGAACGGCGGGCCCTGCCTGGCTGTTCCCTAATAGGCCGGCTGTTTTTCGCGGCGGCGCTGGACGGAGGAGGGGATGCGCATCGCCTCGCGGTATTTGGCGACCGTACGCCGGGCGATATCGATGCCCGACCCGCGCAGAATCTTCACGATCGTGTCGTCGGAGAGCACGTCGCTGGCCGGCTCGTCGTCGATCAGGCGGCGGATACGGTAACGCACCGCCTCGGCCGAATAGGCGTCGCCGCCCTCTGCCGAGGCGATCGACGCGGTGAAGAAGTATTTGAGCTCGAAGATGCCGCGCGTCGTTGCCATATATTTGTTCGAGGTGACGCGGCTGACCGTCGATTCATGCATGCCGATGGCTTCCGCCACCGTCTTGAGGTTGAGCGGCCGAAGATGCTGGACGCCAAAGGCGAGGAAGGCATCCTGCTGGCGGACGATCTCGGTGGCGACCTTCAGGATCGTCCGGGCCCGCTGGTCGAGGCTCTTCACCAGCCAGTTGGCGGTCTGCAGGCAGTCGGCGATATAGGCCTTGTCGGCATCCTTCTTCCGGCTCTTCGCGACCGTGGCGTAATAGGTCTGGTTGACGAGGACGCGCGGCAGCGTGCCGGAATTGAGCTCGACCAGCCAGGCGCCGTCCGGTCCCGGCCGCACCATGACGTCGGGGATGACCGGCTGCACGACCACGGCGCCGTAGGCATTGCCGGGCTTCGGGTTGAGCGCCCGAATCTCGGCGAGCATCGCCGACAAATCCTCGTCGTCGACGGCGCAGATCCGCTTCAGGGCGGAATGGTCGCGCCGTGCGACGAGGTCGAGATTGGCGATCAGCGCCGCCATGGCCGGGTCGAAGCGGTCGCGCTCGCGAAGCTGGATGGCGAGGCATTCGGCGAGGTCGCGGGCGCCGACGCCGACCGGCTCGAAGGTCTGGATGAGGCGGAGCGTCTGTTCGACCAGGTCGGCCGGCGCGCCCAGCCTTTCGGCGACGGAGCCGAGATCGGCGCGGAAATAGCCGGCCTCGTCGATGTCGTCGATGAGCGCCTTGCCGATCAGCCGGATGGTCGGATCGGTGGCGGCAAGTCCGAGCTGGTCGGTGAGATGGTCGGCGAGCGACTTGTCCTCGGCTACGAAGGCCTCGAGATTATAGTCCTCGGAGCTGATCGCCTGGCGGTTGGGGGCGGTCGACCAGGTCTCGCCCGGCAGCATCGGCGCGGTCTCGTCGGGGGCCCGCTGGTGGTCGTCCTGGAAGACGTTGCCGAGGTCGGCGTCGAGCTTCTCGATGCCGCCGTCGGGCGCCGCGTCGAGCCCGGCCTCCATCCATTCCGGCCCTTCGCCGCTCTTCTCGGCGGCGCTGTCGGCGCGCTCGTAATCGTCGGCGGCTGCGGCGTCGCCGCGGTCGTTATCGGCCTCGTCGCGCTCGAGCAGCGGGTTGCGCTCGAGTTCGGCGTCGACATAGGCGACCAGGTCGAGATTGGAGAGCTGCAGCAGCTTGATGGCCTGCATCAGCTGCGGCGTCATTACCAGCGACTGGCTCTGCCGGAGTTCGAGTTTGGGTGAAAGCGGCATGGTCGCTGGGCCGGTGTACTGAACTTGGTCCGGGTTTTGCTTGTCCCTTCTTTCGTACCCGATGCAGCCGGCCTGTCAAAGGCTAAATTGTTCACCAAGGTAAAGGCGGCGGACGTCGGGGCTTGCCACGATGTCGTCGGGCCGGCCTTCGAACAGCACCTGTCCGGAGTGGATGATGTAGGCCCGGTCGATCAGGCCGAGCGTTTCGCGGACATTGTGGTCGGTGATGAGCACGCCGATGCCGAGCCCTGTGAGGTGGCGGACCAGCGCCTGGATGTCGCCGACGGCGATCGGGTCGACACCGGTAAAGGGTTCGTCGAGCAGCATGAAAGCCGGCCGGCTGGCCAGCGCCCGGGCGATTTCGCAACGCCGCCTTTCACCACCCGAGAGCGACATTGCCGACGCATTGCGCAGATGGCTGATGTGGAATTCGTCGAGGAGCGCGTCGAGCAGGTCCTCGCGCTGCGCCTTGTCGGGCTCGACCACCTCCAGCACCGAGCGGATATTGGCGGCCACTGTCAGCCCGCGGAAGATCGAGGTCTCCTGCGGCAAATAGCCGATGCCGAGCCGGGCGCGCCGGTACATCGGCATATGGGTGACGTCATGCCCGTCGAGTTCGATCGTGCCGTGGTCGGCCCGCACCAGCCCGGTGATCATGTAGAACATCGTCGTCTTGCCGGCGCCGTTCGGGCCAAGCAGCCCGACCGCCTCGCCACGCGCCACGGCGAGGCTGGCATTCTGGACGACGCGCTTGCCCCGGTAGGATTTGCCGAGCTCATGGGCGACGAGCCAGCCGCGACCGCCCGCATCGGGCACCAGCCGCGACGGCGGGCGCTCCTCATATTCGGGCTCGCGCCGCTTCGGCTTCGCGCCATTGGGGCGCTTTTTGGCCGGCTTCCGGCCGAAAAGGCTCATGGCGTCCGCGCCCCTCTTTGCGATGTCTTCGACGCGCCCATGGTCCTTCGGTGGCTTTCGGCTTATTGCCCCGGCGGGGCAAGACCGCCGGACCCCGGCGTGAAGACGCCGCGGATCGGTTTGCCGGCTTCCTGCTCGACCCGCGCCTTGCCGGTCGCCAGGTCGACGACCAGCCGGTCGCCCGTGATGACGTTCGAGCCCTGGCTGAGGACGACGCCGCCGGAAATGGTGATGGTCTGCTTGCCCATGTCGACGGTCACCTTGGAGCCGGTCACGGTCTGGGCGCCCGACTTGACCTCGACATTGCCGGTCGCCTCGATCTTGCTGAAGGCTTGGCCTTTCGGCTTGTTGTCGCCCATCGGGCTGAAGACGCGGATCTTGCCGGCGCGCAGCACCGTGTCGCCGCGTATGACGATGACGTTGCCGGAGAATTCGGAGATGCGCGTCTTGCCTTCTTCCGAGATCTCGAGGCTCGCCGCGTCGATCTGGATCGGGTCCTTCGACGAGGTCTGGAAACCTGTGAAGAGCTCAGCGGTCTGCGCCGCGGCGGGAGCCGCGCCGGCAAGCGCCAGCGGCAGGACGATCGCCCCGGCGCGAAGAAGGCAGGAAAGAAGCGTCACTGGATCACCGGAATGGCGGGAGCCGTCTCGGCCGCCTGGGCGGCGTCGGATGGGTCGGAAGGCGCGGCCGACAGCGTGCCGTCAGGCGGCATATAGGTCACCGACACGCCGCCGCCAAACAGGATCTTCTTGCCCTGCTCGCCGACCTTCAGCGTGTGGGCGCGGACCAGGCCTTCGGTAGCGCTGATTTCGATCATGCCCTGCGAGGTCATCTCCTTGGTGCGGAAATCGATGTGCGCGGTATCGAGGCGTGCCGCATAGCCGTTGGTGCTCGATACCGTGATTCCGTCCTTGAGCTCCAGCTTCTCGTTGTCGCCGTCGAAGACGCCGGCCGCCGCAGTCAGGTTGACCTTGACCTCGGCCGTCAGTCCGAACTCGGCCTGGATCGTCTCGAGCTTGACGATCTTCGGGTTGGCGAGATCCTGCACGGCGCGCTCGGCGGTGACCTCGTAGGAATGTTCGGTGCCCTTGAAGCCGGAGAGATGCGGCTTCTCCATGATAAGGCTCTTGGTGTCCATCGTCACGCCGGCGAGCTGGAACAGGTCAGCGACGTCGCTGGTCACGATCTTGATCGCCACGAAGAAGGCGGCGATGCAGGCGACCGCGGTCACCGGCAGGATGATCTTCAGCCAGCGAACCAGTCCCGAATGCCGGCGCGCGTCGACATAGACCTCCTCGCCGCGAAGCTCGGACGGGTCATAGCGAAACTCGCGCCGCCGGGGCGGACGCGATGGGAGGCTGGCTTCACTCATCCTGCTTGCCTGCCGGAGGGCCGATCGGGCCGGGAACCGGCGAATCCTTGGAGAAACATTGTGGAGAGAAGGGGGCCGGACCGCAATCGGGCCGGAAATGGCGGAAAAGGCGGGGTCGCGAACCGCCTAATGCGCAAAAATATCGTCTTCGCCCCAGCCGGCGAGGTCGAGCCGGGCGCGCGTCGGCAGGAAACGGAAGCAGGCGGCGGCAAGCCCGGCGCGGCCTTCGCGGGCCAGGCGCTCGTCGAGCTTCTCCTTGATGCCGTGCAGATAAAGGACGTCCGAGGCGGCATAGGCGAGCTGCGCGTCGGAGAGGCCGTCGCTCGCCCAGTCGGAACTCTGCTGCTGCTTGGAAAGGTCGATGTCGACCATCTCCTTGGCGAGGTCCTTCAGCCCGTGGCGGTCGGTATAGGTGCGGGTCAGCTTCGAGGCGATCTTGGTGCAGTAGAGCGGCTCCGCCATCACGCCGAAGGCGTGGAAGAGCACGGCGATGTCGAAGCGGGCGAAATGGAAGATCTTCGTCACCTCGGGATCGGCGAGAAGGCGGGTGAGGTTCGGCGCCTCTTTCTGCCCGGGCGCGATCTGCACGAGATCGGCGCTGCCGTCGCCGCCGGAAAGCTGCACGAGGCAGAGCCGGTCGCGGAGCGGGTTCAGGCCGAGCGTCTCGGTGTCGATCGCCACCGACCCGCCATAGCGGGTCGAAGCCGGCAGGTCGCCCTTGTGCAGACGGATCGTCATAGCGCGCCTCGAAATCGTTCCCGCCGGATAGCCCGGGAAGCCAAGGCTCTAACGGCAAAAACCTTGCGAGCCGTTAAAGAGATCGCCGGTTGCCGTCAAGCCGGCCCCACGCCGAGGCCCGATCCCTCCTCGCATAGCGGGGAGGGGGGACTATGCGAAGCATGGTGGGTGGGGACGTTCTACTCCAAGGCCTCTCTCGCCGACCGCCACGCGTCCTCCGCCGTCCGGTTCAGCGCCGCGACCGCGGCGCCGAGCCGCGCCTCTTCGGAAAGCGCGAAGGCGCGCGACGGCAGCGGGATGAACCTCTTGCCCGCCTTTGTCGGCACGGCGCCGGCATCGACCAGGAACAGTGTGTCCTCGCCCGGCGAGATCGGCCTGAGCGCCGCCTGCGGATAGGGCGTCACGTCGACCAGCCGCCCGTCCGGCGAATGCCAGACGGCGTGATGCGCGGCGAGCAGGTAGCCCGGCTCCGGCAGCCCGTCGGCGACGCGATAGGCGAGCGTCCAGCCATAGACCGGCGCGCCGCCGTCATAGAGCACCTTTTCGGCGATGTTCTCGAAGGAGCGGCCGGAGCGCGCCTGCGGCTCAGGGCGGTGCAGCGCCAGTCCGAGCGGCCCGGCGCTGATCGCCGGCGCGATCCGCGCGATGGCTTCCTTGAGCATCTCTTCGTCGATCATCGCCGTGAAGTCCCAAACCGTCTCTTCTGACGCCCACCATGCCGTGCGCCGCCCGGCGCGAGAAGCTTGAAATCAAGATCGAAACCGGCCAATATACCCCTAGGGGGTATAAAAAGAAGTTTGCAGATGAAGTCGTTTTTTCTTGCCGCCGCCATCCTGGCGCTTCCGTCCCTGGCCTTGGCGCAGGATCATTCGGGTCATGCCGCCGCGGGCGGCGCGATGGAGGCGTCGATGCAGGCGCATCATAAAATGATGGCAGCGATGGATGCGGCGAAGCCGACCGGTGACGCCGACCGGGATTTCGTCCGGATGATGATCCCGCATCACCAGGGCGCCATCGACATGGCCAGGATCGAGCTAGAATACGGCCGTGACGAAAAGCTCCGCGCCATGGCGGAAGGCATCATCGCCGCGCAGGAGACGGAGATCGCCGCGATGGAGGCCTGGCTGAAGGCCAATCCCTGATCCCGAGCCTCAGGCGCTACGCAGATTCCGCGGCGGCCTCGAGAAAGGCGACCGAGGCGGTTTCGACCATCACCGCTTCCGGTGAGCGATGGCGCTCCGCGGCCGCCTGCTCCTCCGCCGTCTTTATCTGGGCCTGCATGTAGGAGCCGAGCCGCCGCGCCTGGTCGATGATGCGGTGGCCGATCGGCAGCCTGTCCGCCTCGAACGCCGCCAGCGCCGCGCCGATGTCGTCATGCGCCGCCAGCGCCCCGGCCAGCGCCAGCGCATCCTCCGCCGCCTTGGTGACGCCGGCGCCGACATGCGGCCGGGCGACGAAGGCCGCGTCGCCGATCAGCGCGATCCGCTCCGCCGTCATGCGCGGCACGGCGAGGTCGTAGATGGGCTGGAAGAAGGGCGCGCGCGCCAGGCTCACCGCCTCGCGGAACAGCGGCGCCAGCACAGTGTCCGCGGCGACGCGCATCTCCGCGATCACCTGCCTGTCGATCAGCGGCGGCGGAATCGAGATGTCGTGCCGCCGGCCGGTCTCGTCGGTGAGCATGCGGTCGAGCCCGGCGCCCTCGGCGGCCGGCCGGTACCAGACGAAATTGAAGCGGCGATGGCCGGGCCTGAGGTCGTTGTCGCGGCCGGCGACGGGATAGCCGAGCATCTGCTCGCCCGGCGGCAGGCAGAAGGTGAAGCTGTCGAAGAGCTCGCGCCTTGCTTCCGGCGAAAGCTCGGCTTCTTCGACCAGGCCGCGCCAGGCGACGTAGCCGGCATAGGTCGGGTCGATGCCGGGAAGGAAGGCATGGCGGACGGCCGAGCGGAAACCGTCGGCGCCGACCACGAGGTCCGCCCGCGCCGTCGTCCCGTCGTCGAAGGTGAGGTCGACGCCAGCGGGGTCGCTGCGGATTGCGTCGAGGCGCTTGCCGAGCCGGTAGGATCCGGCAGGCAGGGCCGATTTCAGGAGGTCGAACAGCCGGTCCCAGGAGGTGTTGGTCTGGGGAAAGTCGATCGCGCCATGGATCGATCCGTCGTGATTGTAGACGCGGCGGCCGCGAACCGGCACGCCGAGATCGTCGGAAGTCACGCCGGCCGCGGCGAGTGCCTCGCCGAGTCCGGCGTGCGTGATGATGCCGGCGCCGCGGCCGGCCAGCTCTTTTCGGCTGGCCTCGTAGATATCCACCGACCATCCGCGCCGCCGCAGGATGAGGGCCGCGAAGAGACCGCTCATCGAGCCGCCGATGATTGCCGCCTTGCCGATCATGGTCGAAGTCCGTCCAAAATTATCGATCGATAAATCATGTGTGACGCGAACCCGGCGGCGAGTCCATGATTCACGATCGGCACCATATCGGCGGGACAGGGCTTGGCTTCGTACGCTCGAATTCCTCTTCGCCGGTCCGATCGCTGAGCCGGAGCCGGTCGCCTTAACGGCTTGTTGAGGACGATCGCAGATCGGCCGGCCGCGCCGGGCTTGCCCGGGTCCGGTTTCGGGCGCAGCCTCGGCCTGTGTTCGGCTCAACCCCGTTTACGGAGGAAACAATGTCCGTTGCAAAAGTGATCGAGCTCTCGGCGTCCTCTCCGAAGAGCTTCGAGGACGCAATTCAGCAGGGTGTCGCGCGCGCCAACAAGACGCTGAAAAACGTCCAGGGTGTCTGGATCAAGGAACAGCATGTCAGTCTCGCCAAGGGCAAGATCACCGGTTACCGGGTGAACATGATGGTGACCTTCGTCCTAGACGACTGATCGCCGTCCTCTTTGACTGTCGGCGGCATTATTAACCTCGCCTCAACCATATCCGTCGACACAACCTTAGAGATATAAGGGTATCTGTATCTCCCAGGGGTCGCAGCGCTTGTCTGGGCGGGGCGATGAATAAGCTTTACTTCGGCCATAACCTTGATTGGTTGCCGAAACTCGACGCCGGTTCCGTCGACATGGTCTATCTCGACCCGCCATTCAATTCTCAGGCGACGTATAACATTCTCTATCGCTCGCCGAGCGGCGCAGACGGCGGAGCGCAATATCAGGCTTTCGAAGATTCGTGGAGTTGGGGGCCGGCTGCGGATATGGCCTTGGCAATAGTCCGCGATAGTCAATCGCCAGCCTTTGGAATCTTGAACGCACTAAACAATTTCATGCAGAAGAGCGATCTCATGGCATATCTGACCATGATGACCGCACGCCTGCTGCAGCTGAAGCGCGTTCTGAAGCCGAGTGGCAGTCTGTTCCTTCACTGCGACGCGAGCGCGAGTCACTATCTCAAGATTATTCTCGATCAAGTCTTCGGTGAGGGAACGTTTCAGAACGAGATTGTCTGGCGTCGATAGACGGGCAAGTCTTTAATGACTCGCCGTTTACCGACCAATCATGATGTAATTCTGCTGTATGCCGGTGCCGGCAATGTCTGGAATGAAGAACACGCGTTCTCGCCTTATGATGCTGACAACCTGCCGACAAAGACGGCGGAGAAGTACGGCCACAGAGATAATGAAGGTCGCCGCTATCAACTCGACAATTTGATAAATCCCAATCCGAATCGTCCAAACCTGACGTATGAGTTTTTAGGAGTGACGCGAGTCTGGCGGTGGACTCGGGAAAGAATGCAGGCGGCATATGACGCCGGCTTAGTAGTCCAGCCCGCGCCAGGGCGCGTGCCAAGATTTAAGCGATACTTGGATGAACAGCGAGGGATGCCGCTCGACGACGTCTGGACAGACATTCCTCCAATCAATTCACAGGCTGCAGAGCGGCTAGGTTACCCCACTCAGAAGCCTCTAGCCCTGCTCGAGCGTGTGATAAGACTTAGCACCAAACCTGGTGATCTAATCCTGGACCCTTTCTGCGGTTGTGGGACTGCAATTGAAGCCGCGCAAAATCTTGGACGCGGTTGGATCGGGATCGACGTGACGGTCCTGGCGATCGATGTCGTCGAGCGGCGGCTTCATCGTATGAAACTAAAAAAGAAAGTCGACTACGAGGTCGAAGGTATTCCCCGAGATTTGGACGCTGCTCAGCGTCTCTTCGATGAGGATCCTCACGATTTTCAGCTTTGGGCACTGACGATGGTGGATGGCCAACCCCGTGACGGAGGCAAGCGAGGAGCCGATCGCGGTGTTGATGGACTCATCTACTATCAGGACGACGCCAAGATGATCTTGCCAACGATTGTCTCAGTAAAAGGCGGAAGAAACATTCATGCAGACATCATCCGCGACCTAGTTGGGACGATGCACAGCCAAGATGCAAAGCTCGGGGTCTTGGTTTCTCTCCATGAACCAACGAGAGCAATGACGAGGGCGGCACGTGATGCGGGATCAGTAGAAGCATTCAATAAGCTTCGACCACGCGTTCAAATACTAACAATCAAAGATTTGTTCCTGGGAAAGAAGCCCAATTTGCCACCCGTTCACGATATAATTTCCGCTGCAGCAGCTTCTCGGCGCGCGTCAGCGCGACGGGTGCCGAAGCCACCGACATCCGACGAGATTCGTCTGTCACCGTCGTTCAAATATCCGATTCCGGGCGGCCTCCAGTTGGACGCACAGAGAACGCTAACGCTCCACGAGCCGCTACTGGAATTTCAGCATGAGAAGCGCCCGCGAAAACGGAAGCGAAAGTCCCGTTAAGCGGCAATCGCGGCGTCGGATGACTACGTAAGCCACCGGATGCCTAGTGCTTCGGCCCCGCGCCCTTGCCGCGCGCCTTGGCGCGGCGCGACAGCATGTTCAGGAACTCGACGAGGGCCGAGAAGGCCATGGCAGCGTAGATGTAGCCCTTCGGAACATGGGCGCCGAAACCCTCGGCGATCAGGGTGGTCCCGATCAGGAGCAGGAAGCCCAGCGCCAGCATCACGATCGTCGGATTGCGCTGGATGAAGTCAGCAAGCGGATTGGCTGCGAGCAGCATCACGAGCACCGCGACGACGACGGCGATCACCATGATGGGAATGTCGTCGGTCATGCCGACCGCGGTGATGATGCTGTCGATGGAGAAGACCAGGTCGAGGAGCAGGATCTGGGCGATGGCGGCGCCGAAGGTGATCCCGACCTGCTTCTTGTCGAACATGTCGTCACCCGGATCGGGATCGACATTGTGATGGATCTCTTTCGTCGCCTTCCACAGAAGGAACAGCCCGCCGGCAATCAGGATGAGGTCGCGCCACGAGAAGCCGTGGTCAAAGATGGTGAAGAGCGGCGTCGTGAGCTGGACGATGAAGGCGACGGTGCTGAGCAGGCCGAGACGGAGGATGAGCGCCAGTCCGATGCCGATGCGTCGCCCGCGCGCGCGTTGATGTTCGGGAAGCTTGTTGGTCAGGATCGAGATGAAGATCAGGTTGTCGATGCCGAGCACGACTTCCATCGCGATCAGCGTCGCCAGAGCCACCCAGGCGGTGGGGTCGCTCGCGAGGCTTGCCAGATACTCCATGCGCGCCTGTCCTGTCGGTCTTGCCGGTCAGGCGGGTGCGGTCCCGAACCGGCGCGGTTGCCTCATGCCATGCACATAGCAGGCGGCCCGGCGGCGGTGAAGCCATGGCGGTCGAGCATGAGCGTGAAGACGGCACGAACCTCGATCACCGTCCGCATCCGTCGCCGAAAAAATGGAGGCGGCCTCGAAGGAGATCGCGGGGTCTCGCTTCCCGTAGCGATCACATCCTGATGCGGCTCAAGGCGGGCATCGTGTCACCGACACCTGTCTTGCGTTGCTGAAGCATGAAGCGCACGCTTCAGAAGCGCCAATACGCGCAGTTTGACCGCTGGCTGCCATCGAAGGAGTAGCGACATGCCGCTCTATCTGACTCGGTTCAGCTACACGCCAGAAACATGAGCAAAGCTCATCAAGAATCCCGAGGATCGCCGAGCCGCAGCCACGCAATACATCGAGGCGGTCGGTGGGAAGCTGCACGGCTTCTGGTATGCCCTCGGGGAGCACGACGGATACAATTTGTGGGAGGCCCCGGATAACGTCTCGATCGCAGCTACGGCCATCGCGATCAGCGCGGGAGGAGCTTTGAGCTCCGTCCAGACGATCCCCCTGCTGACCGTCGAGGAGACGCTCGAAGCATTGCACAAGGCCTCGTCGATCTCGTATCGGCCACCGGGTGATACCCCCTAGACACATTGGCTCGACCCAATTCGGACCTCGCGCGGATCGCGGAGGATGCTTTCGCCCTTCCGATGCATGATCATAGTGCCGGGCTCCAAGGTTGAGGCGGCAGGAAGTAGAACGACAGATCTCAGAACGCTTTGGGAGAAGGCGACATCGATGAAGATTTCAGCAGTTCAGCAGCCGCCAGTTTATCTGGATCTTGAGCGCACGATGGAGCGCGCGATCGGTCTCGTCGCCCAAGCCGCCACCGATGGCTGCCGAATGATCGTATTTCCCGAGGCGTGGTTTCCGGGATATCCGACTTTCGTCTGGCGGTTTTCGCCTGGCGCGGACATGGCCAAGACCGACGCACTTTACGCGCGGCTACTTGCCAATTGTATTGACAGGAGCAAGGGCGGCCTCGCGCTGCTTCAGGAAGCTGCGAAAGAGCACGCTATGGTCATCGTCGCGGGCTATCAGGAAGTCGACGGCCGCGCCTCGTGCAGCACGATCTTCAACAGTGTCGCAATCATCGATGCGGATGGGAGGTGGCCAACAACCACCGGAAGCTGATGCCGACGAACCCCGAGCGTATGGTTTGGGGGTTTGGGGACGGCTGTCCCCGCGTATCGCAGGGGCAAGCCCGTGTGAGACTGATTTCGTTAGAGGAACTTTCATTCTCTCCGACGATCCTCCGCTTCCTAAAATGCTGGGGAGCAATCATGAGTGAGGCGTTGCGTCTTGAGGTGCGGCGGGCAGAGTTTGCCTCCCGCTGGATTTTTCATGTCATCGGTCCGGATGGCGAAAACCTATCGAGAGACACCACCCGAGAGACCTACGCAACGCGGCGCGAGGCTGTGCTGCAAGGGGAAGCAGTGTTGCAGCGCATCTCTGAGCAGTTACGGCGCGGGAGCTTCGTAAAAGTGCGCTCGCGACGCGAAGCGTAGCCTACGCCGGCTTTCTCGCCCGCCGTTCCAGCCACAAAAGAGATGGTGGGGTGTGCGCGACGGGCGCGGGTGTGCGCGTTCCTCAACCATCGAACAGCATCGGGCCCGGCATGGCTGGCCAGTGCGCGCCCGTGCGCCCCGTGGCCGGCCCATCGGATTGGTGATCCGTTACCGAGCGGTGCTGGCCAACGGTTGTTGAGGCCGATGTGGGAAAGTGTGTGGGAAAGCGGAGCGGTGGACGCGGTGCGCCCGTGCTGGGAGAGGCCGCGTCCCACGCGCCCGAGCATTAGTGTAAGCGCCGGAGGAATAATCCCTCAGTGAAGCGGCCGGATTGTCTGGCTGCGGCGGAGCAAAAGTCCGTCAGCTGATAGCTCTCTACGTCGGTTCGGCGGAGGGCGGGGGATGAAGGGCGTGGAGCTATATGGACGGGTGCGTCAT
>CAMCWB010000080.1 GCA_945882315.1 Bauldia litoralis | reverse complement strand
GACAGATCGTCATGCGCAAAATCGACGGTTGGCAGACCCTCGCAACCAAGCCCGTCGATCAGCCGGTTGACCTGGCCGCCTGAACCGATACCTTCACCACGCCGGAGCCACGTCACGCGAATTCCAACACGACCAGCGACGGCACCGATTCGATTGTAGGGATGCACTACAGCGACCTTGGGGCCGCTCTAAAGATTGGCGGCGGAGCTCAGTCCGAACTTAATTAGGCGCGCTCCGATGGTAGTTTCTATGACGCTTCTTGGCGCGTCCGCTCTATTAAAAGTTCCGCCGCGAGTTCGAGCGCGTTGAACTGGTCATATGCGGCGGCCCGATCCTCGGGCGGCCAGAATGTTTTCGTGAAATCCGATGAAAACTGCCAGACATTGCCGCCGGGATTCACCTCCAGGACGTAAAGTCTGCCCGTCGACCGCTCCCTGACAATGTCTATGCCAAGGCATGCTACGTCGCGGAACGCACCGGCGATCTTGATCGCGAATTCGTAGACGTCCGGCGCATCGACGTAGTCTCTCGTCCGGTGGCGGGAGACGAGGTTCATCGCGACGCCAAAGGGATTGCGTTTCAAGACCGTCTCGGGTGGCGGCTGCGGCCGGGTGAGTCGCCGACGCTGCACCATCAGCGGCAGCCCGAGCATGGTGACGACTCGGTAATCCGCGAGGTGATGGCTGGCATCGGTGTGGTCGATGAACTGCTGGATGATGACCTCCGGATCTGCCTGCGGGTCCCAGCGTCGCGCCACCTCCGCGATATCGGCCAGTCTGGCGATCCGCACGTTGACGCCGTGCGAGCCGCGTATCGGCTTGATCACCACATTCTGCCCCCATATCTCCGGATCCAGGGGCATTTCCGGCGTAAATCGCATCGTTCGAGGCGTCGCCAGTCCCGCATCGACGAAGCGCTCGGCCTGCTCGATCTTGCTCAGCCGCTTGCCGGCATAAATGGTGCCGCCCAGTGGTTTGTAGTGTGGCGAATGGATCGGGCAGAAGACGAGGCTCGGCCGCCGGATCTGCCATTTGCGCGTCACCGGACTCACGCGTTCGCTGTCGACGATTCGCGCCTCGATATCCGGCGCCTTGGTCCGGATCGTCTCCCGGACGGCCATCCAGTCGGCGATATCCTGGGCGCCTTCCGTGTGCAGGATGAGCAGGTTGCGAAGTGGTTGCATGATTCTGAGAGCCGGACGGCACCTGCGAATTTCGTCGACATATCTATCACTTCGGCCGCCATGCGCGGAGAAGGGATAAAATCTGGAGCTTTTCGGCTTCGGTCAGACGTATGGCCGAAGCCAATACCAGATCGACGTTTTGCTGGTAGAAAGGCCGGAACGTTTTTACCTTTTGGCGAATAAAGGGTGACATCGTTAGGGTCAACGAGCGCGCTAATCCAAATAAGCGTTAAAAACCATATACTTATTATACATTATTGGCGGAGGGAGAGGAACTGAAATCCAACCTTCTCGGCGGGGCTGCGCGCAAACGTTAGCGTGTCTGCGGGAAACGCGGCGTCTTGAGTGCCCTGCAGAGGTTCGCAGAACCCGCCAGCCGGAGGCCATTAAGCGGGCAATCTCCCGGTAGATCGTCCCGCGATGCCGGCCAAGCCGGCGAGCGATCTCACCCGGGCCGAGGCCCATTTCCATCAAGCCGCGCAGACGGCATCTCTCTTCAAGCGTGAAGTGATCGTATTTTAAAAGCCGGCCCCGGCTCACAGCCGGGGCCTTTTCTTATTCACGCGCTACATCCCGGATTGTAATCACGAGAGCGCTTGCGTCTCCCGCGTAGGTGTTTTCCCGGCGACGCGGTCGTCGGTGCTCCGTCAAGCACGCCGTCATACCCGGGCGAGCGAACACGCACGGAAAGCTCATCGTCTTTAAGTCGAAGACATGGTTACCTTCCGCACAAACACCTGTTTGTCAATCGCCGCAGGCCGCGAGATGTCGAAGAGTCAGTTGATGAGAATATCCTTATTTGCTTGCTTCCAAGCCTTCACCGAATTCTTGACGTCGTCAGTTGTGAAATCGTTTGCGGCGTCAATGAAGGACGGGTCGAGGAACTTGTCGACCTCGATGACGGCGGGAATTTCACCGAACTTGACGTAAGGCGGCTGGATTTTTTCCCAAACATCGCGCTGCAGTTCGCCATACTTCACCGTGCGGCGCACCTGCGTGTTTGTCACGCTGTTGGTCACAACGGTCTCGCCGCGGCCGGGAATCTCCCACTGCTCGGGAATGCGCTTCTTGCAGGCGGACATAACGGCCTTGATATCCATGATGCCGGCATGCTGACCCTTGGCCCATGCGCGCAGGAACTTCTCGAACAGCGGACGCTTCTCCTCTTTGGTCGGTCCCCATACCGTGAAGGTGTTGCCCGGCACCGACGAGACCTCGACCGGCGTGATATTGGTAATCGCGACGCCTGCCGCTGAAAGCGCCGCGAATTCTGAGTTGGCGGCGGCATAGGCCTGAATCGTTCCCTTAGTCAGGGCATCGACGAGTACAGGTCCCGGCTGCCCGACGACGACCGTTTCGATCTCGGAAACGTCCATCCCGACCGTGCTGAGCGCCAAGATAGTGGTCAGCTGGTCGCGGTCGGAGGCCATGCCGACGGTCTTGCCCTTGAGGTCGGCCACCGACTTAATACCACTGTCGGCGAGGACGACCATGCCGTCGCCGGCGCGCTGATAGGCCTCATATATCGCCGAGATCGGCTGGCCGGCAGTGACCGCCTGGAAAATCATGCCGGCGTCCATCATGGTGATATCGGCGTCGCCGTTGGCGAGGAAGGCGATGTAGGGGATCGAGGTGTCGGAGGACAGAAGGTTTACCTTCAGCCCTTCCTCGGCAAAGAAGCCGAATTCATCTGCCGAGATTTGCGGATAGGGGCTGCAGGACTGGTCGTTGGAGGTCATGACTTTGATCGTCTCGAGTTCCTGCGCTAACAGCGATGTCGGAAAGGACACGACAAGAACGGCGGCAAAAGCGCTTGTCACTTTTTTGCCTGCTCTAGTGATCAAGTAGGTCATAGTGGTGCTCCCTTGTGATTTTTTGAACTCGAGCCTTTTTTATCGGCACGGTCGAACAATACTCAATTAATTGAGCCAGCGACAGCAAGACCCGTTAAGAGATATGAACCGCTTGACCGGACTGGACGCCGGCCTACATGCCGATTTCAAGCTCAGCAATCACGTGACCGAGAGCAGCGTCAGCGGCTATGCGCGGGTCAGGTTTTAGGCGGGCCTATTGCGTCGCGAGCTGCGGCGCAGCGGGCGTCACCGTCCGCGCCGGGTGATGGTGTCGATGAGAGCCGGCTTGCCCCTCTTGACCACGGCGAGCGCCCGTTCGAGGGCGCCGCGGATGTCGGCGGGGTCCTCGATCGGGCCTTCGGCATACCAGCCCATCGAATTGGCGAGGGCGGCGAAATCGGGCGCCGGGTCGACGAGGTCCATGCCGATATTGGCGCGCTCGACCGGCGTGCCGCGCTGACGGGCCATGGTGATCTGATGGTCCCAGTCGTTCCAGTAGGCGCGGTTGTTGTGCATGACGACGAGCATCGGGATCTCATAACGGGCCGCGAACCAGAGCGCGCCGGCGTCGAACATCAGGTCGCCGTCGGGCTGGCAATCGACGACGATGCGGCCGGTGCCCTTGTGGGCGAGCGCGACGCCCAGCGCGATGCCGATCTGGTTGCCGGTGCCGAGGCCGATGCCGGGATGGCGGTAGGGCTTGTCGAAATCCCAGAGCTTGAAGGCCCAGTTGTCGAAGGCGTTGGTGGTCAGCACCCAGTCTTCCGTCCTGATGACGTCCCAGACTTCGCTCGCCAGCCGGGCGATGCTGAGCGGGCTCGCATCCCAATCCTTGCGGGCGTCCTCGCGCCATTTGACGCGGCGGGTATCGTGCATGTCGGAGATCAGCCGGCGGCGGCCGTCGACGAGGCGGGCGAGGCTCGGATCACTGTCGATGCGCTTGGCGCAGATGCGCGCCAGCTCGGGAATGGCGATCGCCGTGTCGGCGAGGATGCGATGCGTACAGTCGGGAAAGGGCGGCTGCTCGGTGGTCCACTTGTTGACCTCGATGTCGCTGAAGCCGATCTCCATCCACTCGCAGCTTTCCGGATAATGCGGCGTGATCAGCCGCGTCATCTGGTCGACCTTGTGGGTCGGCTTCTGCCAGTCGCGGAGGTCGAGGCCGACGATGAGGTCGGCGTCGCGGAAGACCTCGGCGGTGAGGCGCATGTCGAGCGGATGCTGCGGCGGGAAGTTGAGTCGGACGCCACTGTCGACGACCGGCGCGCCGATCGTCTCGGCCAGTTCCTGGAGGTCGCGCGAACCGGTCTCGACGCGGCCGACATACTCCGGGACGAGCACCGGCCAGCGCGCCGCCAGAATGCGCTCGGCGGCTTCCTCGAGCGCCGATGTCTCGGGCGCGAGTCGCGTCGGCAGGCGCGGCGCGCCGATGGCGGGCAGCGCGATCTCCTGCGTCAGCGGCGCTTCCTGCAGCCAGGCGTCATAGACCATGTAGACCGGGCCCTGCGGCTCGCTCATCATGATCGAGTAGGCGCGGGCAAAGCTTGGCGGGACGCCTTCGATGCCGCCGGGCTGGTAGTCCCACTTGGTGAAGTTGCGGACGGCCTCGCCCTGCGCATGCGCGGTATGGTTCCAGTCGAGGCGCGGGCGGCGCTTGCCCTCGTCCATCGGGCCGGTGGCGCCGATCAGGAAGACCGGGACGCGATCGAGATAGGCGGTGTAGACGCCGAGCGTCGCATGCAGCAGGCCGACGACATTGTGGACGATGACGGCAAGCGGCTTGCCGGTCGCCTTGGCATAGCCATGGGCGATCTGCACGGCGATCTTCTCATGCTGCGAGATGAGCATGGGCGGATCGTCGCCGTTGAAGTTGACCAGCGAGTCATGCAGGCCGCGGAAGCTCGCCCCCGGATTGAGCACGATATAGGGGAAGCCATATTGCCGGATCAGCGCCGCGATGACATCGGACTGGTAGCCGAGCGGGGCGTTCTGAGATTCGACGGGGCCGTCATGCATGAGGCAGTTTCTTTCAAGGTGAGGCGAGCTTAGAGGGTGAGGGTCTGGACGAGGCCCTGTTTCAGCGCCTCCTGATAAGTCCAGTGGGCGAGCGCCAGATCCTGGCTGGCCATGCCCTCGGTGCGCACGACGATGATCTCGTCGGCGCCGGTGCGACCAGGCAGGCGGCCGGCGACGACCTCGGCGAGTTCGCCGGTCAGCCGGTCCTTCGAGAAGCGACCGGCGTCGATCAGCGGCTTGATGTCGTGGGCGCCCTTCGTCTGGCCCCAGTCGTCGACGAAGATCTTATCGGCGGTGGCGTAGATTTCCGGGTCGAGTTCGAAGCTGCCGAGGGCGCAGAGGAGCATGCCGGGGCGGACCGCCGACTTGTCGATCAGCGTGTGCTTGGTGGTGGTTGCGGCGGCGATGAGGTTGGCGCCGGCCAGCACATCGGCAATCGAGTCGAGGGCGACCATCTCGCAGGGGACTTCACCGGCGAGCCGGGCGACGAGCTTCTCGCGGCTTTCCTTGCGCCGCGAAGTGACGAGAATGCGCTTCAGCGGCAGCACCTCGGAGAACATGCGGATCACCGCCTGGGCGACGCCGCCGGCGCCGATCAGGCCGAGCACCGGCTCTTCCGGGCAGAGATGCTTGGCGGCGACGGCGACCGAGGCGGCAGTACGCAGCGTGTAGTTGTAATGCTCGTCGACGATAGCGAGCGGCGCGCCGGTCTCGAGGTCCATGAGGATGACGAGTCGGGTCGAATGCGGCGAGCTCGGCCCCGATCCGTCCGCCTGGATGCGATAGCCGACGACGCGCAGGCCGGCGATCGACAGAGGCGGAATGATCAGGGCCTTGGAATGCGACTTGAAGTTCGGATTGTCGGCCGACATGCGCATAGCGACCGGATTGGCGTGGATGATCTGGCCATCGGCGAGCCAGCGATAGACCTGCTCGATGCGCTCGACGACGGCGGCCGGCTTGACGATCTGCTCGCAGACGCCGACCGAGACGAAAGGCAGAATTCCCGGCGTCATGGTCAGCGCACCACGGCGAGGTCGAAGGCGCCGGTGGTCAGTTGCTCGCATCCGGTCTCGGTCACGACGACGACTTCCTCGATATGAATGCGCTCGCCGGACGGCAGGTCGAAGCGCGGCTCCGGCGTCAATACCATGCCCGGGCGCAGGATCGTGTCGTCGGCAAGGCCGAGCGAGGGTGCTTCCGCCTGCGACAGGCCGACGCCGTGGCCGACGCGCTTCTTCGGCCCGAGCGGCTTGTGGCCGCGCGCCGTCATCTCGCTGCTGACCGCGCGGGCGACATCGCTGGCGCGGACGCCGGGCCTGATCGCGGCGATCTCGGCGGCAAGGATCTCGCTGATCTGCTCCTGGTAGCCGAGCGCCTCGGCGCTGGGCTCGCCGAAGATGGCGCGGCGGGCGATATCGGCCTGGTAGCCGCGATAGGTGCCGCCGAAATCGGCCCAGATCGATTCGCCTTCCTTGTAGGGCGTCTCGCCATGGATGCCGTTGCCGATGGTGACATGGCCGGCGATGTCGAAATCGCTGCCTTCTTCGGTCAGCGCCACCGCGAGCGTCCGCTTGACGTCCTTGTTGGTCATGCCGAACTCGAAGCGGCCGACGGCCTTGTCCCAGGCGCGGAGCGTCATGGCGCAGGCCTCGCGGATGAGCGCGATCTCATCCGGCATCTTGATCGTGCGGAGCTCCTCGAAGACCGGCGAGCCGTCGTCGAAGCGCGCCGCGGGAAAAGCCTTCATGGCATCGGCGAGCTGGCTATAGCCGAGGCCGAGGCGGTCATATTCGCCGAACTCGGCGCCGATCCGCGCCGAGGATAGGCCGCTGCTCTTGATCGCCTCGCTGATGAGCTCGACCGGAAAGGGGATGTCCTCATAGGTCAGGACCTGCTCGATGCCGGACGAGCGCTTCAACGCCTTCTCCGTCTGCCGGTAGACGATGGCGGTCGGCGCGCCATTGACCGGCAGCAGGAAGAGCATCGGCCGCATCTTCTTGTCGAATTCCTTGCTGAGCTGGCCGGTGAAGTACCAATAGTTGAACTTCTCGGTGACGAGCAGGGCATCGAAGCCGAGGTCGGCCGCGAGCTTTCGGGCCCGCGTCCAGCGCGCGGCGATGTTCTCGACTGACATCTCAGCCCTCTTCGTTGATCATGGCGATGAACTGGATCTCGACCCTTTTGGCGGGATCGCTCAATCCCGTGACGCCGACGCAGCAGCGGGCCGGAGGATGCCCGGCAAAAGCCTCGCCGAAAAGCTCGTCGAAGCGCTTTCGGTCGCGCGCCTGGTCGGTGAAATAGACGGTTGCCGAGACGATGCGGTCGAAAGACGAGCCGGCCTTCTCGAGATTGGCGCGGGCCCGGTCGAAAATGATGGTCACCTGCTCGTCGATATCGTCGGGAATCGAGCCGTCCGGGCGAAAACCCGTATAGCCGGCGGTGAATACGAAGGAACCTGCTTTCACCATGGGCACATAGGGGCGGCCCGGACGGCCCTCATAGCGTTGAATCGGCATTCGTCACTCCCGGCTCGCGAAATGAAAGCGCCTAGCAATAGCCGCGACTGCCTGCCGGCCTTCGTCGTACATGCGCGTCACGATGGCACCGATCTTCGGATCGCGCGTTTCGAGCCTTTCGATCGCGGCTTCGACAAGCTCCGCCGCGCTTACCTCTTTCCGCCTGACGAGCTCGGCAAGACCCATCGCGTCATAGCTTTCATATTCCGGGAAGGTCACGCGGCGCCCCTTGCATTTTCTTGGATTTGCTCGAAACGGAAGCCGCGATAGCCCTCAGAGACGATCTCATCACACTTCGCGATGAAGGCGGGGAGGCCCGCGACGAAGGGCATGAAGACGCGCTTTTTCCCCGGAACGTTCGAGCCGAGATACCAGGACGTGCAATTGTAGCGAAGCGTCCGATGGGCGACCCCGTCATTATCGGCGACCCATGCTTCCTCGGCCGCGACCTCGGGCTCCATCGTGCCGCCGCCGCGCGCCTCGTTCGCCGCGATGCAGCCGGCGATGAAATCGACATGCTGCTCGATGGTCGGCACCATATTGGTCAGCACCGACGGGCTGCCGGGACCGGTGACGGTGAAGAGGTTGGGGAAGCCCGACGACGCGACGCCGAGATAGGAGCGCGGCCCTTCGGCCCATTTCTCCTTCAGCGAGATGCCACGCCGTCCGCGGATGTCGATCTTGTTGAGCGCGCCGGTCATTGCGTCGAAGCCGGTCGCAAGCACGAGAGTATCCGCTGGATAATCCTTGCCCGCGACTACCACTCCGGTCGGGGTTATCCGTTCGACAGGATCCGTCTTCACGTCAATGAGGGCGACGTTGTCGCGATTATAGGTCGCGTAGTAGCCGGCATGGACGCAAAGCCGTTTGCAGCCGATTACCGAATCCGGAATGAGAAGCTCGGCGACCTTCGGGTCCTTCACGATCGAGCGGATCTTGCGATGGATGAAGTCCGCCGCAAGACGGTTCGCCTCGTCATTTGTGGTGATGTCCGAGAAGGCTGCGAGATAACCGATGCCGCCTTCGCGCCAGCGCGCCTCGTATTCACGGTCTCGGTCCTCGTCGCTGACCTCGAACGTGGTCTTGGGATTGTAGTAGCAGAGGAAGCCGCTCACGAGCCTCTTCGCCCGCTTGCGGTTTTCGACATAATTCGCCTTGAACCATTTGAGATAGTCGCGGTCGAGCGGGCCGTTCCACGCCGGCACGGCGTAGTTCGCCGTCCGCTGGAAGACGTTCAGCTGCTTCGCCTGTTCGGCGATGATCGGGATAACCTGCATCGCCGACGAGCCGGTGCCGAGCACGGCGACGTTCTGGCCGGTAAAGTCGACCGGCTCCTTCGGCCAGAGCGCGGTATGGTATTGCGGCCCCGCGAAGCTTTCCATCCCCTCGAACTTCGGCGTTAGCGATGAGGAGAGGCAGCCCGTCGCCATTACGACATAGCGGGCGAACGTAGTGTTGCCGTCGCCAGTCCTGATCTGCCAGAGGCCGCTCCGCTCGTCGAAGACCGTCGCCTCGACTTTTGTCGAGAACCGCATGTCCCGGCGGAGATCGAAGCGATCGGCGACGTGGTTGAGATAGCGCTCAATCTCGGGCTGGGTCGCGTAGCGCTCGCTCCACTCCCAGTCCTGCTGCAGCTCTTCAGAGAACTGATAGGAATATTGCAGGCTCTCGGTGTCGCAGCGCGCCCCCGGATACCTGTTCCAGTACCAGGTACCGCCGACGCCGCTGCCCTGCTCCAAGATGCATGTTGAAAGGCCGCTTTGCCTGAGCCGGTATAGAGCATAGAGCCCGGCAAAACCTGCTCCGACGACCACCACATCGAATTGCGCCAACGCGCCGCCCTGTCCGTCAGCCATTGTTCTTTTCTTTTGTTAAGCCGGGCAGGTTGGACCCGCCCGGCGGTATTCGACATAAAGCGGTTGATGTCTCGCGTCAGGGATTAGCCGCTTTCCATTCGGCGAGCATATTCTTCAGCTCTTCCTCGTCGAACTGGTTCGCGGCGTCGATAAAGCTGCCGTCGAGGAACAAGGCGGGATCGACCTCTGCTTCGATCTGCTCAAACTTTATGTAGGGGCCCTGAACCTTCTTCCAGACGTCGTGCTGCACGTCGCCATACTTCTCCGTCACCGGCAGATTGGTAATCATCGCGCCGCTCAGGAGCGACTGACCAAGTTCTTCGGTCGCCCATTCTTCAGGCACGGACTTGGCCGACATCTTCGAGACCGCCTCCCGATCGATCTTGGCGGCAGCCGTGCCCATCGTCCACACAAGGAAGAATTTTTCGAGATGCGGGCGGAGTTCTTCAATCCGCGGTTCCCAGACGCTGAAGGTGTTGGCGGGGTTGATCTTCACCTCTGGGGGCGTGATGTCCCGCGTCTTTATCCCGCTAGACTCAATTGTCGTCAGGTCATTGATGGCCGCGGCGATCGCATCAATCGAATTGTCGCGGAATGCCTTCGCCATGACCGGACCGGTGTCGCCGACAACGACCGTCTTTACCTCGTCGATCGAAATGCCGGCGGTGTCGAGAACGACCTGCACCGTGACCTGATCGCGATCGCTCGCGAGGCCAATCGTCTTTCCCTTCAGCTCTGAGACATTCTGGATCGGGCTGTCGTCGCGCACCGCGACAACTTCAGGTGCATTCTGCATGGCTTCATAGACGACCTTGATTGTCAGCTTGGCGTTGACGGCCTGAAAGGTCTGCGGCGCATCGAGCATGACTGCATCGGCCTGCCCGTTGGACAGGAAGGCGACATAAGGGACCGTCGTGTCGGAGTCGAGCCAGTTAATCTTCAACCCCTGCTTCTCGAAAAGCCCGAGTTCGCGCGCAACGATCACGGGGTAGAGCCCGGTGGTGTTGTTGTTCGGCAGCAGGATATTGAGCTCTTTGAGTTCCTGGGCATTTGATGGCGTTGCGACTGCAAGCGCGCAGAACGAGACACCTGCAAACATCGCCCGGAGAGTTCCGGAAACGAGTCTCATTGCATTCCTCCCGATTTTTTCCGGAGCGCTTGGTGCGCTTCCGCTCTGGCCAGCGTCCTCGCGAACGTCCGGCAAGAACGATACTATGTCTAAGCGAGGTGCTGCGCCACAGTCATGAAAGCGCCGCCGGACGAGGCGGCGCCCGAGGAGGAAAAGGTGCACACATCGATTGCCTGTCGAGTTGGGCGAAACTTCCGAGCCACGCTAAAGCGCACGCAAAGGCGCAGCTGAAATTCTCGGCAACGATGGTGGTAAAGCCCTTCAGAGGGTATTCGCCATGTGCGCCCGGCTACGCTCCCATAGTCAAGAGCACCTTGCCGGCGCGGCTCGGCCGCGCGGCGTGAGCGAGGGCGGCCTTGACCTGTGTCATCGGATAGGTCGCCTCGATCGGAATCTCGATCGTGCCGTCCTTCATCAGGCCGGCGAGTTGCTCATAGAGTTGCCGCTTCTCCTCATGCGGCGTCTGGCGGAACCATTGCGTCAGCCAGAAACCGCGCAGGCGGACGTCGCGGAAGAGAATGTCGGTCGTGTCCACGTCGCTCTTGCCGCCGGAAAGGATGCCGTAGATGACCACCGTCCCGCCCGGCCCGACGGCGTTGGCAAGGGCGCGCGTGGCGGCGCCGGCCACCGCGTCGAAGGCGAGGCGGATCGACGCATTGTTGACGGCCACGACGATCCGATCTGCCAGGTCAGGCCCGTCGACCACCGCCGCGTTGGCCCCCGCCGTCAGGAGTGGCACGATCTGGTCTTTGCTGCGGACGATGCTGACCGTGCGGGCGCCAAGCCGCCGGGCGAGGCGGATGACATTGTAGCCGACGCTCGATGTGCCCGCGTTCTGCAGAATCCAGTCGCCCGGCTGGAGCCCGACAAACAAATGCATCATGTTCCATGCGGTCGGCGGATTGACCGCCAGCATGGCGAGTTGCAGCACGTCGATATCGTCAGGAAGTGGAAACATGCCGTCAGCCTTCGCCGTCAGCCGTTCGCGCCAGCTCCCGCGGCCAGCATATTGCGTCAGCACGCGGTCGCCCGGATTTAGATGTGTCACGCCAGCGCCGATGCCGATGACGCGCCCGACCGCCTCGCCGCCCGCAAAGACCGGCAGCTTTGGCGCATAAGAACCGAACCGGCCTTCGAAGCTCAGGAATTCCGATGGATTAACCGGGCTCGCCAGGATCTGGATCAGAACCTCACCCACGCCCGGTGGTGCAGGCTCTGGCATGTCGACAAGATCGGCGACATCGGTCGCCGGTCCGAATCGCGAAAACCGCACCGCTTTCATCGCGATTGTCCTCTACATCGAGCTTCTTTTCCGCCGTGTTTTGCGGTTCGTCGGGGCAGCAGTCTATGCCTTCCACAGGCATCCGCCACTCGCCCCTTCGCAACTCGGATCTCAGCGACCATCATCCTCGGCACGGCAAGGCTCCGGTGAGGCGCTCTGAATGTATGAGGCGGCTTCGCCACCGTCTTCCGCATTCCGGCGATCATCGTCCCAGGCATCGGTATGCCATGCAGTTCTTCAACGCCGCCGCGACCCCGCCGGGCGAGGGAGGCGTCGCCTTCCGGGCCCATGTCGGCGCTTCGTCGCCGGCCTTGTGCTGGGCTCGTTCTTCAAGAAGCGCGAGCGGCCTGATGCGGCCGCCCCTGTCGAGCCCCTTCGCGACCGAGGGCAAGCACGGGCCGTGGGGCTAACGCTTCAGCCCTTCCGCGTCATCGCCTTCATCGCGGCCTGCAACTCGTATTCGCTGTCCGGCACGATGTTGGGGATCGGCTCGCCGCGCAGATAGGCGATCAGGCATTCCGCCGCCTGGATTTCCATGCGCGCCCGCGACGAACGCGTGTTGGCGCCCATGTGGCAGGTCAGGATGATGTTTTCGATCTCGGCGAGCGGCCCGCGATAGGGTTCCTCGCTGAACACGTCAAGTCCGGCGCCGCCAAGCTTGCCACTTTTGAGCGCCTCGATCAGCGCCGCCTCGTCGATCAGCCCGCCCCGCGCCGTGTTGATGAGGAAAGCGCCGTCCTTCATCATCGCCAGTTCCCTGGCTCCGACGATGTTGATCGTCGACGGCGCCTTCGGCACATGCAGGCAGACCACGTCGGCCTCCTTGAAGAGACGATCCTTGCTCACCCATTCGACGCGGTAGAGCGCGCCGAAATCTTCATCCGGCGCGAGGTCGTTCGCGATGATCCTCGCGCCGAAGGCCGAGAGATGCCGCGCCACGCGCTTGCCGATGCGGCCGATACCGATAATGCCGATCGTCAATTCTTCGAGGCTGCGGCCCATGACCCGGAGCCACTCACCCTTTCGTAGCGTCGCGTCGCCCTGCTGCACGCCTCGGATCAGGGTCAGGATGTGGCTGATGGTCAGTTCGGTTACGGCTTGCGCGTTGGCGCCCGGGACATAGGAGACGCCGATGCCGCGCGCCCGGGCCGCGTTGAGGTCGATGCTGTCCAGGCCGACCGCGGCGCGCGCCACGAAGCGCAGCCCCGGCGCTTCGTCCATCACCGAAGCCGGCATCGGCTCGGCGCCCGAAATGGCGACGTCGCAGCCCTTGATCAACGCCTTCATCTCGGATTCGACGAGAAGGCGCCGCTTGGTGTTCCGGATTATCTTGATGCCGGCTTCCTCGAGGATGGTGCGCGACAGCGGATCGACGTCGCCCCATTGCTCCGGCGACACCATACAGACGGCGATATGGCTCATTCTTTGTCCCTCTTTCTGATTACCGGACCCCACTCCGCTCACTCCCGTGAAAGGGGGAATCAAGGTGTCGCGGCGACGGAATGGATTGTCGCCCTGCGTCCCCGCTGGAGTTTATCCCCGGGGAGGGGAGGAGCGGAAATGGAACTCTGCTGGTTGGACCAGGCGCTCTAGAACGGCGCTTCCTCGCCCTCGACGATGATCCGGTGCATGCGCCGACGCTGCCCGGAATAGTCGTCGATGGCGTAGTGAAGCGTGCAGCGATTGTCCCAGATCGCCATCGATCCGGGCGCCCAGCGGAAGCGGCAGGTGAATTCGGGCGTGATTGCGTGCTGCCTCAGATAGTCCAGAAGCGGCGCGCTCTCCTCCCTGGACATGCCGTCGAAATGGATGGTGTGGCCGCCCACATAGAGCGCCTTGCGGCCGGTCTCCGGATGGGTCCGCACGACGGGATGGACGGTCTTGACCTGGACCTTGCCGGGGTCCTGCGCCTTCATGTTGCTGAGCTCGGTGAAGCGCGCTACCGGCTGATCGCCGACATTCATGCCCTTGAGGCCGCCGATCAGGGCCTTCATCCCGTCGGAAAGACGGTCATAGGCGAGATACATGTTGGCGAAGGCCGTGTCGCCGCCGGCCGGCGGCATCTCGAAAGAGTAGAGCATGGTCAGCTTTGGCGGGATGGCGAGGAAGCTCGAATCCGTGTGCCAGATATTGCCAAAGGCGTAGGTATCGTTCTCAGTCTTCAGGATTTCGAGGATTTCCGGATGCGTATCGAGCCCCTTCATGTAGGGGTAGAGCGCGATCTCGCCCCAGCGCTTGGCGAAAGCGAGATACTGGTCGGAATCGAGTTTCTGGTCGCGGAAGAAGATCACCTGGTGCTCGAGCAGCCCGCGATGAATCTCCTCGAATGCGTCCTCGTTGAGCTTGGCGAGGTCGACGCCGAGCAGTTCCGCGCC